>DASXER010000149.1:0-22555 GCA_036490015.1 Solirubrobacteraceae bacterium | reverse complement strand
GCGAGCCCGCTCTCCTCTGAGTCCTTCTTGCCCTTACGAGCCATAGTCTCGATGGTAGCGATGCCTGGGTGCTTGCTTTTCGGTCGGCACATGTGCCGACCGCGAGGCCGCACATGTGCGGCCTCGGGCCAGGCCACATGTGGCCTGGCCTTCCCAAAGAAGCTAGGCCGACTCTTCGCGCAGTGACTGCTCGGCGTCTTCGGGCGCCGCTTCGGTCACGAGCGTCGGCGTCAGGCCCTTCTCGACCGTCTCCTTCGTCACCACGCACTTCTTCACGTCGCGGCGGGAGGGCAGCTCGAACTGGACCTCGAGCAGGATCTCCTCGATGATCGAGCGCAGCCCGCGCGCGCCGGTTTCGCGCTCCAGGCCCTTCTCGGCGACCGCCACCAGCGAGTCCTCGCTGAACACCAGCTCGATGCCGTCGAAGGCGAAGAAGCGCTGGAACTGCTTGACGAGCGCGTTGCGCGGCTCGACCAGGATCGAGACCAGGTCCTCGCGCGTCAGCTGATGCACGGCGCTCACCACCGGCAGGCGGCCGATGAACTCGGGGATCAAGCCGTACTCGATCAGATCCTCGGGCAGGCACTGCTCGAACACCTGGCCCGCGTCGCGCTCGGTCTTGGCCTCGATCGCCGAGGCGAAGCCCACCCCTTTGTGCCCGATGCGGCGCTCGATCACCTTGTCGAGGTTCGCGAAAGCGCCACCGCAGATGAACAGCACGTTGGTCGTGTCGATCGTCAGGAACTCCTGGTGCGGGTGCTTGCGCCCCCCCTGCGGCGGCACCGAGGCCGCCGTGCCCTCGAGGATCTTCAAGAGCGCCTGCTGGACGCCCTCGCCCGACACGTCGCGCGTGATCGACGGGTTGTCGGCCTTGCGCGCGATCTTGTCGACCTCGTCGATGTAGATGATCCCCGTTTCGGCCTTCTTGACGTCGTAGTCGGCGGCCTGGATCAGCTTCAAGAGAATGTTCTCGACGTCCTCGCCGACGTAGCCGGCCTCCGTCAGCGCGGTCGCGTCGGCGATCGCGAACGGCACGTTGAGGATGCGCGCGAGCGTCTGCGCGAGCAAGGTCTTGCCGCAGCCGGTCGGGCCGAGCAACAGGATGTTCGACTTCTGCAACTCGATGTCCGAGTCGCCGGACATCATCATCTGCACGCGCTTGTAGTGGTTGTAGACCGCGACCGAAAGCGTGCGCTTGGAAGGGTCCTGCCCGACCACGTACTCGTCGAGCACGTCGTAGATTTCGCGCGGCTTGGGCAGGTTCTCGATGTCGAAGGCAGGCGGTGCCGCCAGCTCCTCGTCGATGATCTCGTTGCAGAGATCGATGCACTCGTCGCAGATGTAGACGCCGGGACCGGCGATCAGCTTCTTGACCTGCCGCTGGGACTTGCCGCAGAAGCTGCAGAGGAGCTGCTCGTTGGAGTCTGTGGGCCTTGCCATGTCTTGCCTCTCCCCGAACTCGTGACTTCTCGGGTCCTCGTGATCGCGCGGAGCTAGTGCTCCGAGATCACGCGGTCGATGATGCCGTAGCTCTTGGCCTCCTCCGAACTCATGAAGTAGTCGCGCTCGGTGTCTTTGCTGACGTCCGCGAGGTCCTTGCCCGTGTGCTTGGCGATGATCTCGTCCAGACGGTGGCGCACGTCGATGATCTCCTTGGCGTGGATCTCGATGTCGGTCGCCTGACCCTGGAAGCTCGATGAGACCTGATGGATGAGGATCTTGGCGTTCGGCAGCGCCATGCGCTTGCCGTGCGCGCCGCCCGCCAGCAGCAGCGCCCCCATCGACATCGCGATGCCGACGCAGATCGTCTGCACGTCGGGCTTGATGAACTGCATCGTGTCGTAGATCGCCAGCCCCGCGTAGACGCTGCCGCCCGGAGAGTTGATGTAAATCGAGACGTCCTTTTCGGGGTCCTCGGACTCCAGGTGCAGGAGCTGGGCCACGATCAAGTTCGCGATCTGGTCGTCGACCGGCGTGCCGAGGAAGACGATGCGCTCGTTGAGCAGGCGGCTGTAGATGTCGAAGGCCCGCTCACCGCGGGAGGTCTGCTCTACGACCATGGGGACAAGTGGGCTCATAGTCTCGCTTTGTTTCGCTTCATGGCGGAGATTCCTCCAAGGAAGGCTAGCTGGCCGATCTTAGATCGGTTGGCGTCCACAGCTTGCCGGCCTGCTCCTCGCCGGCGCTCGCTTCGGCGCCGGAGCCCGCCTCGGCGTCCTTCTCGGGCGTCCACAGCTTCTCCCGCGCGACCGCCGTCTCGGGCGCAATCGGCTTCGCCTCGGAGGAGATCAGGTCGATCGCCTCGCGCGCGGCGAGGTCCTCGCGCGCCTCCTCCAGGCGTCCGGCCGACTTCAGTTCGTCGTACAGCTTGTCCGGCTCGACGCCTTCGCGTTCCGCCGTCGGCGTCAGCGCTTCGAGCAGTTCCTCGTCGCCGGGAGCAATGCCCTCGGCCGCCACGACGGCCGTGATCAGCGCCTCGCGCTTGAGCGCCTGCTCGGCTTCCGGTCGCATCTCCTCGAGCATCTCCTCTTCGCGGCGGCCGGTGATCTGGAAGTAAGCCTCGCGTGAGACGCCGCGATGCGAAAGCGAGTGCAACATGCGCTCGAGCATCTCCCCCGCGCGCCCGGCGACCAGCTCAGCCGTGACCGGGACGCTCGCGTTGGCGACGGCGGCGTCGAGCGCCGCCTGACGGAACTCGGCCTGCACCTGCGCCTCGTCGGCGTCGAGGATGCGCGTGTGGATGTCCTCGCGCAGCTCTTTGAGGTCCTCGAAACCCGTGTCGATCGCGAGGTCGTCGTCGAGCGGCGGCAGCTCCTTGAGCTTGACCTCCTTGACCGTGACCTCGAAGCTCGCGTCTTTGCCTGCGAGATCGGTGTTCGGGTAGTCCGCGGGGAAGGTCAGGGCGACGCTGCGCGTCTCGCCCGCACCGGCGCCCAGCAGCGCCTCCTCGAAGCCGGGGATGAGGTTGCCGGAGCCCAGCTCGATCAGCTGGTCGCGTCCCTCGCCACCGGCGAACGGCTGCTCCTCGCCGGCGAGCGTACCGACGTAGTCCATGACGATGAAGTCGCCTGTCTCGGCCGGCCGCTCGGCCGTCTCCAAGCGCGCGAGGCGGTCGCGGATCGCCTCCAGCTCGCGATCGATCTGCTCGTCCTCGACGACGGCCTCGCGGCGAGGCACCTCCAGGCCCTTGTAGTCGCCCAGCTCGGCCTTCGGCAGCACGCCGATCTCGATCGAGAACTCGAGCGCCTCGCCCTCGGCGGGCATCGCGGGCAGGTCGAGCTTCGGGTCGCCGACGGGCACGACGCCGGCCTCCTCGATCGCTTTCGAGTACCACGTCGAGAGCGTGTCGCGCACCGCCTCCTCGAGCACCACGTCGCGCCCGACGCGCTGGATCACGAGCGGCGCGGGCACCTTGCCGCGACGGAAGCCAGGCAGCTTCAGCTCTTTGCCCAGCTGGCGCGCCTTGCGCTCCAGCGGCGCCTCGAGCTCGGACGGCGGCACCTCGACCTGCAGCCGCACGCGCGAGTCGCCCAGCTCGGTCAAGGTCGTCTTCAGGGCGCCCGCCACGGATGCCACGATACCGTGCACCCCGATGAGGACGCGCCCGCGACCGCCGCGCCACCGGCGCTGGGAGGCCTGGCTGTGGACCGGACCGCTCGGGCACCTGCTCGGCGGCGGCCTCGACCTGGCCGGGGCGTTCGCGCGCTACGGGGTCGCACGGCTGCGGGGCCGCACCCTGCGCTGAGAGGGTCGGCCCCGCTGTGATGCGTGTGTCTGCGTGTGTTGGTCTTGCTGCTGAAGTTAGGAGACGAACTGCTGGGCGCCGAACCGCAGGCGCGTGCCGCGCGGCACTACCAGCACGGCTGCGGAGGAGACCTCGACGAGGTGTTCCGCGGAGGCGCTGAGCGACACGCGTCCGGCCTCGGCCTCGGCGCGCGAGTCGACGACCACGAGGTCGGTCTGCTCGTTGACGACCGGGGAGATCTCACCGCCGACCGCCTGCGCCAGCGCCGCTGCCGTCTCGGCGGCGCCGCCATCGTGATCGCCCACAGCGACGAGGTTGCGGATGCCCGCGCCGCGCTCGGCCAGGCCGACCGGCGCGATCGCGACCGCCGTGCGCCCGCCGCTCAAGAGCCGCTGGGCGGAGTTGCCGATCGACACGTGCCCTTTGGCGGTGTGCGAGTCCGAGCAGAACACGATCACGTCCGCGCCCTCGCTGTCGGCGAGCGCCGCGAGACCCTCGGGCGTGGAGGGCGAGTTGACGACGTGGCCGGTCGCGCCCGGTGTGCCGAGCAGTTGGAGGCCGCGGTCCAGAAGGCCCTGCGTGTCGCCGGGCGTGTCGTGGCCGTGGCTCACGTAGGCGATCGCGAGCTGCGCGCCGGCCTGGCCGAAGAGGCGGCCGAGGGCGATCGCGTCCTCCTCGTTGGCGGTCCCGTCGTAAGAGATGATGATCTTGGCTGACATGGCTGTGCTCCTGTCGTGAAAGGCCGGTGGGCGGCTCTGTCTGTACTTGTTCGGTGCCTTCTCTTTCGATCCATGGTGGCACGTGCCTGCCATCAGCTCCAGCGATCTTTTTGATCTCTAGTATTAGTAGTGCTAATGCTTAATGTGGCCCGCCTGCAGGTGCTCAAGGAGGTCGCCTACCGCGGCTCCGTCTCGCGCGCCGCGGAAGCGCTCTCCTACACCCAGTCGGCCGTCTCGCAGCAGATCGCCGCGCTGGAGGCCGAAGCCGGCATGGCATTGCTCGAGCGCCATCCGCGCGGCGTAACCCTGACGGCGGCCGGACAGACGCTGCTGGCGCACGCCGAGGGCATCCTCGCCGGCCTCGACGGCGCGCAGGCGGCGCTCGACGCGATCGCCGGTCTGCGCGCCGGTCGCCTGCGCATGGCCTCCTTCCCGACCGCCGGCGCGACCCTGATGCCGGTCGCGATCGCCACCTTCCGCGCCGCCCACCCCGACGTCGAGCTGACGCTGGCCGAGGGCGAGCCGGAGGAGGTGCTGCCGCGCCTGCGCGCCGGCGAGCTCGACCTGGCGCTCGTGTTCGAGTTCGAGGGCCAGGCGCTGGCGCGCGGCGGCGGAGCGGAGGGGCTGACGCGCCTGGAGCTGCTAGAGGACCCGATGCACCTCGCGTTGCCGCGCGCGCACCGGTTGGCCGAGCGCAAGCGAGTGACGCTTTCAGACTTGCGCGGCGAGGCGTGGGTGCAGACCTCGGGCGCGAGCCCGTGCGCACGCCACGTGGTGCGCAGCTGCCTGGCGGCCGGCTTCGAGCCGCGTGTGTCGTTCGAGAGCGACGACTACCAGACGGTGCAGGGGCTGGTGGCGGCCGGCGTCGGCGTGGCCCTGATCCCCCAGCTGGCGCTGTCGGTCGTGCGCGAGGACATCGTCATCCGCGAGCTGTCGCCGGCGCCGCCGGTGCGCGGCGTGCTGGCCGTCGCGCCGGGCGGAGCGCGGCTCGTGCCCGCCGCCGCCGCGATGCTGCGCGTACTCGGCGAGGCGGCCGACGAGTCGCTGCTGCTGCGCCAGACGGCTTAGGAGCGAGCGAGGTTCTTGAAATGAGGCGGGGCGCCCGACTTGCGGTCGGACGCCCCGTTGCTCACTGCTGTCCACGCTCGCCGCGTCGTGCCGCGAGCGTGATGATGCGACTTTTGACTACAGGCCGCAGGCTTTCTTGATGACCTTTGCCATCACCATGTAACCGGCCGGGGTTGCGTGGATGTCAGGCCCATTCGCTTTGCCTTCGAACGAGGTCGTGTTGGCCATGTTCGTCCAAGCCTGCAGACGAACCGGTTCCTTCTTGTTTTTCGGGTTGAACACAGGCAGCGGGTTGGCCGTGCACGCTTCGAACCCGGCTTCGCCCGCTTCGGGGTTGAAGCCCTGCGCGAAGTGGTGTTCCTCTTCGAGGTTGATCAGCGCCGCGAGGCTGGTCGAGCCCGTCAGCAATTCTTCGCCGGCGTGCAGGACCGCACCGTAGGGGTCGTAGCTAGCTACGAACGTGATCGGACCGGTGTAGTTGACACCGCCGAATTCAGCACCGTGACGGATGGCGTAGCCGGCGGCCTCGGTGTTCTTCACGATCGTTTCGACGAGCGAGAAGACCTTGCTTTCGAGGCAGTGTTTGACAGCTTCGGCCGGGCTGGCGCCGTATTTGCTTTTGCCTTCGTTGATGAATTCGGTTTCGACTTCTTTTTCACAGCCGTGGACGACCGCGAGCTCGTCGTTGGCGCCGATGTTCAGCGTCAGCCTTTCGACCGGTTTGCCGGTGCCCGCGGCGATCGCGATCTGTTCGATCGCGGCTTCGAGCTGCGACTTGCCGACGTACGGCGTGTGCAGCGGACCGCCCGTGCCGTTTTTGTGGAAGGCGTTGAACGCTTCCTGGTAGGCGCACGGAGCTTCCGTGGTCGCACCGAACGCGCCTTCGAGCGCCGCGCCGATCGGGCCGTTGCCGATCAGCGACTTGCTCGTCTCACCAGGGCAGCCCAGGTTCACGAGCGCGTATTCCTTGTGCCCCTTGAGTTTGGCGTCGTAGTCGTTGACGTAGCCGTGTTCGAACGCCGCGGCAGGGTCGCCTTCGGCTTCGTTTTCGTTGTACAGCTGCAGCGAGTACCCGAACGCCAGCGAGTCGCCGAGCGCGAGATACGTCTTGTTGATCGGTTTCGTTTTCGCCGATGCGGTGGAAGCGAACAGCGCGGAAAGCGCGAACGCGACCGCAAGGCAAATGCCGACAATGCGGCGTACCGAGCGGGTCGAGCCATTCTTGGCTGACATCTCACATCCTCCTCACATGTGGCGGGGAATGCCAGCTGGAAGATCGCTCCGGCACCGCCCACTCTTATGGTTATCCCTCTTGGTCTTGGGTCGCTCCCCAAAGTACCCCTCCGGGAAGCGAATGGCCAAGATAGCCCCGGGTTTCGTTGTTGTCAAGCTGTAGGCGACGGGCCTCGCGGACTCTTTGTGTCGCCCCAGAGCGATCCTCGTGGACCCCTTCGGACGGCGCTGAGCGGGCGTTTTGGGACGCCTTTGGCGACGTCCGGCGCCGCCCTCATCATGGCTCGTTCACGCTGAAGCAGAAGGAGCGCAGATGAGCCTCACCTCGTTGATCCTCGGAGCACTGTTGGGCGCGATCGGCGTCGCGATCCTGGCCCGCGGCTATCGCGTGCGCCTGCGCGACGAGCTGAAAGCGGCCTCGCTCGACGCGCTCGCGCAGACCGGCGCGTCACTCGCCCAGGGCGTGGCGGAGGCGAGTCGCGCCGAGCAGGAGCGCCTGCGCGGCGACATGGCCCTACACACCGAGCAGTTCAAAGGCCTGATGACACCGGTCGGCGAGAAGCTCGGGCGCATGGAGAGCGAGATCGCGCGTCTGGAGCGCGAGCGCCGCGAGGCTCAGGGCCAGCTCGCGCAGATGATCCGCCAGCTCGGCGAGGGGGTCGGCTCGCTGCGCCAAGAGACTGGCAACCTGGTCGCCGCGCTCAAGCGACCCTCGACGCGCGGCTCGTGGGGCGAGATCCAGTTGCGCAACGTCGTCGAGATGGCGGGCATGGTCGCCCACTGCGACTTTCTAGAGCAGACCACGATCAACACCGCCGACGGCGCGCTGCGCCCGGACATGCTCGTGCGTCTGCCCGGCGGCAAGGTCGTCGTGGTCGATTCCAAGGTGCCGCTCGACGCCTACCTGTCGGCGCTCGAGTCAGACGACGAAGGACAACGCGAAGCCCATCTGGCGCGCCACGCCCGCCAGACGCGCGAGCACGTCTCCAAACTCGCCTCCAAGGGCTACCAGAACCAGCTCGATCAGACGCCCGAGTTCGTCGTAATGTTCATCCCCTCCGACGGCATCTACCAGTCCGCGCTCGCCGCCGACCCGGCGCTGATCGAGCACGGCGTCTCCCAGCAGGTGCTGTTGGCGACGCCCACCACGCTGATCGGCCTGCTGTGGGCCGTGCACTACGGCTGGCGCCAAGAGCTGATCGCCGAGTCCGCGCGCGAGATCGCCGAGTCCGCGCGCGAGCTGCACAACCGCCTCGGGCGCTTCGTCGAACCGCTCGGCAAGCTCGGCCGTCAGCTCCATTCGGCCGTCGGCGCCTACAACGACGCCGTCGGCTCGTTCGACTCGCGCGTGATGCCGCAGGTGCGCAAGATCGAGCAGGCAGGGGCCGCCTCGGGCCGTGAGGTGCTGGCGCCGGACCCGATCGAGGGCGCGACGCGCTCGATCACCTCGCAGCCGGCGATCGAGCCGCAGGAGCCCGAGGGGACGCCGCGGGCGCGTCGCCTGACAGAGCGTCGCCCGGAGCCGCCCGCCGCGTCCGCGCACGATCACGAGCACGAGCACGATCACGAGCGCCTCTCCGCCTGATCAGGGCAAGCACGAGCAACATCGCGAGCGCGACCGGCACCGTCGCCGGCAACTCTTCGAGCGCGAAGAACAACAGGTCGAAGGCGAGCGCCAGCGCGGCCGTCAGCGCGGCGGCGCGCAGCTGCGTCGAGCGCCCGAAGCTCGCCGCCATCAGACCGCCGAGCAGACCAGCGATGAACAGGTCGCCATAACCCATGACCGCCGATCCGAACAGCTCGCTCTGCAGGCGCGGCAGCCCGGCCGCCGGATGCGCGGCGTTGAGCGCGTCGTTGGGTTTCTGCAGCAGGTCGCTGATCACCAGCACCGTGTCGCTGACCGCCATCGCGACGATGCCGAGGCCAAGCCAGATCGTCGGCGTTACCGCGGCCAACAGCGCCCCGAGCGCCGCACAGCTGAGCACCGATAGGACGAGCGCCGCCGTCTCCCCCGCGAGCCCCGAGCGGTCGGCCCAGGCGAGCGCGAACAGCGCCGGCACGACGAGCGCCGCGGCCGGGCGCGCACGGTGATCGAGCCAAGCGAGCGCGCAGGCCGCGAGGATCGGTACTGCCACGAGCGCGAGATAGGTCAGGCTCTGTGCGCTCGCGTGTTCGGCCGCCCGCGCGATGAACACGAAGCCGATCACCGACAGCGGCGGCACGAGCGCCCAGCCGCGACGGCGCAACACCGCGCCGGCCTTGGTGGGCAGTTCGAGCCTGCCCGGCAAGGCCACCGTCAGGCCCTGGCCGAGCGACAGCACCGCAATCGAGATCCAGAACGGCAGCATCGACACCGAACATAGACAGCGCCGGGGGTGGGACGCGTAGGATGGGGGCCACTGTGAATGCGCCAGCCACGCAGGCGCCGCCCATCCTGCACCTGTCGGCGGTGGTCGGCAGCCCGCTGCGCGACGCCGACGGCGCGCGGCTCGGCAAGGTCGAGGATCTGATCGTGCGCCTCGGCGGCTTCGGCTATCCGCCGATCACGGGCCTGCTCGTGAACGTCGCTTCGCGCAGCTCGTTCTTGAGCGTCGAGCGCGTGTCGGAGATCTCGAGCGCCGGCGTGACCCTGAACAAGGCGAAGCTCGACCTGCGCCCGTTCGAGCGCCGCGAGGAAGAGGTGCTGCTCAAGCGCGACCTGCTCGATCGCCAGCTGATCAACGTCGAGGGCGCGCGCCTGGTGCGCGCCAACGAGATCGAGCTGGCATTGGTGGCCGGCTCGTGGCGGGTCGTCGGCGTCGATACCGGCGCCCGCGGCGGTCTGCGACGGCTGCTGCCGAAGCCGCTCGGCGCCCACATCGCCACCGGCGAGTTCCTCGACTGGGCCGAGGTCGAGCCGTTCGTCGGCCACGTGCCGACCGTGCGCCTGCGCGTCCCGCACCCCAAGCTCGCGAAGCTGCACCCCGCCCAGATCGCCGACCTGGTCGAGGCGGCCTCCAGGCGCGAGGGCGAGGAGATCATCCAGGCCGTCGGCGACGACGACCGCGAGCTCGAGGCCGACGTGTTCGAGGAGCTCGACGACCAGCACCAGCGCGAGTTCCTCGAGGACCGCCCCGACGGTCAGATCGCCGAGATCCTGGCGCGCATGGCGCCCGACGACGCGGCCGACATCGTCGGCGAGCTGGACGAGGAGCGTCGTGAGCCGGTGCTGGCGCTGCTGCCGGTCGGTCACCGCGTCAAGGTGCGCGCGCTGCTCGGCTACGACCCGGCCGAGGCCGGCGGTCTGATGAGCCCCGACTTCGTACTACTTCCGGCCGCCAGCACCGCCAGCGAGGCGCTCGACGCGGTGCGTTCGAGCCGCATCTCCTCCGAGCTGTTGACGAACGTGTTCGTCGGCTCCTCGGACGGCGCGCTAGCGGGCAGCGTGCCGGTGACCGCGTTGGTGCGCGCCGACCCCACTTCAAAACTGGGCGCGGAGGTCCGACATGAGGTGCCGTGTCTGGCACCTGACGCGTCCTTCGAGGAGGTCGCGCGTCTGATGGCCGACTACAACCTGACGGCCATCCCAGTGGTCGAGGAAGACAAGCGCATGGTTGGCGTCGTGACGGTCGACGACGTGCTGGAGGCGATGCTGCCGCGCGGCTGGCGGAGGCGTTTCGGGCTCCTCGGCGAGGACTGAATAGACTGGCCGACGTGAGCCTTTCGAGCGGACAGTTCGATGGCGGTCCGAGTACCGCCCGTCATTCGCAGGATCAGGCAGGCCAGTCTTGGCCGGCCACGTCTGCCTGCTCGTCTTAGCTCTCGCCGCACACGCCTGTTCGCCGTCCTGGGTCTGCTCGGGCCCGGCCTGATCGCGGCCAACGCCGGCAACGACGCCGGCGGCATCGCCACCTACTCCTCGGTCGGCGCCAAGTACGGCTACGGCCTGCTGTGGACGATCGTGCTGGTCACGATCTCGCTGGCGATCGTGCAGAAGCTGGCCGCGCGCATGGGCGTCGTCACGGGCAAAGGCCTGGCCGAGCTGGTGCGCGAGGAATACGGCATCCGCTGGTCGGTGTTCGCGACCAGCGCCGTGCTGATCGCGAACATGGGCATCTGCATCTCGGACTTCGTCGGCACCGGCGCGGCATTCGGTCTCGCCGGGATACCCACCCAGGTGTCGGTGCCGATCGCCGCGGTCGGCATCTGGCTCGTGATCGTGCGCGGCTCCTATCGCTCGGCCGAGCGCATCTTCATCTGGTTCACGATCCCGTTCTTCGCCTACCCGATCGCGGCGATCCTCGCCCACCCCCACTGGGGCCAGGTTGGCAAGGCGATCGTGCTGCCGCACATCCAGGGCGGCTCGGCCTACCTGTTGCTGCTGATTGCGACGATCGGCACCACGATCACCCCCTATATGCAGCTCTATCTGCAGTCGGCCGTCGTCGAGCGCGGGGTGCGCAAGGACGAGCTGCGCCGCGAGGAACGCGAGGCCGTCTCCGGCGCCGTGTTCGCGAACCTGATCGCGGGCTTCATCCTGATCGCGACCGGCGCGACGCTGTTCACGCACGGCATCCACAAGATCGACTCGGCCGCGGCGGCGGCGCGCGCGCTGACCCCGTTCGCCGGCCAGTTCGCCGAGACGCTGTTCGGCGTCGGCCTGCTCGGCGCCAGCCTGCTCGCCTGCGCGATCCTGCCGATCGCCACCTCCTACGTCGTGTCGGAGTCGCTCGGCTACGAGAAGGGCATCGGCCGCCGCCGCGAGGACGCGCCCGTGTTCGTCGGCATCATCACCGCCATGATCGCCATCAGCGCGATCGTGGCGATCATCCCGGGCGTACCGGTGATCTCGTTGCTCGTTGGCGTGCAGGTCGTCAACGGGCTGCTGCTGCCGATCAACCTGTTCTTCATCTGGCGCCTGTCGCGCTCGGCCCAGCTGATGGGGGAGCACCGCAGCCGTGGCCTGCTCGACGGCGCCGCCGGCGTGACCGTAGCGGTGCTCTCGTGCCTGTCGGTCGCGCTCGTCGTCGTGACGGTCGCGGGCCTCTAGCTCTTTTTCGGCGATACGAGCAGCGAGGCGCCGATCGCGCCGCCGAGGTCGCCGAGTTGGGCGACCTCCACGTGCGGCGGGTTCGCGTCCTCGAACAGGTGCGGCAGCATCTCCTGCTCGATCCGCTTCGCATACGGCTCGCCGAGGCGCACCCCGAGGCCGCCGCCGATGATCACCGCCTCGACCTCCAGCAGGTTCACGGCCGAGGCGATGCCGGCGCCGAGCGCCCTGACGGCGCGCTCAAGCATCTCCAGCGCCAGCTCGTCCTCGTGCTCCAGCGCCCGCGCCCAGATGCCGCTCGTCAAGCGGGTGCGGTCGTGTTTCTCCATCAGCTTCAAGAGATCGGTGTGGCGACCTTTCTTGACGAGCTTGCGCACGTGGATCTCCATCGCCGCACGCCCCGCGTAAGCCTCGACGCAGCCGCGGCGCCCGCAGGTGCAGCGCGCCCCGTCGAGATGCACGACCATGTGGCCGATCTCCCCCGCTCCGCCGCGTCCGCGCCACGGTTTGCGGTTCAGCACCACGCCACCGCCGACGCCCGTGCCCCAGAAGACGCCGAGCAGCGAGCGGAACGGGCGCCCGGCGCCGAGCGTCACCTCGGCCATCGTCGCGACCTGCACGTCGTTGCCGAGCTTCACGACCGCTGTGCCAAGCGCTTTTTTGAGCTCTGTGGCGAGCGGGAAGCTGCCTTCCCAGCCCGGCAGGTTGCGCGCGCTCGTGACCGTCGCGCCGCTGACCGTGCCAGGCGAGCCGACGCCGACGCCGGCCAGCGCCGAGGCCTCGTCGAGCTTCGCTTCGCGGGCCGCTTCGCGCATCGCCGCGGCCATCGCCGCGGCGACGTCCGCCGGCCCTCCGCTCGTCGGCGTTGGGCAGCGCGCCTGACCGAGCACTTGCTGGCGCTCGTCGACCACCACCGTCTGGATCTTGGTGCCGCCGAGATCGATGCCGCCGTAGCTCGCCATCGTTGTCAGCGATCTTGGCAGAAAGTCGAATTTAGCTGGGCTTACAGGGTTTCTTTCGCTGCTCTTACAGCCTGTCTCGATGATCTCGTACAGGAATCATGGCCGCCAAGAGCAGAGCATCGTGGCTCGTGTACGCACTCGGCGCTCTGTGCGTCGCGGCGATCGCGATCGCCTTCCTCGTAGTCGGCCCGGCGTCGCGTTCGGCCAGCGCCGAGAGCCGCGTCGTGACCGCGCAGCGCGGGGTTGTGCAGTCGACCGTGTCCGGCAGCGGCAACGTCGCGGCGGCGAGCGAACTGGACCTCGGCTTCGAGACGAGCGGCGTGGTCGAACACATCTACGTTCGCGCTGGCGAGCACGTGGTTGCCGGTCAGCTGCTGGCCGCGCTAGACCCCGAAGACGCCGAAGTCTCACTCGAACAGGCGCGCGCCGCGCTGCAGGGCGCCGAGGCGACGCTTGCCCAGGACGAAGAAGACGAAAGCGAAAGCGAAACGAGCGGCGCGGACAGCGGGGGATCCTCGACGGGGCACGAAGCCGAGGCTGGCGCCGGGAAGGGGACGGGGACGGGGACGGGGACGGCGCCCGCGAGCGACACCCAGCAGAAACAGGAGAGTCAGGCCACCCGCGAAGCGAACCTGGCGTCGGCGCGCGCCTCGGTGCGCAGCGAGCGGCTCGCCGTGCAGAGCGCCGAAGAGGCCGTCCAGAACACCCGCCTGTATGCGCCCTCGACGGGCACGATCGTCACGCTCGAAGGCGAGGTCGGCCAGACCGTCTCCGCCAGCGGTACGAGCAAGGCCTCCGCGTCTAGCTCGTCGTCGTCTGGCTCGGGCTCCGGCTCGGGTGCTCGCAACCAAGGCGAATCCTCGCCCTCGTCGTCCTCCGGTGACTCGAGCGAGCCGTTCGCGGTGCTGAGCGACCTCGGCTCGATGCAGCTCGTGGTCGCCCTGAGCGAGTCCGAAGTCGTGCACGTGCACCCGGGCCAGGCAGCGACGGTTACGATCGAAGCGCTCGAAGGCAAGAAGCTGGCCGCACACGTCACCTCGGTGGCGACGCTCGCCGCCAGCTCATCCAGCGGCGTCGTCAGCTACGACGTGACCTTCCACCTCGACCAGCTGACGCCGGGGCTGAAACCGGGCATGAGCGCATCGGCCGAAGTCGTCGTCGAGCAGGCCGAAGGCGTGAACGTCCCCAGCAGCGCGATCTCCGCCGGAACGGTGACGGTCGTACGGGGCTCCAAGCGCACCGTCCGCTCCGTCGTCACCGGGCTGGCCGGCAACACGACGACGATCATCCGCAGCGGCCTGAAGGCCGGCGAACAGGTCGCCTTGCCGCTCGCCACCTCAACCACCTCGAGCTCCGGCGCCAGCCTGCTCTCGCGCCTGTCGAGGCGCGGCGGCTCGGGCGCGCTGTCCGGCGCGGGCGGCCTCGGTGCGGCTGGAGGACTGGCGATAGGCGGCGGCGCCAGCGTGTCCGCGGCGCCCGGCGGACCCCCCGGCAGAGGCGGCGAATGAGCGCGTACGTGATCGAGCTGCACGGAGCGAGCAAGACCTACGCCCACGGCCGGCTCGAAGTGCGGGCGCTGCGCCCGCTGTCGCTGTCGATCGAGCGTGGCGAATTCGTCGCCGTGATGGGCAGCTCAGGTAGCGGCAAGAGCACCTTGATGAACATCCTCGGCTGCCTGGACTCCCCCACCACCGGCCGTTACCTGATCGACGGCACCGACGTCGCCCATCTCGACGAGGACGACCTGTCCGACCTGCGCAGCCGCAAGATCGGCTTCGTCTTCCAGAGCTTCAACCTGGTCGCGCGCACGAGCGCGCTAGCCAACGTCGAGCTGCCGCTCGCCTACGCGGGGCTGCCCCGTGCCGAGCGTCGCCTGCGCGCGACACGCGCGCTCAGCGCCGTCGGCATGGCCGACCGTCTCGCCCACCAGCCTTCGGAGCTATCGGGCGGACAGCAGCAGCGTGTGGCGGTCGCGCGCGCGATCGTCACCAACCCCGCGTTGATCCTCGCCGACGAGCCGACCGGCAACCTCGACTCGCATTCGACCGAGGAGGTGCTCGACATCTTCGCCGGCCTCAACGACGAAGGCCGCACCGTCGTGCTGATCACACACGAGCCCGACGTGGCGGCGCGCGCCGAGCGCGTGATCCGCCTCAGCGACGGCGAGATCGTCGAGGACAGTCGATGATCGGCGTCGAGACCCTACGCGTCGCCTGGGGCGGGATCGCCGCCAACCGCCTGCGCTCCGGACTGACGATCCTGGGCATGACGATCGGCGTGGCTTCCGTGATCGTGCTGATCGCGGTCGGCAACGGTTCTTCCAAGGCCGTCCAGGCGCGTATCGAGAGCCTCGGCACGAACGTGCTCGAGGTCACGAGCAACGGCTTCCGCGGCGGCGCGCGTGCCAACGCGGCCACAGCCGTGTCGCTCACGCGCGCCGACGCCCGCGCGCTGGAAGGACACGCGCTCGCGCCGGACGTCAAGAGCGCGTCGCCGGTCGTCAACGCCTCCGGCGTGAGCCTCGCGTTCGGCTCGACGAGCTTCGAACCATCTTCGTTCGTGGGCACCACACCCTCCTACCTCGCGGCGCGCGACTACCAGCTCGCGGAAGGCGACTCGTTCACGGCCGCCGACGTCAGCGGGCACCGGCGCGTCGTCGTGATCGGGCAAACCGTCGCCGAGGAACTGTTCTCCGGTGAGAGCGCGGTCGGACAGACGATCAAGGTGAACGGCGGCAACTACGTCGTCGACGGCGTCCTGGCGACCAAGGGCGCGAGCGGGGCGATCAACCAGGACGACGTCGTGCTGGCCCCGATCAGCACCGTCCAGGACGCGCTCACCGGACCGGGCGCCGTCGACGCGATCGCGGTCCAAGCGACCTCGGAGTCCTCACTCTCGCGCGCCGAAGCGGAGGTCACCCAGATCCTCGACGAACGGCACAAGGTCAAGGACACGAGCGAACCTGGGTTCACCGTCCTCAACCAGGGCTCGCTGCTGGAAACCTCCAGCTCCACCAGCGGCGTGTTCACGACGCTGCTCGGCGAGGTGGCCGCGATCTCGCTGCTCGTCGGCGGCATCGGCGTGATGAACATCATGCTCGTGTCGGTGACCGAACGCACCCGCGAGATCGGCATCCGCAAGGCCGTCGGGGCGCGCCGCGGCGACATCCTCACGCAGTTCCTGACCGAGGCGCTGCTCGTGTCGCTGATCGGCGGCCTCGTGGGCGTGCTCGTGGGCATCGCCGGCAGTCAGTTCGAGATCGCCGGCGTGCAGCCCGCGATCGCGCCCTACTCGATCCCGCTGGCGTTCGCGGCAGCGGCGCTCTCGGGCCTGTTCTTCGGCACCTATCCGGCCGCCCGCGCGGCCACCCTCACCCCGATCGAGGCCCTGCGCTTCGAGTGATCCAGGAGTCCGCGATGCAAGCCGCCCCGCCACCCCCCACGCCCATCTGGGACACGACCCACGACGAGTTGCCGCCGCGACCGCGGCGTCGGTTGCTGCAGCCGCTGCCGATCGCGCTGGCGCTCGTGCTGATGCTGGCCTGCGGCTTCATCGCGGGCGTGCTGGTCGAGAAGGGCCAGGGAGCCTCCGGCAACGGCGGCGCCGGAGGAGGGTTCGCCTCGCGCCTGGCCGGGCTGCGTGGCGGCGCCGGGCGGGGCAGCGGCAGCACTGTCCGCTCCGCGTTCGCCGGTGCCGGTGGCGGTGGCGCGACGGTTGGCGAAGTGACGTTCGTGAAGGGCAACACGCTGTACGTGACCGACGCGGAAGGCAACACGCTCAAGGTGCTGGCCTCTGGTGCGACCGTCACGAAGACCGTCAGCGCCTCGGCGCGCACGATCCACCCTGGAGAAACGGTCGTCGTCAGCGGCAGCCGTACGAGCGGCGGCGCGATCCGCGCGCAGACGATCCGATCGAGCGCCGCCGGAGCGACCGGCGCCGGCATCGGCGCACTCTTCGGCGGCGGCAGTGCAGCATCATCATCGTCCTCCAGCGGCCCGAGCCTGTTCGGCCCGGGTGGCTGATCCAGCAACGAACAAGGAAGCGACCGAGAATGTCTGACCGACCCACCCACAGCCGACGTGCCCGGCTTGCCATGGCCGTCCTGATCGCCCTGCTCGCGAGCCTGCTGCTGGCCGCCTGCGGTAGCTCCTCCTCCGGCAGCAAAGCCTCCTCGGCCTCTGCCTCGGCCTCGAGCGGCACGACGAGCAGGACGCGGGCGCCCGGCGCGGGCCGCTTCAAAGCGGTGCGCGAATGCCTCCAGAAGCAGGGCATCACGCTGCCCTCGCCGCAGCGCGGTCAGCCGCCGGCCGGGGGCTCCGGCTCCGAACGGGGGTCACGCCTACCGAAGGGTGTCACCCGTACTCAGTTCGAGGCGGCCCTGAAGAAGTGCGGCGGCTTCGGGGCCGGCGGGCACGCGCTCCCGTTCGGGCGCGCCAACAACGCGAAGCTGCGCACCGCCCTCGCCAGCTTCGCCACATGCCTGCGCAAGAACGGCGTCGACGTGCCCGCGCCCAACACATCGGGCAAAGGGCCGATCTTCAGCACCAAAGGGCTCGACACGAGCAGCCCCACCTTCATCAAGGCGCGCAAGCTCTGCGCCAAGCAGCTGGGCGGCGCGTTCCGCGGCGCGCCCGATGGCGGCCGTCCCCCGGGAACGGCTCCCGGCGGCGGTGGCGCACCCGAAGGACAGCCAGGCGCGGCGCCGCAGGGCTGAGAGCTAGCGCTTGTGAGCGGTGCCCCGACGAGCGGCGGTCTGCGACTGCTGCTTGTCGGGGATCGCCGACTTGGTCGGCTTGCTCGGCACCTTCGGTACCGGCAGCCCGCCGATGCGGGCGATCAGCGAGGTCCAGTCGGCGGCGCTGAGCGTGCTCGTGGTGACCACCGGAGCGGGAGCCGCCGCGCCTGACTTCGCGGAGTGAGCCGCCGTCGCGGCCGCTTTGGGGCTGAGCGCGGTGCCGCTCTTGGCGGGCGCCGCGAACACGACCGAGATCTCCTTCGCGTGCGAGCGCTGCGCGCGTGTGTTGGCCGAGCCCGGGTAGTGCATGAGGCTGATGATTTCGGCCGGCACGAATCCGACCGGCACGGTCAGGAGCGCGCGGATCGTGAGGTCCGTGATCGTGCCCGGACCCTGGTGGTGTGCGACGGGGACGCCGTTGATCGCGCTGATCGAGACCGCGTCGCCGCGCGCCTGCGCCGAAAGCGTGCCAGCGGCCGAGTACTGGCTCTGTCCACAGCGCAGCGCGCTGACGGTCGGCTCGAGGCCACTGCGCGAAAGGAACGCCAATAGCGCCAGCACACGCGAGTCGACCTTGCCGGACGCGATGTCCTGACGGCCGCAACCGTAGATCGTGATGCCCGGGTCGGAGAGCACCGTGCGCTCGAGTTCGCTGCGTGTGAGTAGGAACGCATCGCCGGCGGTGGCGCCCAGCAAGGCGTTGCGCTCTTTCGAGCCCTGCGGGTGCAGCGCGTTCTGCAACTCGGCCCAATTGGTGAGGATCGGACCGGCTTCGACCGTGTTGCCATCGCCGGCGGGACGGATCGCGAAGCGCAGGTGCCCGCCCTTCGCGCCCTTCGGCGTGCTGACCTTGCCGAGCACCGTGCCGCTCGTGACGACCGAGCCCTTCTTCAACGGGACGCGCTGGCCGGCGACGTTGCGTTTCGCCGCCCGTGCCGCGGCCAGCAGAGCCGCCGCGTGCGCGTCGGGGTTGTCGGGTTTGGCGTAGATGCGCGGGCGGTTCATGCCGGCCGGCACCGTTTCTTCGGCCGGGATCGCGATCTGGCCGGCGGAGGCGGCGGAGGCCTTCTTGCCCTTCTTGCCCGCGCCGGCGTGAGGGGTCGGCGTCTTGACCTGAAGCGTGACCGGTTGCACGCCGGCGGTGGCGGCTTCGGACGGGGCCGGGTCGTGCGTGCTGGCGGCCTTGACGGCCTGCGAGCTGCCCTGGCGACCGCTCGGCTTAGGCACGAAGTAGGTCGGCGCGACGCTGCCGAGCCCAGCGTAGGTGAACAGGTCGCCGTAGACGTCGCGCAGCACGACGAAGCGCCCGAGCTGACGGGATTTGCCGATCTCGATCACGCGCCCGTCCTGGACCGCGAGCACGGACGCACCGGGGGCGGTCGTGAGCTCGACGAACTGACGTGTCTGCTCCGTCGGCTTGCCCGCGCCCTTGGCGACGCCGGCGCCAGCGGCGGCGGCGCTCGGCGAGACCGCCGCGGTGCTGCCCGGCGTGACGGGAGCGCTCGACGTGGCCGGCGCGCTCGCGGCGTGGGCTTTGACGTGATGACTCGCGGATTGGGTCTTGACGTGCTGGTTCGCGGCGTGTGCCTTGACATCCCGGCTTGCCGCAGCGTGGGCCTTGACGTGCTGGCTCGCCGCAGAGTGGGCCTTGACGTGATGCTGCGGCGCAGAGGCGATGTGGCCGCTAGCCTCCTTGCTCGGGCTTGCCTGCTGCTGGCTCGACGGCGCGCCAGTCGTGCCGACGGCGGTTGCCCGGGCGGTGGCGCTGCTCGTGCTGTGGATCGTTTCCGCCGGCAACGGCGTCCAGGCCAGTTGGTGGCCGCTGACCGGCAGGCGGCCATCGACGAGGCCCGTCAGGGTCGCGATCACGCCCTTTGGGTAGGTCGAGATCAGCTTCGCCCGCAGCAGCACGGAGGTCGCATATTCTTCGGAGTGGTTGTAGGCGAGGATCGCCGCATGCAGGTCGGTCGCGGCGCCGGCGGCGCGCAGATAGCGCGCGGCGGCAAAGATCGCGTCGACCGGGTTGTACGGGTCGGCGTAGCCGGCGTTCAGCGCGTCCACGCCGTACTGCAGCCATGTCGACGGCATGAACTGCATCCAGCCGACGGCCCCGGCGCTCGAAACCGACAGATCGGTCCCGTAGTTGGTCTCGATTTCGTTGATCGCCGCGAGGATCTGCCAGGGGATGCCGTACTGCACGGCGGCCGCCTTGTAGACCGGCAGCAGGAAGAGTGGGATGCGGTAGAAGCCGAGCGCCTCCACAGACGCTTGCGATGAGGCCAACACGGCGGCCAGGGCGCCTTCCTCGGCGACCATTTCGGGCGACGAGGCGATGTTGCCGGCGGCTCCTTCCTGGGCCTTCTTTTCGGCTTCGGAGGCGTCGCCGGTGCTGGTCTGGTTCGGGCTCGCCGGCCCGACCGCGGTGCGCTGCGCTTTGCGTTTGAGGACGACCGCCGGTGTTTCCGGTTCTTCCGCCGGCGGGGCGGTAGGCGTCGTGGAGGTCGTGGTCGGAGTCGTGCTCGTCGGAGGCGTCGTGGCCGTGGCGGTCGTTTCCGTCGGCGTCGTTTCCGGCACCGCGGCGGCCGTGGTGGTCGTTTCTTCCGACGCGGAAGCCTCTTTAGCCCCTTTCTTGGCCCCGGCGGCAGCCACGTCTGTGGCCAACGGGCCGCCGAGTGTGGCCGCCGACAAGCCGCCGCCGGCAATGGCGGAGAGCGCTGTGCGAAGCGCACGGCGACGAGCGCCGCCAGGTGGCGTCATGCGGGAGACCGGGTCATCTTGGGGCATTCCCATAGTTGTGGGTCGGCGCACCTATCCACTGCCGCGGGATACGCCCACCGGGAGTCATATCGGCAGCCAACCAGGATTCCGTAAAGGATTCGTAATCGATTTGACGATTGTCGCGCAATGGAACTTGCAGCGCGGCGGGCGGGCCGCGGTGCCAACGCCGCCGTGCGAGCCCTTCGCCGAACCTCGGCAGACCGCGCCATAGCGGTCTATTGTTCGCCTTAGCGGGTTCGGAATGGCAGCTGGCCGGAGAGGGCCGGACCGAAGATGAGATCGATGGAGGAGAGATGAGTTCCAGAGTCCGCATCATTGCCTCGGTGGTATGCGCCGCCATGCTGCTTGCACTTCCGGTGGCCGCCCACGCGGAAGAGACGGTGAAGATCGTCAAGGCCGGCTTCAAGCCCGATGCCTTCGGCAAGCCTACGAACGCGTTCGGCGAAGCCGTGATCTCCTCGACGATCGGCGTTGTACCGTCGCCGATCACGCACGTAAACGTATACGGCCCGGCCGGCATCACGCTGGATCTGAAGGGCACGGTCACCTGCGCCAAACAGGCGATCGAAGAAAAGGGCGCGCCAGGCTGCCCGGCGCAGTCGCGCGCCGGATTCGGCGGCGGCCAGGGCATATACGAACTCGGCGGCGAAATCGTCGAAGAGAAATACACAGTCGACCTGTTCCTCTCGGATAACCAGCCCGGCCACGTCGCGCTGTGGGTCTACCTGTCAGGCAGCAGCCCGGTGATCGTCGAAAAGATCTTCCCCGCCGTCGTGGTCAAAGGCAAACCGCCCTACGGCCTCGGCTTCAGCCTCGACGTACCGCTGATCAAAGTCCTGCCGGAAGCCTCGGACGCCTCCGCCAAGAGCGCCTTCATCACGCTCGGCGCGAGCAACGTCGCCTACTTCAAAAAGGTTCACGGCAAGCGCAAGCTGTTCCACGTCAAGGGCATCATCCTGCCCCATCACTGCCCGGCGGGAGGCTGGCCGATCGTGTCCGAATTCAGCTTCCAGGACGGCGATCAAGTAGCGGCAAAGAGCACCATCCACTGTCCCTGACCGGCACTGGCGAAGGAGCCGAGCTGAGCCCATCGAGTCATCGCGCGGCGGTCGTTGCCCTCCTTGTGAGTGGCGCGGTCGCCGCGCTCGCGCTCGCTCCGGCCGCCGAGGCTGATCCGCAGGTCTCGCTGCACGTCTCGCTGACCGCCGCGCGGCTCGGCGTGAGCATCCGGATCTCCGACGAACAGACCGCAGACGGAGTGCCGCCGCCGCTGCGAACGCTGACGATCGAGCTGCCGCGCGGGGCCGGTCTTTCGCTTGCCCGTTCCGTCAGCGTGTGTCGCCCGGCCGCGCTGCGCGCGCACGGCGCCGCTGGCTGCCCGGCCAGCTCACGCGTCGGTCGTGGCAGCGCCACGCTCGAAGTCCACGCCGGCTCGCAGACGATCCCCGAGCCGGCGGTGCTGAGCATGTTCCGCGGGCCAGCGCTGGGCGGCCGGCCCACGCTGGAGTTGCTTGGCGTCGGGCACAGCCCGCTTGACCAGCGCAGCGTCAGTCGCGGCGTGATCAGCGCATCGGCGCAAGGGCTACAGCTGCGGATCTCGATACCTCCGATCCATTCGCTCGAACTGGAGCCCGACGCCTCGTTCACGGCGATGTCTCTCAAGCTCGGCGGCCCCGGGACGACGGTCGTCCTGCCACGCTCGTGCGAAGGAGCCGGCCTGCCCTTCGGAGCGGAACTGGCGTTCAGCGACGGCAGCTCCGCGCAAGCGGCCCAGACGGTCCCCTGCCTCGGGCGTTGAGACCTGCACAAGCCCGCCGCGGACACGCTAGGCTGAGCGCGTGGAAACCATCCTGTCTGTGATCGAGGTGATCGTCGCGGCGATCACCATCCTGTTGATCCTGATGCACTCGGGCAAGGACTCCGGTCTGTCCGGCGCATTCGGCGTCGGCAGCGGCACGGGTCCGCTCGGCGGCGGCTCGATGGTGGAGCGCAACCTAAATCGCTGGACCGTCTTCTTCGCGGTCCTGTTCTTCGTTCTCGCGATCATCCTGCTCAAGCGTCCCTGGGCCTAGCCCGTCGCGCTCGAGGCTTTCGATCCGGTCGAGGATCGAGATCGCCTCGGCCCGTAGAGCGCCGTCGATCGCGTCGTAGTCCTCGCGCGAGAGCTTGCCGGTGCGGTAGTCCAGCTCGGCGTCACGGATCTCCCGGTACTTAGCCTCGCGGGCGACCGTCAGCTCGTCGCGCGCGGGTTCATCCGAGCCACTGTCCGCAGCCTGTCGGCGCGTG
>DASXER010000113.1:0-4092 GCA_036490015.1 Solirubrobacteraceae bacterium | reverse complement strand
GAGCGTCGTGCCGTGGTTGCTCGGCGCGAGGCCGACGAACGTGTGCACCTTATTCGCCCCGCCCAGGTACTTGAGGTAGTAGTTGGGCATCAGGCCGCCCTGGGAGTGGCCGACCATGTCGACCTGTTTGGCGCCAGTTTTGGAGAGCACTTTGTTGACGAACGCGCTCAGTTCTTCGGCTGACTTTTCGATGTGGCCGAGGCCGTCGATGCTGCCGAGCAGGCCCGAGAGGAACGTCTCGCCGTAGTTGAAGCCGTAGACGCAGTAGCCGGCGTTCGCGAGCAGCGGCGAGAGCGTGACCCAGTTGGATCCCTCGTCGGCGAAGGTCGCGTGCACGAGCACGACCGGGTAGGGGTGTGCGGCGCTCGGTTTGCAGTTGTCGTTGCCGCCCGGCAGCGCCGTCGGCACATAGGCCTCGTTGAACGCGCCCTCCAGCAGCGCTTCGGTTTCATACGGCACGTGCAGGCTGGCGCTGGCGCTTGTCGCGCCCAACGCGAAGGCGGCCAGCGCCACGACGCCGGCGAGTAGCAACGATCGAGCTCTCATCTAGCCCTTCTCCTCTTCGTCCGCGGCGCGTGGACCCTCCATCCGGACGACGCGCCGGAATCCAAGGCACCCCTTTAGGGCAAACTAACCCGCCGTCAGGTGGGTTGTCAACATTTGATCAAGAATGTCTCTTAATCGGCTGTTGGTGCGTCGAAGTCGACCTCGACGTTCTCGCGCGCGTGGCGCTCCTCGACCTCGGCGGAGGCTTCGAGCACGCGCTTGTCGGCGTCGAGCAGCTCGTCGCCGAAGAAGCTGCGCGGCCACAGCCGGCGCGCGCGCACGACGTTGACCTCCGCCGCGAGCAACGTGACCTGGCCGCCGAGGTAGAGCCAGGCCAGCAGCCCGAGCACGAACGCGAACAGGCCCGAGGTCTCCTTCGCGTGCCGGACGGCGTGATCGACGTAGTAGCCGCCGATGTGCTGCAGGATCTGCCACAGGAGCGCGGCCAGCAGCACGCCGGGCACGAGGTCGCGCGTCTCTATGTCGCTGGCCGTCAGCAGGCGGAAGGCGCTGAAGAACAGCAACAGGTTCAGGAGGTAGGCGACGACGACGCCGACGACGATCGCCGGGACGCTGTGGCCGCCCGCGGTGACGAAGCCGGCAACGACGGTCGAGACGATCGCCAGCACGCCGAGCAACCCGAGCAGGCCGAGCCCGCGCAGCCTCGTCTTGAGGAAGTTGGGCCGGTGCCTGCGCGGCACGTCCCAGACTTCGTTGAAGGCGTTTTGGGTCGCACCGGTGATGCCGAGCCCGGCTAGCAGGGAGCCGACGAGGCCGATGGCGAGCGAGACGCCGTTGCCGTCGAGCGAGTGGATGTTGCGCTGCAGCTGCGCGCCGATGATCGGGAACTGGCTGAGCGTCGAGTGCAAGACGCTTTCCTGTGCGCTTGGGTCGCCCTGCAGCACGAAGCCGAGCACGGTCACGAACACGAGCAACAGCGGGAACAGCGACAGAAAGCCGTAGTAGGCGATCAGGGCGGCGAGCTGACCGGCGCCGTCGTCGCCGAACTTCTTGATCACGGCGGCGAGGAAGCTCACCCGGCGGCTCCGTTGCTGGCGGCGGTCCAGCGCCCGCAGGCGGTCGCCGATGCTCATCTCGTGGGGGGGCCGATCGCGGCTGGCTGCGACATCGCTATGTGGGTACCCAATCGCATTTCGAGCCAGCGGGTCGGCGACGCGGCGAACCCGTGGAGCTGCTCGCCCTCATCGCCAGCGAGCGGCGCGCGCTGTTGCTGCGTGTGCATCGGCATCGATTGCGTCACGAGGATCTCGAGGATTGCTACGGGCAGGCCGTCGTGGAGCTGCTCGCCTACGTGCGCCGCGGCGGGACATTCGCGGGATCGAGCCATCTCGCCAGGATGCTCGAGCAGCGTTTCCTGTCGCGTATCGCCGACCGCCGGCGCGCGATGCTCGGACGCAGCTCGATCCAGGCGGCGGTCGAGGCGGCGGTCGCGCTCGACGACGACACGCTCGGCAAGATCGAGATCGCCGACCGCCGCTACGAGCCCGAGCGGCTGGCGATGGCCCGCGAAGAGCTGCGTGCGGTGTTCGTGGCGATGGGCCGGCTGACGGCGGACCAGCGCTCGGTGCTGCTGTCCCAGGCTGGCTCTGAGCCCGTGGGTGCCTTTCGCGCACGCACCGCTTGGTCAGGTGAGAAGTACCGCAAGGTCGCCCAGCGCGGGCGCGCCAGCCTGCGCTCGCTGCTCGCCGTCCCGTCTGAACCCACGCTGTCGGAAGAGAGGGCAGGACATGCCTGTGACTCTCATCCCCCCAACAGCTCATAGGCGCGTCCGAGGGACGCCGAGGGTCGGTCACATGGGACGACCCAACGGCGCATCCCAGGCGACCGTGAGCGGCCGGCGGCCGGAGGACTCCCCACTTCGGTCGCCGGCCGCTTGCGACGAGCGGCCTGTGGCCGACGGCACGCATTTCGGTTTGCTGTCCGATGACGGCGAGATGTCGCTCGACACGGCGGCCGAGCGGGGCTTGGTGTCCGTCGCGCCGCGACGCTCGTCGCGGCCTCTGCTCGTACTGGGGGCCGTGACCGTCGGGGTGGTCTGCGTGTTCGCGGCCAACGCGGTCGAGCGCCACGCGCGGTCCGTCTCAATGACTGCGGGACCTTCGCTCGCCGAGCCGAAGACAGCAACCGTCCGCCTTCCGGCGCCCAGACGAGCCGTCGACGCGGCCGCTGACCGAGAGCGCAAAGCCGCAAGGGCCGCCGGCGCACACGGCCGAGTCCCTCGTCTTGGCGTACGCGGCGCGATCGCGGCGAGTCTTGACGTGGCGGCGGGGTCGACTCCAAACCCGCCGGCGGCGTCCGAGTTCGGCTTCGAGGGCGTGCGATGACCGTCGCGAGCGCTCGCGACGACGAGGGCCCGCGGGTCGTCGTGCGTACGCGTCCGATGTGGGCGATCAGGCTCTCACGCAGCGCGCCGAAGCACCTCCTGAGCCTGGCAGCCGCGGCCGGGCTACTGGCGAGCGCTCGTTTCGCCCTTGCTCCTCCGAGCCGCACGGTGCGGGTCGTCTCCAGCTCGCGCCCGGCGCTGGCCGATCGCGGCGCCGAAGGTCTTGCCGTGCTGTTCGCACGCCGCTACCTGACCTGGCAGGCCGGAGACGGAGAAGCGAACAAGGTCGCGCTCGAACGATTCGCCGGCGCAGGCGTGGAACCGGACTTCGGCTTGGAGCTGCCGTCGTCCGGGGGCGAGAGCGTGGCCTGGGCGGAAGTCGTTCGCGCCAGCGAACCGGAAGCGGGCTTGCATACATACGTCGTGGCGGCGCAGACCGACTCGGACGGGCTCGTGTACCTGGCGGTCAGAGTCACGCAGAGCCCAGGTGGTGCGCTGGCGCTGGCGGGATACCCGGCCTTCGTGGGCGTGCCGAGGTCAGTGCCCGACGAGGCTCGCCGACCGCTCACGGAAGTTCGTCAGCCAGCGCTCGTGCCCGTCGTCGAACGTACGCTCGAGAGCTATCTCGCCGGCTCGACGGTTGGGTCGGAAACCGAAGCCGCCTCGCCCGATCAGCACCTCTCCTTGAGTTCGATGCAGCGGCCGTACTGGATGCGTCCGGGGGTGGTGTGGGCTGTGATTCAGGCCCGCGATCGTCGCGGCGTGCAGTACACGCTCGGCTACGAACTAGAGGCGGTCGAAGCTCGGGGTCGTTGGCGGATCACATCGATCCAGCCCGGTGCCCGCACATGAGGCGACGCCTACTTTGCGCGATCGTGACCCTGGCGGCGTTCGGAGTCACGACGTCGATCTTGGCCCCGGCGTCGGCGCTGGCGGCGCAAGGCGGGAAGCCCGCTCCCGAAGCCGTCGGTGGTGCGGCAAGCGAATCCGGCGCCGCTTCGCTCGAATCGGCCGCATCGAGAGCGAGCAAGACTGGCCGGGCGGTCGCCATGAGCCTGATCGCCTTGGCGCTCGCGATCGCGGCCGTCGTGCTCGCCTTCCGGCGTGACTTCAGAGAGGCGGTCGGTGTGCTGGCCGTAGGGATCGTTGCCGTGCTGTTGGCCACTCCGACGGGACTGGATCTGCTGCGCTCGACCGTCGCT
>DASXER010000109.1:0-2056 GCA_036490015.1 Solirubrobacteraceae bacterium | reverse complement strand
GGGGAGGAGCGCCTTTCTCATCGTCCCTAGGAACACCGGAAGGACGCAAGGTAGCGGCGGCGTCGGGTTGATCGGGGATACTTCAGTTACCGCGATGGGTCAAGTCGTCGATATCGAGTCGAAACCGCGCCGCCGCAAAGGGCGCCGGAAAAAGCCGTCGAAGACGGCCTTGGTCCTCGGCGGCGGTGGCTTCACCGGCGGCGTCTACGAGATCGGGGCGCTGCGGGCGCTGGACCTGCTGGCCGTCAACAGCACCGTCAACAACTTCGACGTCTACGTCGGTACGTCGGCCGGCTCGTTCATCGCCTCGCTGTGCGCCAACGGTGTCACGCCCGAGGAGATGATGCGGGTCGTCACGCGGAAGGGCAAGGCGCCCTTCAAAGACATCAACGTCGGCGACCTGCTGCGGCCGAACCTGATCGAGTTCGCCCGTCAGGGCGCGACGATCCCGGCCCGCTCGCTGGGCATGTTGCGCCATCTGATCCGCCAGCCGGGCGGCGTCTCGGCGATGGACCTCGCGATGGGCCTGGCCGACTGGCTGCCCTCGGGTCTCTACACGGGCGCGGGCATCGAGCGCTACCTGCACGACGTCCTGAGCGAGCCGGGGCGCACCGATGACTTCAGGCAGCTCGACTGCGAGCTGTACCTGACCGCGACCGACCTCGACACCTGCGAGCGAGTCGTGTTCGGTGTCGACGGCAACGACGAGGCGCCGATCTCGCAGGCCGTGCGGGCGTCGGGCGCGCTGCCGATGGTCTACGCGCCGGTCAAGGTCGACGATCGCGAGCTGATCGACGGCGGCATCGTCTCGACCACGAACCTGGATCTCGCGGTCGAGGCGGGCGCCAAGCTGGTCGTCGTGATCAACCCGATCGTGCCGTTCGTCAACGACTTCGCCGGTACGGTCAACACGCTGCGCGGCTCGCGCCCGCGACGCGTCTCGGACATGGGCTTCGCCCAGATCGGCTACCAGGTGTTCAAGCTCGTCGCCCACCAGCGTCTGCACGAACTCGCGAAGTCGTGGGAGAGCCGCTATCCGGGCGTGGACATCGTGCTGATCGAGCCCGATCCGACCGACGAGCTGATGTTCCAGACATCGATGATGAGCTTCACCTCACGGGTCGAGATCGCCCGTCACGGCTTCGAGTCGGTGACCAAGAAGCTGGCCGGCGAATACGACCGCTACCAGGCGGTCGCCGAACGCCACGGCCTCGACATCTCCGCCAAGCGCGTGCGCCAGGTCGTCGCGCACTTCGACGAGGAGGCCGAGTCGGTCAGCGCCTGGCGGAAGATCCTCGAGGGCACGACCGGCGCGCTGCTGCGCCAGGCGAGCTCCGGCGGCTGACAAGCCGGCCGCCGCACCGCCCCCGCACCGCATCGCCGCACCGCCGCGGCGTCTCGTCCTCGGTCTCAGTCTGAGTTGTCCAGCGCCGCCAGCAGGCGGTTGGTCGCGCGCTCCGAGCGCAACGCGATGCGCACGTGCCCGGGCTCGCCGAGCGCGTCGCCGGCGGCGACGAGCACGCTGGAGCGTTCCAGGCGCGCGGCCAGCTCCGCGCCCGTGAGCGTGGGGTGCGCGACCCACAGGAAGTTGGCCTGGCTGTCGCCGACGTCGAAGCCGCGCCCCCGCAGCTCGGCGGTCAGGCGCGGGCGCTCATCGCAGATCGTCTGCACGCGCCGCCGCGTGATGTCCTCGCACGTCTTGAGCGCTTCCAGGGCACCGGCCTGCGAGGCTTCCGAGACGCCCAGGTCGGGCGCCAGCTCGGCCAGCAGGTTCTCGGAGCCTGGGCCGCCGACGACATAGCCGACGCGCAGACCGGCGAGCCCCCAGGCCTTGGAGAAGCTGCGGAACACGAGTAGCCGTGGGTGGCGCTCGAGGATCTTCAGCGAGCTGTCCGCTGGCTGGCGATCGGCGAACTCGACGAGCGACTCGTCGAGCAGCACGGCGACGCCGTCGGGCAGATCCGTGAGCAGGCGCTCCAGCTCGGCGCTCGCGAGCAGCTCGCCGGTCGGATCGTTGGGGCTCGCGAGCGCGATCGCGCGCACGTCGCCGGAGTGC
>DASXER010000077.1:0-2850 GCA_036490015.1 Solirubrobacteraceae bacterium | reverse complement strand
GCACCGATCCCCGGCTGGGTGCATGCACCCAGCCGTCCAATAACGTGCGTCCCATGAGCTTGTCCGACACTGTCGCGGCGGAGCGCGCGCCGGCCCGCTCGCATCTTGCGGCGTTGCCGCGCTGGCAGCTGCTGTGGCTGCTCGGCGCGCTGTCGTGCTTCGCCCCGCTCTCGACCGACATGTACCTCCCGGCGCTGCCGTCGCTGGCGCACGACCTTTCGGCCTCGGCCTCCGCCGCCCAGCTCACGCTGACCGCGAGCATGGTCGGCCTTGGGTTCGGGCAGCTGCTCGCCGGGCCGCTCTCGGACGCGTTCGGGCGCCGTGTTCCGGTGCTGCTCGGGCTGCTCGCCTACACGCTCGCGTCGGTGGCGTGCGCGGCCGCCACGAGCATCTGGATGTTGACCGCGCTGCGGGTCGTGCAGGGTGCCGCCGGCGCGGCCGGGATCGTCGTCGCGCGGGCGATCGTTCGCGACCTCTTCGACGGCGTCGAGGCGGCGCGCTTCTTCGGGCGCCTGGTGATCGTGTTCGGGCTGGCGCCGATCCTCGCACCGCTGATCGGCGGCGCGCTGCTGCACGTCACCGATTGGCGCGGCATCTTCGTCGCCCTGGCGGCGATCGGCGCGCTGCTACTGCTCGTCTGCCTGCGCACGCTCTCGGAGACGCTGCCCCACGCGCGCCGCCAGCGCGGCGGGGTGCGCGTCACGATGCGGACACTCGGCGTGCTGGTCGCCGACCGGCGCTTCAGCGGCCTGACCGCGGTCTACGCGCTGTCGTTCGGCGCTTTCTTCGCCTACATCGCCGCCTCGCCGTTTGTGCTCGAGAACATCTTCGGACTCTCGCCGGTGCTGTTCGGCGTCGTGTTCGGATGCAACGCTGCGGCGCTGGTCACCTTCAGCCAGGTGGGGGCGCACCTGGTCGCCCGCATCGGGCCGCATCGGCTGGCCACGATCGGGCTGTGCTGGGGGACCGCCGCCGCGGTCGGCTTCCTGGTCTCGGCGCTCTCCCACGCTCCGCTCGCGGCGGTGCTGATCTGCTTCTTCGCCCTCGCCGGCGGCTACGGGCTGGTCTCGCCGAACCTGACCGCCGAGGCGATGGCCCCGTTCAAGCGGATCGCCGGGAGCGCGTCGGCGCTGATGGGGCTCGCGCAGTTCACGACGGGGGCCGCCGTCGCGCCGCTGGTGGGGCTGGCCGGCACGCATTCGGCGTTGCCGGCGGGGATCGTGATCGCCTCTACGATGCTGGTGTCGTTCGTCGTGTGGCAGCTGTTGCCCGCGCACGGGACGGCGGCAATCGACGAGGGGTGATGGACTGGTGGCCGGACGCGCCGACATCGAGTTCACGTACACGACGATCGACCGGATCTTCCGGCTCAGCCTGGGCGAGCTCGCCGACTTCAGCGGGGCGCGCTATCTCGGCGACTTCTCGCTGACGCTCGAGCAGGCCCAGCACGCCAAGCACGAGTACATCGCGGAGCAGATCGGGATCGCGCCGGGGCGGCGGCTGCTCGACCTCGGCTGCGGCTGGGGGCCGCTGCTGAACTTCGTGCGCGAGCGCGGCGGCGAGGGTGTCGGCTGCGCCCTCTCGCGCGCGCAGGTGCAGTCATGCCGGCGCAACGGCCTCGACGTGCGCCTGCAGGACGCGCGCACCGTCACGCGGGACACCTTCGGCGCCTTCGACGCCGTCGCCAGCCTCGGCGCCTTCGAGCACTTCGCCTCCCCCGATGACTATCGGAGCGGGCGCCAGGACGAGGTCTACCGCAACCTGTTCGCGAACACCGCGTCGGTGCTGCCCGTCGCCGGGCGCTTCTACCTGCAGACGATGGTCTTCGGGCGCAACATGATCCCGCCCGAGCAGGTCTCCGAGCGCGCTCCGCGCGACTCCGACGCCTTCATCCTGTTCCTGCTGAGCTGCCAGTTCCCGGGCTCCTGGCTGCCGAGCGGGCTCGAGCAGCTCGAGCGCTGCGCGGCGCCGCACTTCCGGATCCTCGAGAGCTCGAGCGGCCGCCTCGACTACATCGAGACGATCACGCAATGGAACCGGCGGATCGGCGCCCCGAGCATGCGCAAGAACCTGATGAAGCTGGCGCTTCTGCCGCACTGGCTGCGCAGTGCGACGTTTCGCCACGCCTTCACCTCGGGCGTCAGCGCGAACAAGGTCTGCTTCGAGCGCGAGCTGCTCGACCACTACCGGATCGTCTTCGAGAAGACCGCCTGAGGGCGGTCGCGGGGGCGCCCTCAGGCGCGCGTGCCGCTGAACGGTGAGGACCCGAACGCGCCGGCCCTGGCGGTCCCGGAGATCGCGTCGCCGTCGATCGTCGCCGTGAAGGTGACGGTCAGGGCGAGAGGGCGGGTGATGTCGATCTTCCAGCTGGCGCTGTCGCCGTCGACGCTGGCGTCGTAGATCGCGCCGCTCTCGCCGTTGCCGCTCTGCGTGCCGCTCAGCCCGCCGCCCTCGCTCGAAAGCTCGACCGTCGAGGCCTGCGCCCCCATCGGCGTCTGCACGGTGATCTTCCAGGTGCCGTCGGCGCTCATGCTTGCTCCTCGCTCGGTGTTGGTGAGAACAGACTAATCGCCGTGCCACGCGCCGCCGCGCGGTGATCGGCGATGATGGCGGCTCGTGACGCTTGCAGCCTCCCACATGGTGCTCGCCTCCGCGAGCAAGATCAGCACCTTCCAAGCCGTCGTCCTGGGCCTGCTGCAGGGCGTGACCGTGCTCTTCCCGGTCTCGAGCCTCGGCCACACCGTGCTGTTCCCGACGCTGTTCGGCTGGCACAACATCGTCGCCTGGCAGTCGCAGCCGGAGTCCCCCTGGCTGGCGTTCGTCGTGATGCTGCACGTCGGCAGCGCGATC
>DASXER010000044.1:0-21478 GCA_036490015.1 Solirubrobacteraceae bacterium | reverse complement strand
ACCGCCAGCGTTCCGTGGGAGCGCCGGAGCGTGCCGTCGAGGCCCAGCTCTCCCACGAGCGCCAACTGCTCCAGCCGCTCGACCGGTAGCTGTTCGCTGGCGGCCAGGATCGCCGATGCGATCGCCAGATCGAGGCCCGCGCCAGCCTTGCGCACGTCGCCCGGCGCGAGGTTGGCGGTGATCCGCTTGGCTGGGAACTCGTGGCCGCTGTTGCGGATCGCGGCTCGAATTCGCTCGCGCGCCTCGCGCACTGCCGCGTCTGCGAGGCCGACGATCGCGAACCCCGGCAGCCCGGAGCGGACGTCGACCTCGACGAGCACCGGGCGCACCCGTGGTCCGTCGATCGTGAAGGTGTGCGCTCTGGCGAAGATCGCACGGACGCTCCCAGGCGCTTGGGACGGGACGCGCGGGCGAGGTGGTGGGGGGAGAGCCGCGTCTACGGAAGGTGGGGCGTCGCGCCTACGGACGGTGGGGCGTCGCGTCTACAGAAGCTGTGGCATATCGCGCCTGCAGAGTGGTGCGGCATTAACCAGAGGCGCCCCCATGATGGGGGCGCCGAAAGCAGGTGTCAGCCAGGCCGAGCGCTAGAACCCAGCCGGGTGGCGCGCGACGAAGCCCGCCGTTGAGGTCATGCTGGAGGACCAGCGGTTGCCGGTCTCGGCGAGCGCGACGGTGTCGAAGCGTTTGCCGTCCACGACCATGAACGCGTGTTCGGCGTTCGCGTAGATCGTGATGAAGCGGCCCGGGCCGGGGTCGCCGTAGGACTCGAGCGCGCTCGAGTCCTCGGGCGAGCTGAGCAGCCCGCCGCCGTGCAGCGCGTAGGAGACCGAGCCCGAGCAGTCATAGCCTTCGGAGATGAAGGAGCCGTGACCGCCGCCCCACACGTAGGGGCGGGTCGCGATTTCGTCGCCGGCGGCGATCACCTGTGAGACGACGCCTTCGGCGGCGCTCGAGCCTTCGTCCGAGCCGCTCGACGCGCGCGCCGAAGCGGGCGGCGTCAGCGTTTCCTCGTCGCCGATGCCGAGCACGGACCAGGTTGCCGGTCCCACGACGCCATCGACGCTGAGGCCGTGGCGTTCCTGCAGGCGGCGCACGGCGGCCTCTGTTTCGGGACCGAAGTTGCCGTCCACGGGCAGCTTCAACGCGTGCTGCAGACGTTCGACCGCGCTGCCGCTCACGACGCTCGAGGAAGAAGCGTCGGCGGCCGCGGCGCGGGCGTGGTGCGATGAGCTGTGGGCGGTGGGCATCGCGGAGGACGGTGGTGTCAGCGTTTCCTGGCTGCTGACGCCGATCACGGTCCACGTCGCCGGGCCCACGATGCCGTCGACGCTCAGGCCGTGACGGGCCTGCAGACGGCGCACGGCGGCCTCGGTTTCGGGGCCGAAGACGCCGTCGGCCGGGAGCTGCAGCGCGATCTGCAGTTGCTTGATCGCGTCACCGCCGCCTTCCCCGCTGACGTCGGCGACCGACGCCGTCACGCCGCGGCTCGAAGCGCCGCCGCGCAGGGCGGAGGACGTTTCCGGGCCGGCGATGCCGTCGACCGACAGCCCGTGCGCGGACTGGAAGCTTTCGACCGCGCGTTCGGTTTGGGGGCCGTAGATGCCGTCGACCGCGATCCCAAGCGCGCTCTGCAGAAGTTCGACCTGGCGGCCTTCTTCGCCGGGGCTGAGCGTGACGCTGAATTCGGTTGTCGTGGTTGGCTCGCTCGCGCTTGCAGCGCTCGTCACGCCACCGGCGATGCTTGCCGCCGGGGCGACCGTCAGCGCGGCCAGCGCGCCGAGCGAAAGCCGTTTGGCGCGCGAACCGGCGGGTACGAATTGCAACTCAGCGGCACGGCGACGTGCACGTGAGCGCCCGAGCGAGAGCTGCCAGACCTGCTCCTCGGCGAGATCGCGGTCCGCGATCCGACGGTCCTGGTCGCCGAGCAGCGCGAGGATCGAGGGGCTTTCGGCGTAGGTGCCGGGGCGAACCTGGCCCCGGGTCGCGCGGTCGCGGCGTGCGCGAGAGCGCTGGAGCGAAGCGCTCCAGTGGTCGACAACAGCAAGATCACGCGGGCATCCCGACATGCGAGGGCGTCCTTTCTCAATTCCTTTGTCATGGCGCCTACGGGGTTAGCTGTCGGGCTCGCGTAAACGTCTACGCTACGCCACACATGTGGCGATTCGCCCCTGCGGCTCTTTTCTCTGAGCCGCTTTGGGTCCCCCGCTCCCGGACCCCGTGGGGTCAAGGACTCGGCACGAACGGGCGGCAAGCTACCAGAAATCCCTGCAAGATGCGTAACAACGGAAGGTCTGCAAGCACAGTTGCCGACGGCGCGCCCGGCTCTCGTCTCGCCGCGCACTGATAAGTTCGGTCCTCGCAGATGCAGAAACGCGGCCTCGATACCCGGGTACTCCTGGGGCTTCTGGTTCTGATCGTCATCGCCGGCGGCGTGGCGCTGCTGGCGATCGGCGGCAACAGCAGCTCCAAAGCCAAACAGGCCAAGGCGGAGGCCAGCGCCGCCCATTTCGACGCCGAGGGCCTGCTCGAACCGATCAAGCCGGCGCCGCCGCTGTCGCTGAATAACTACCTCGGCCAGCCGGTGAACATCGACTCCTACCGTGGCAAAGCGGTGCTCGTGACGTTCCTCTACACGAACTGCCCGGACGTCTGTCCACTGATCACGTCGAACCTGCGCGTGGCGCTGAACCTGATGGGCAAGGCCGAGGCCTCGAAAGTGCAGGTCATCGCCGTGTCCGTCGACCCGAAAGGCGACACCCCGAAGGCCATCGGAGCGTTCCTCGCCAGACATCAGATGACGGGCCGAATGCAGTATCTGATCGGTTCCGCGCCAGAACTGGCGAAGGTCTGGGAAGCGTGGGGGGTGGGCTCCGAGCGCGACGCCCAGCAGCCCCAGTTCATCAACCACTCGGGCTTGATCTACGGGATCACCGCGTCCGGCAAACGCCTGACGATCTACGCCGCGAACTTCCAGCCCAAGGAAATCGTGCACGACGTCCCGCTGCTGGCAGCGCGCTGACCGGCCGGAAAGCGGATGGGCAACCGCGCGCGGATCCTGACGGCGCTCGTGGCCGTGATCGCGATCGGCGCGCTGGTCAAGTTCGGGCTCGCCTCGCATAAGGAATCGCCACACGGCCGTCTCGCGCCGACGCTGCCCAGGGAAGTGCTCCAGGGCTCCTCGCCGCAGACGCTGAAGACGCTGCTCGCGCAAAGCCACGGCGGCTCGGCGCTGGTCGTCTTCTTCGCCAGCTGGTGCGGGCCGTGTCACGAAGAGGCGCCGACGCTCGAGCGTTTCGCGCAAACGCCCGCAGGGCGGGGCAGGGTGCTCGGCGTCGACTGGAACGACGAGCGCTCGAGCGCCGTGTCGTTCATCCACCAGTTCCACTGGAGCTTCCCGATCGTGCGCGACGGCGAAGGACTGATCGGGGACAAGTACCGCCTGCCCGGGTTGCCGGCGACGTTCGTGATCGACGGCCACGGACGCATCCGTGCGCTGCTCGCCGGGCCGCAGAGCGAAGCCTCGCTGCGCAGGGCGCTGGCGGTCCGCTACAGCTGAGCGAAAGGCCGGTCTGGATTCTTACCGATCGAAAAGATTCGGATACCCCAGGTTGACAACAGTTATGGCTTGCGCTTAACCTCCCGGCGGGCGGACACCAAAGGATGCGGTGGTCCACATCGGAGGGGATCAGCGACCAGCCGGTCTTCGTCTGCACGTTGGAGGGACATTGGACGGCCGTGGGGCAGGAGAGCCATGCGGCTGCGGACGAATGGAGACAAACACATGACCGGAAGGACTCCGGGGCGCGCCGGCAAGCTCGTCGTCGCCCTTTTCGCTGCGCTGGCGTGTACCGCCATGGCGGCTTCAGTCGCAAGCGCAGGAACGATCTACAGCAACATCGCCAAACCGCTCGCGGGCAACTTCGCCTCGATCGGCAACGAGGCCTACTCCAACTCGGAGCTCGGCAGCCTCGTGCAGTTTGCCAGCACCAAGCGCAACGCGACCAGCGTCACGGTTGGCATGAGCAGCTGGGCCTGCCAGGAAGGCGGCGTGTTCAGCGACGACTGCAAATCTGCCAAGAAGGCCACGTTCGCATGGCCGGTGCGGCTGAACATCTACAACGTCGGCCCTGAAAACAGCGTTGGCTCGCTCGTCGCGTCGAGCGAAAAAACGTTCTCGATGCCGTACCGGCCGACGGTCAACAGCGTGATGTGCACCGGTGAATCGGCCGGCGGCTGGTACGACAAAAAAGATGCCACTTGCTTCCATGGCAAGGGCTTCAGGATCACCTTCCCGCTGGAAGGCGTGACGCTGCCCAACCAGGCGATCATCTCGGTCCAGTACAACACCAGCGACCACGGCCCGGCGCCGGTCGGCGAAGCTCCGTGCCGCACGTCGGCTTCGGGTTGCTTCTACGACTCGCTGAACGTCGCGCTGATCGAAGCGGTTGAAAACACCCACCCGATCGGCAGCAACCCGGACCCGAACGAACTGTTCGCGAACACGCAGTACAACGAAATCGACTGCGGTAGTAGTGAAAACCTCGGCACCTTCGGCCCCACCGGCGCTTGCTGGGAAGGCCAGCAGGTCGCCCTGGCGGTCAAGGCAACCAAGTAACTCCACCACGCAATACGCCTCTCGCTGGAGGCGATAGAAGCTCGCAGAAGTAGCACCCCGAGGAGGGCTCCGCTCAGGCGGGGCCCTCCTTAGTTGCGCAGCCGCTGTGGGTAGCCAACTACGAGCACCGCGCTGTGCGGGTGCTGCACCGCCAGATGGAACGTGCCGCCGGGCACTTCGACGCGCGTCAGCGAGCGATAGCTCACCAACGTCGTTTCGGAGATCGCGGGACGGCCCGGTAGGGCGTCGTCGAGCAGCCGCACCACGACCGGCAGGAAGCTGTGCGGGTCGACGAGCACCACGTCGCGCGTGTGGGTGCGCTGGGACGCGGGGCCGGGGTAGTGGCTTTCGAGTCGCCACAACCGCCGTCCGCGATAGAGCGTGTGACCCACGAGGTGCAGCTCGCCGCGCTCGTACAGCGCCCGGTAGAGCCGCATCCCTTCGCTGCCGTAGAGAGCCAAGCCACCGAACGCGGCGTGCACTTTCAACGCCAAACCCTCGCGCCCGAGCAGGACGCGGATGCGTGCCTGAGGGTGTCCGCGAGTGCTGCCGCCCGGACCCCAGTATTCCTGGCGCCCGGGCGCGAACACCCAGTCCGAGCGTTGCGTCGCTTCGCCGGGCGCCGCGATCAGGTCGCGTTGCTCGCGACGCCCGCCCGAGGCTTCGACCCATTCGCGCGTGCGCAAGGTGCTGCCGCGCTCGCTGCCGTGCAGCACGCGTGAGAACCAGACGGCTTCGACGACCCCGGCGCGCGGCGCGCTGGCCGCGTAGGCCGCCGCCGCCACGTTCAGACCAGGCCCGTCGCCCGCGCTCGAAAGCAGGGCCCCTGCGACGGCGACCACGAGACACAACGCCAAGCCAGCCATGACACGTGTCACATGACGCTCGCGCCTGTGACGCCCACGCAACGCAACCGGCGCCTCTTGTTCGATCAGCTCGCGAAGGCGCTCTGGGCCGGGCACGCCCGGCAACTCGAGCACCGGGTTCGCAGCCGACAGACGGCTAGCAGGATCGGAACTAATCAATTCAAAGCACCTCCGGTGTGGGATCCAGACAACGGCTCTCAACGTCCGCTTGCTCGGACAGGGCATCGCGCAGGCGCCGGCGCGCGCGCAGCAGCCGCACGCGCAGGGTCGACGGCTTGACGCCCAGCGCGGCGGCCGCTTGCGCGGGTGCCAGCCCATCCCAGGCGATCAGCAGCAGTAGCTCGCGGTCGGACTCGCTCAGCCGTTCGAGCGCGAGTCCGAGCTGGCGGTCGCCGCTGACCTGCGCCACGATCGCCGGTGCCGCGTTCTCGGCCAGACGTCGTGCGAGCCCGGCGCGGCGCCCCTCGGCGCGGCGGTGCGAGCCGAGCACGCGGCGCGCGACCCCGAGCAGCCACGGCAGCGGGTCGGCCGGCAGCTCGTCAAGCCGCCGCCAGCAGACGACGAACACCTCGGCCAGCAGGTCCTCCGCGGCCGTCGCATCGCAGCGGCGCAGCAGGTAGGCCTTGACCGACGGTGCCCACCGCTCGTACAGCAACTCGAACCTGACGCGCCTGTCCACTACCCGTTAATGGCCGGACGGGCCCCGGGCGTTACATCAGCCAGCTTCGATCACGTCGCCGACAGAGTCGACCGCCACGCAGCGGTTGGCGGTCGGGCAGCTGATGCCGGTCAGCGTTCTGTAGCCGTCGATCCGCGTTCGGACCCACGTCTTCATCACCTTGGCGGGCGTGCGGCTTTCGAGCGTCAGGCCGTTGTCGGCGACGAGCACGCAGATGTGCGTCGACACGCATGAGACCCCGGTCAGCACGCGCGGTGTGACCAGCCGGCGCGAATGCCAGGTGTGTGGCGGCCCCTTGGGTTCGTTCGTGCTGCCCACTTCGCCGGTGTTGCCGACGGCCACGCAGAGGTGCGCGCTCACGCAGTCGAGGCCTTCGGCGTATTCGACCGGAATCCCGAAGAATTCGTCGCCATGTCGCTTCCAGGACTTCCTGCCCGCGGTCGGATGGGTGGAGGTGATCGCGTCGCCGTCGTCGAGCAGACACAGGTGAATGCTCGGGCAGGAGACCTGCTCGATTTCGCCTGTGCGTTCGTCGCCGGGACCCGAGTCGATCACGACCGTTCGCCAGGGCCCGCCGGCCGGAGAGCGCGAGCTGAGCGCGCGGCCCGTCTTGTCACCGGCAACGCAGAGGCTCTTGGCGGGGCAGGAGATGCTCAGGATCGCGCGGTGCCCGTCGAGGTCGCGGCGCTTCCACGAAGCGCCGTTGCTCGGGTCGCTGCTCGACAGGATGCCACCGGCGTCGTCGGCCGCGAAGCAGAGCGTGCTCGACGGGCATGACATGGAGTCGATCGCGTTCGACCCGTCCACATGCGCGAGCGTCCAGCCGCCGCCGGCGCCCTTGGAGCTGGCGATGTCGCCGCTGTCGTCGTAGGCCAGGCACAGCGCCGGTCCGGCGCAGGTCACGCCCTTCAGGCTCGGCGTGAGCTGGGTCGTCCAGGTTTGCGCCGCCGGGTCGGCCGAGCTGACCGTGTGCGCGTCGGAAGTGACGGCCACGCATTCCGAGGCGCCGGCACAGGACACCGCCGCGAGCCGAGAGCTGCTGACGCGCGTCGCCTGCCACGCGCTCGCGCCGCCGGCGGGCGCGGTCGAAGTCGACACTTCGCCTTCGTCGACGGCCACGCACAGCGAGTTCGTGGCACAGCTCACGCTCGTGACGCCGACGCCGACGCTGGCCAGGCTGAAGGCGAACTTCGGTAGGAACACCTTGCTCCAGGCCTTGCGGCCACCAGCGGGTTCCGTGGAGACGGACAGCCCGCCGCTGTTGAAGCCGACGACGCACAGGCTCGTGCTGGGACAGGAGATGGCCTGCGCTATCGCTTCGCTCGCCAGCGGCGTCGTGGTCCAACTGGCCACGGTCGCGCCGAGGCCAGTCAGCGCGAGCAGCTTGCCTTCCCTCGCGAGGGCGAAGCAGGCTTCGCTCGTCGGGCAGGACAGTGCCGTCAGGCTTTCCTCGCCGGTGCGCGCCACCGTGCGCCAGGTGCCGGCGACCGGGTCGCTCGTCACGAGCACGTCGCCTGCTTCGTCGACCGCCGCGCAGAAGGTGGCGGTGGGGCAGGAGACCGCTTGCGGTTCGCCGCCGCGGTCGATCGTGCTCGCCTGCCAATGGCCAGCGGTGGGTTCGCTGGAGACGAGCGCTCGGCCCGACTTGTCGACGGCGACGCAAAGGCCGCTGGTGGGACACGACACGCCGCTCAGGATGTGGTCGGCATCGGCCGGCGCGGTCGCCCATTGGCCGGCCGGTGCGGTGGGGTGGGTGGTGGAGGTGACGTCCCCGTGCGCGTCCACGGCCACGCACAGGCTGGCGTTGGGGCAGGAGAGCGCCACGACTTCGTTCGCGAGCGGAAGCGTGGCCGGGCCGTCGATCAGCACCGGCGCCGACCAGGTGCGGGCGCAGGCCGTCTGCGCGAGCGTCAAGGTGGCGAGCAGCGCCAGCGTCAGCGTCGCGGTGAGCAGCCGGCGGGCAGTGGTCGCGTCTACAGGACCCACATCGTCCCCTCGCCGAGCTTGTGCACAGAGCTCAGGCGGCCGCCGGGGCCGAGCGTCGCCCACACCGCCTGGCTACGTTCGCTGCCCTCGCACGCGCTGCCGCGCCTGACCGTCCACACGACCCAGGCCTTGCGGTCGGGGGCGAAGCCGAGCGTCGCGCGCACGGAGTCGAAGCCCCGGTGCACGCTCGGCAGGTCGGTGACTTTGACTTTCGCTCCGACCGCGTAGATCGCCGCCGTGGCGCGGGCAGTGACGCTCACGAACGGCGTGCCGCCGCCGGGCTGCAGGTCGAGGTCTTCGATCGACAGGACCAGCTTGCTGGACAGTCGACGGGGCCGCCCGAGCATGTCGGCTGGCCCGCTGGTCGACGCGAGGAACGCACCGTGGAAGGTGCCGTAGGCGACGATCGCACTGCCGTCGGGGCGGGTCGCGAGCGCCGCCATCGGCAGTACTTCCCCGTTGGCCATGTCCTCGCCTTCCTGGCTCGCGACCTTCTGCCGGGAGACCGTGCCGTCCGGGGCTGCGTGGATCAGCAGCGTGCCTGCGCCGGATTCGGCCGCGGAGAGCACCCACACGTTCCCTTCGGCGGCGGGCCGGATCTCGTACGGCCCAGGCAGCGGCTTGAGAATCGTGAGGCTCGTGCCGGGAATCCAGCGGGCGAACAGGTTGGGGCCGGCGACCCAGATCGCGCCGTCGCTGGCCTGTGTCAGCGTGAAGGCGGGCACAGCGGTCGGGTCGAAGCCGGCGCCCGTGCCGATGCTGGTCGACGGTCCGAGTGTGCCGTCGGCGTTGACGACCTGCAGGCTCGCCGAACCGCCGCCTTCGGGCGCCGGGGCGAGCATCACGTAGCCGCCGCCGGCGATCGCGCTGACCGCGACCGGCGCGAAGCCGGCGGAGCCGGCAGGGGAGAGGACGTTCTTCAGAGCGTGTCCGGCGGGGGCACCCAAGAGCGCCGTCTTGCCTTTGCCGGGGCCTTCGCGCCACACGAGCACGCGCGGCTTGCCGCCGGCTTCGAACAAGGTCGGAGCCGTCGTGAAGGCGTGGCTGACGTCGAGCGAGATGCGCTTCGCCCGGCTGGAGCTGGACGGCAGCTCGTACAGCGACGTGCTCGATTCCGCTTCGCCGTGGTCGGCGAGCGGTTCGCCGGGCGTTTCGGCGCTGGCCGACCCGGACATCACGAAAGCGTTCTGGTCGGTCGCCTGCACGTCGGTGTAGAAGTCGCCGAAGGGTTCTTCGCCGATGCAGTCGGCGGATGCCGCCGCGACGGCGGGGACGAGCGCGATGACGAGCGTCAAGATGAGCACACGCGTGCAGATGGCCCTTCCCCCCGAAGCTCGCATCGCACGCATCTTCTCAGTTCGTCATCGGGCCGTCGTCGTCGCGGCGCCGAGATCGTCGTCGCCGATACCGGCGGCGCGCAGCGATCTGCTTCGCGGCCCGAACGCGGACGCGCCTAGCGGACGACGGTGAAGCTGACCGATCGCGCCGCCGAGCGTTCGCCGGCGGCGTTGGTTGCCACGATCGTCGCCGTGTAGGTGCCCTTGGCGAGCTTCGTCTTCGCGTAGCGACCCGAGAACGAGACCGTGTTCGAACCGGCGCGCGCTTTGGCGCGGATCAAGGTGACGCGCGTCAGCGTGCGGGTGCAGTTGTGCTTCTGGCCCTTGTGTGCGGCCTTGCACTTGGCCTTTCTCGACTTGCGGTGTCCGGGCAGCTTCTGCGTGATCGCGATGCGGACGCCGGCGGCCTCGTTGAGCGTGAACTCGAACGCCGTTCCGTGCGGCGGCTTCGGCTTCGACTTGTGCTTCGGCTTCTTCTTCGCGGCGCTCACGGCGGTCCGCTTGCTCCCAACGGCGAACCGGCGGTGCGTCAGGTGCAGGTGACTGATCACCGGCGGCGTCTTTGCGGCCGGCGGCACCGGCGGCACCGGCGGCGCCGGACATGCGCCCGTGAGCGCGTGTAGGAAGACGTGCTCGAAGTCCGCTCCGTACCCACCCGCGACCAGGTTGTCGGAGTCTGAGCCGAACACGACACATGCGCCGTTGCCGCTGAGCGACCCGCCGTCGGCGCCGAAGCGCCCCGCGCTTCCCGAGCCGTCCACGGCCGATGCGAGCACCGTCGTGCCGGCGTTCAGGTCACGCACGTAGACGTCGTCGTAGCCAGCGACGGCGCCCGGCAGGCTCGTCGAGTCGGAGGAGAACGCGACGCGTGTGCCGTCCGCGCTCAGTGACGGGCCGGAGGATTCCGGTGTCCCAGGCCCGGCGGGTCCGGTGCTCGCGAGCGTCGTCGTGTGGGCGGCTAGATCGGTCACGAAGACCTGGGCGAAGCCGGTCACCCCGAAGCCGAAGGTCGGGCTGCGCTCCGAATAGGCGACACGGGTGCCTTCGCGGTCGATCGTCGGTTCGCCGGCGTTGTCGTCGGCCGGCGCCCCGCTCTGCGGCACGGACACCCATGTCGTGACCGGTCGCGCGGGGTTTGAGATGTCGCGCACGTAGATCGACCGGTTCGAGCCGCCCAGGTTCGTGGCTTCGCTGAGGAACGCGACCCGTGCGCCGTTGCCGTCGATGTCGGGCTCGAACGCGTTGCCGTTCGCGACGGCGCCCGCGCTGGTGCGGTCCATCAGGGTGACGTTGCCGGTGGCCAGGTCGACCTCGTAGACGTGCTGGTGCCCATCGGCGGGTGAGCCTTCGATGTCTGGGCTGCTGCTCACGTATACGACCTTGGTGCCGTCCGCGGAGATCTGAGGTGAGCTGGCGCCTCTGGCGGGAAAGCCCCCGCCGGGGGTGCGGTCGACGAGCGTCGTCGCTCCCGTGGCGAGGTTGCGCGCGAACACGTCGCGCGTTCCGCTCGTGTCGCCGGGCAGCAGGTTCGAGGCTTCGCTTTCGAACACCGCTATGTCGCCGGCCGCGTCGACGCTGGGAGGTTGCGAGGAGGCGTTGCCCGCCGCTCCTTCCGGCGTGGCGCTTATAAGCGTGGTGGTGCCGCTGACCACGTTGCGGATCAGCGCCTGGTACGGCGGTCCGAACGGGGCGCCCACCGGGCTGCCGAAGATGGTTGCGTCCGACTCGAAGGCGACGACTTCCCCGCTGTCGCTCGATGCGTGCAGCCTGTTCGTGAAACCGTCGCCGGCAGAGTCGACGAGCACCTGTCCCGGAGGCTCGGACAGGTCGGTGTCCACACCCGCGCTGCGGATGAACGCGGCCGGGATGAGGCCCTCTGTCCCGGGCAGTTCGGGGGACTCTGAGACGTAGGTCACGACCGCTCCGGTTTCGCTCGTCGCCGTGCCGAACTCCCCATCCAGAGCCACGCCGCTCGTCATCAGGTGTATCGAGGTGTCGAAGTTCGTGCCGCCGATGTCCCACCCGTAGAGGTCGGGGGCTTTGTTCGTGTCGGCCGGGTCGAGGGCTTCCTGGGCGACGAAGTAGACACGCGACGGGAGCGCACCGCTCGCTGCCGCCGGGAAGAACGGAGGCTGGTTCTCGCCGTTGTCGGTGCCACCCGTGCGAGCGTGGTCGGCGCGTGCGGCAGCGGTCGTGCACGTCGCCGCGCACGGCGCGACCCAGTCGGCGTTCCCGCTCGACCAGCCGACGTCGACCGTCCCGCCCGCCCCGCCGGCCACGGTCGCGCCGAAGCCGGAGTCCGCGAATTCGGTCTGCCCGCCCCCGGAGAAGCTCGCCAGCAAGGTGCGCTCCGGCGCGTCCATCATGTGCACGTAAGCGTCGAAACCGGTGTCGGTGTCCCCGGGCACGAGCGCCTTGTCGGTTACGAACGAGACGGCGTCGCCCGCGTAGTCGATGTCCGGCGGTTCCCGTACGTCGCCGCCCTCGGCGCCACCGCTCGTGACGCTCACCATGTGAGTCGTGTTCGTGTCCAGCGAGCGTAGATACGCATCGACCGTGGTCGTCAGCCCCGTGGCGTTGTCGGCCTGGACGGCCGACTCGGCGCTGAAGGCCACGTGGCGCCCGTCACCGGACAGGACCGCGGATTGGAGACCTTCGACCGCCGCACCCGCGGCGCCGTTGGAGCGGCTCGCGAGTTCCACGGCGCCGGTCGTGAGGTTCTTGACCACGAACTGGGGTTTTTCGCGGCTCGCGGCGGCATCGAGGGTGGGCGACGTCGTGATGAAGCCCACGAAGTTGCCATCGGCACTGATCGACGCCCGTTCGTTGCGCGAGCCCGGCGTGGGCTGCGCGCCCGTGGCGTTCACGTCGACTTGCACGAGCGCCCCGGTCGTGGTGTCGAGCCGGTAGATGTTGCTGGCGCTGTCCTCGTCACCGCTCAGCAGGGCGTTCGAGCTCGAGCTGAACACGACGTATCGCCCGTCGGGCGTCAGCGAGTGCGCCGAGGTGCTCGAGCCGGCGATGCCGTCGAAGGGGAGGGCTCCGGTCCCGCTTGGCCGGTCGACGATCACCGTGCCGTTCACGGGTATCGCGCCCGCCTCGGGTGCGGCGGCGGCCAAGGCGAGGACGGCGAGGATGAGCCAGCGGCACATGCGAGCGCCATCTTCGTGCCTCGGGACTGCCAGGTCAAGAGTCCGCGCATGTGTGCTCTCGGTCGCCCGCCTACGTATAGTGCGAGCGGGAGCAAGTCTGATGAGAGCGATGCGAACAGCCTGCGGGGGGATCGTTGCGACGATCGCGGCGTTCGTCGCGCTGGCTCCGGCCGCTCAGGCGGCGACGATCACCGTCACCACGACCGCCGACACGCTCGCCAACGATGGCGTCTGCTCGCTGCGCGAGGCGCTCACCGCCGCGGCCACCGACCTGCCGTCGGGCAGCGCGGCCGGAGAGTGTGTCGCCGGCAGCGGGCCAGACACGATCGTCCTTCCGGCCGGGGCATACGTCCTCTCGCGTACCGGCGTCCCTGACGACACCAACGTCAACGGCGACCTCGACGTGACGGCCGGGACCGTGACGATCGTCGGCGCCGGTCAGTCGCTCACGAAGATCGACGCGAACGGCATCGATCGCGTTCTCGACGTGCTGCCCGGCGCGACCCTGACGCTGGAAAACGTGACTGTCACCGGCGGCAAACTCCCGATCGCGGCGACCGGGACCGCGGCCGGCGCGGGGTCCGCCGGCGGGGCTGGCGCCGCCGGCGGCGCAAGCAGAGGCGGCAGCGGCAACCCGGGCGAAGGCGGCGGCGGCGTACGCAACGCCGGCACGCTCGTCCTGAACGACGTCACGGTGACGGGCAACCACGCCGGTGCGGGTGGCACCGGCGGAACGGCATCGAACGGCGGCAAAGGGGGAGCGGGCACGACGGGGGCCGGCGGCGCCGGTGGCGGCAGCTTCGGCGGCGGCGGCGGCGAAGGCGGGAACGGTGGCGGGGTGCTCAACGCCGGCGGTACCTTGACCGTCTCGGCGAGCACCTTCACGGAAGACTTCGCCGGCGCTGCCGGCGCCGGTGGTAGCGGCGCGAACGGCGGCGAAGGCGGCGCGGGCGCCACGAACAGCGGTGGCGGTGAAGGCGGCCCCTGCTTTGGCGGCTTCGGTGGTCAGGCGGGGCGCGGCGGCGCGATCGCCGCCGTTGGCGGGAGCGTCACGATCAGCGGTGCGATCATCGAACATAACGCTGCGGGCGCCGGCGGTACGGGTGGGAGCTGCGGCAGCGGCGGCAGCGGCGGCGCCGGCAACGGCACCGGCGGTGGGGGGCGAGGCGCCTTCGCGTTCGGCGGAGACGGCAGCGAGGGGGGCAGCGGCGGCGGCGTGTCGGACACCGGCGCGGCGCTCAGCCTGAGTGACAGCACGATCGGCTCGAACACGGCCGCGCCCGGCGGTAACGGCTCATCGGCGGCCAGCGGCGGCAACGGCGGCGCCGGGGCAGCGACCGGAGGGGGCGGCTTCGAGGTCGGCGGCAGCGGCGGCGAGGGCGGCTTCGGCGGTGGCGTCTCGGAGTTCGAGTCAGGTGTGGGGCCGGCGACCGTCGCCCTGGAAGACGACACGCTCGTCGCGAACACAGCGGGCGCCGGAGGCGCGGGCGTCGCCGGCACACACGGCGGGAATGGAGCCAGCAGCGACGGCGGCCAGGGCGGCGAGGGGGGCGCGGGCGGCGGCGCGTACCTCGGCGCAGAGTTCACGGCCAGCGACGTAACCGTCACCGCCAACGTCGCGGCGTCGGGCGGCGACGGCGGCGCCGGGGGCAGCGGTCCGGCCCAGAGCAGCGGCGGCTCCGGCGGGGAGGGCGGATTCGCCGGCGGGTTGTACGGCGAGGCGGGTGCGCTCGCACATGCGACGCTGATCGGAAACCAGGACGGCGCCGGTGGCGTGGGCGGGGCGGCCGGCAGCGGGACACCCGCCACGGCAGGGGAACCCGGCAGCTTCGTCGAAGGCCCTGACCTCGCGTCGTTCGGGTTCACGCCGACGGTAACTCTGAGCGCCTCGATCGCCGGTCTCTGCGGCGGCGAGATCGGAGACGGCGGCGGCAATATCGCCGGGCCGGCTGTCACCCCCTGCCCAGGCCTTGTGGCCGCGCCCGACCTGCTCCCGCTCGCGAACAACGGTGGGCCGACGGAGACGATGGCCCTCGCTCCCGCGAGCCCCGCCGTCAATCGGATCGCGGCGCCGTGCGGTACGACGCCGGATCAGCGGGGTGTCCCAAGGCCGCAGGGGTCCGGCTGTGACGCCGGCGCATATGAGCTCGCCCCACCCACGATCGGCGCGGCGAGCGCGGCCCAGATCGCCAAGGCTTCGGCGAGCGTGGGAGCGGCGATCACGCCCAACGACCGTGCCACGACCTGGGACGTGCAGTTCGGTCCCACGAGCGCCTACGGCAGCACGACCCCCATCCAGGCGCTCCCCGCCGGCCTGGCCGCGGTCGACGTGAGCGCTTCGCTCAGCGGCTTGCCGGCGCACACGACGATCCACTACCGGCTCGTCGCGACCAGCGCGGACGGCACGGCCGTCGGTCCAGACACCACGTTTACGACGGCCGGATTCACCGGCCTTCAGATTGCCAAGCGCACTTTCACGGCGTCGAAGAAGGGTCGCGTCGCGGTCACCCTCACATGCCCGGCGAGCGCGCTGCGCACCTGCAGCGGCACGCTCACGATGAGCGTGAAGGTCATCTCCAAGGCGCGTCACAAGAAGCCGAAGACGACGACGGTCACGCTCGCGCACGTCAGCTTCAAGATCGCCTCCGGCGCCCACAAGACGCTCCAGTTGCTGCTCGGGTCGAAGGCACGCGCGCGACTGCGGGCAGCAGGTAAGAAGGGGCTGACCATCAAGCTTTCCGCATCCGCGAAGGACGCAAGCGGGGAACGAGCCTCGACGACGCTTGCGTCGAAGCTCAAGCGCGCCGCCCACTGAGCGACGCGGCTTCGCTGCCGCCCGTCGCGTGTCCGAGTCTTCCGTGCCGCGCGGCACGTGCGCGCACCGCGAGCCGCCGCTAGTTAGGTTCAGCGCATGAAATCCATTCGCAGGCACCTCAACTATGCGAACGTCGTCGCGACCTTCGCGCTGCTGTTCGCCATGAGCGGCGGGGCACTCGCCGCCAAGCACTTCCTGATCAACTCGACGAACCAGATCAACCCGAGCGTCGTCAAGAAGCTGAAGGGCAAGACGGGCAAAACCGGCGCGCAAGGCCAGCAGGGGCCACAGGGCCTGCCGGGAGCAAGGGGCGAAGCCGGCGAACGGGGCGAAAAGGGCGAAACCGGTGCTTCGCCGCTCTCGACCCTGCCGCCCAACCAGACCGAGAGCGGTAGCTTCGCGGTGCGTAAGGACTCGGCGGTCGTTGGCGACTTCCTCGTGGACGCGATCACGTTCCCGATCCCCCTAGGCCAGCGGATACCGGTGAAAAACGTGATCTACACGACCGTCGAAACGCCCGTCGAACACTGCCCTGGGGTCAGGCACGCTGACCCCGGATACCTCTGCTTCTATGGCGTGGTTCACGGTGGCGTCAAAGTGCCGCCCTTCTTCTTCAACAGCGAAAGCGAAGCCGAAGAAGAAGGCGAAGGAGCATCGCGCGTCGGTGTCGTGGTCGAGTTCGACGCGACGGCAGCAGACGCGTTCGACTGGGGTTCCTGGGCGGTCACTGCCCTCTAGCGAGCCGAGCCGAGCGACGAAGTATTCGGGCGATCACAGTGCGTGCGGCGCTGTGATCGCCCGTTGCCTTTGACGGATGTTTGACGCGCTCAGGGCGATTCTTCGAGCCTCCAACCGGAGGCTTCGTGCAACGCCCTGGAGGCGACCTGCTTGCCGGCGCGGTCAGAGACGATCGTCGCGCGGTCACCCGAGATCACGATCGACCTGACGACCGTTTTCCCGAGGGCTTCGTCGATCTTGGACTGTCCGACTTTCAGCGCGAGCGTCATCGCCTGGGCGCAGTTCGCGACCGTCGGCGCGGTGCGCTGCGTTTCGAGCACGATCTGCTGCTGGAGCGTTTCCGTCATGTCCGCGCAGGCCGCACCGGCGTTGCCTTCGGACAGGGCACGCTCGTAGGCGGAGACGAGCGCACGGACCTGGTACTGGGCTTCGGCGCTGAGCGTCAGATGGGGATTGGTCGCGCGTGTATTTCCACTGCTGCCACAGCCCGTCGCGGTGAGCAGCGCCGCGGCGAGGACGAACGCGGTCATGAGTCGGCGTCGCACGTCCTGGGATCATGACGCGGCGCGGCGCAGGAAGTGTTTACAAGCAGCTCTGTGGTCTCAGGGCCGACGCCGCTGGAGGTACGCGTGCTCGCTTCTGCCCATCGGCGTGCGCGGAGCCGCGCCTTCGCAGTACTCGGCCGCAAACGAGCCCCAGTCGTTGCCGGCGCGCAGCCGGGCGATCACGGACATCATCCCGAGCTCGACTCGCGCCAGCAGCGTGTACTCCGGCGGCAGGCTGCAGTAGCGCAGCGCGTTGGCCGAAGGTCCCGTGGGGGAGAAGCGGCGGCCGATCCCTTTCGCCACGTAGTCGGGGCTGGCGACAAATCGCCGCGGCGCCCAGAACAGGGCGTTGTCCTCGCGCCAGTACGCGAACGCTTCCTCGGGCGTGACCGGGTCGGACGAGCGCCACACGCCGGCCTCGACGCTGGCCCGCCACGTCCCGAGCACGTCGCCGCGTAGGCACTGACGGTAGATGGCGACGATCATCGCGACCTGGTCGGGGCGCATACGCTTGACGCTCCCGTAGTCCAGGAACGTGACGCCGCCGTCGTCGTGGAAGACGTAGTTCCCGGGATGCGGGTCGGCGTTGAACAGGTGCAGCCGGCAGTGCGAGCCGTAGAAGTAGCGGTGGATCGCCTCGGCCCAGCGGTCGCGCTTGTCCTGGCCGGCGGTGAGCGCTTCGGCGAATGAGCGGCCCGGCACCAGTTCCTGGGTCAGCACGCGGCTCGTGCACAGCTCGTCGACCAGCTCCGGCACGCGGATGAACGGATGCCCGCGATAGTGCTCGGCGAACTCGGACTGGTTGCGCGCCTCGCGCCGGTAGTCGAGCTCCTCCTCGATGTGGACGCCGAGCTCGCGAGCGGCATCGCGGAAGTTGAGGCGCAACCCGCGCGGGAACAGGCCGCCGACGGTGAGGCTCAAGAAGGTCGCCAGCAGCTCGGTGTTCTTCAGGTCGGCGGCGATCGCCTCGGCTGCTTCTGGGTACTGGATCTTGACGGCAACGGCGCGCCCGTCGCGCAGCGTGGCCGCGTGCACCTGCCCGATCGAGGCGGCCGCGAGCGGTTCCCAGTCGAAGCTGGCGAAGACGGTCTCGGTCGCCTCGCCCAGCTCGCGCTCGAGCACCGTCCTCGCGAGCGCGGGCGCCATCGGTGGCGCTTCGTCGCGCAGGTGCTCGAAGGCGGTCTGGTAGATCGCCTGCAGTTCGGGCGGCATGGAGGTGCGCAGCGTCGCGAACGAGAGCATCTGCCCGACCTTCATGAGGACGCCTTTGGAGTGGCCGAGCAGCTCGGCGTAATGCTGGGCGGTGCGGGCGTGGAACGGCTCGCTGCTTCTGCCGGTGAGCTTGCTCCGGAGGGCCATCGCGGCTGTACCCGCGATGGTTTGTGCCGTGAGTCGTGCGAGTGGAGCGACGCGCCGTAGGCGATGTCTGCCACGACGCCGTGGACGACGATCCGCGCCTGAAGGGAACTCAACGTCAGCCATCGCTCGTCACCTCCCTCGTCAGCTTGGCACCTTCAATGCTACGGAGCCTTCGACGGGTTCCGGTCTCGTCGTAGCCGCCTATTCGCTTGCCGCGGGGTCTCTGGGCGTCAGCGTGTGCCTCGCCTGCTCGGCACGCCAGCGTGCGGCTTCGGCGCGCAGCCGGGCACGGTCGGCTCGGACCTGGTCGGCAAGCGTCGCGAGCTTGCGCGCCGCGAGGCAGAGCATCACCAGCGAAAGCATCAAGGCTTGCCAGGTGGGCACGTCGAGGGTCACGGGTACTGGTCTGTCACAGGGAACTACTCCTCCTGTGACAGTTCTCGCTGGATCTCGTCGGCGCGGGTCATGATCTCGCCGGGCGTGACGCCGAGCGCGGCGAAGATGCGCAAGAGCGTTTTGTATCGGGGGTTGCCGCGGCCCCGAATGTAATCGCCGATCCGGCGCTCGCTGACCCCCGCGGCGTCCGCGAGCGTATCCCGCTTCACGCCCGTCTTTTTGATCAGCTCCTCGATCGCGTCCCCAAGCGCGCCCTGCTCCGGGCTGAGCGGTTTCGATCGCCTCTTGCGTGGCATCGCCCGGCAGCTTGACTGATGTTACAAACGGGTTGTTAGGACATATAGGCGCACCATGTTGCAGACAATCGTCTGTCCGCCCAGTTTGCGAGCTTTCTAGAAATGGAGGACTGTCGGCGACAGGATCTGATCCCGCTAGGCCTGGCGATCCGCGAGCTGCGCGAGCAGCGCGGCCTCCAGGCCGGCGATCTGGCGGCGGCTGCCGGGGTCGATCTCGGGCGCCTCGAGGCGCTCGAAGACGGCCGGCTCGATCCGGGCTTCCAGCTGTTGCTGGCACTTGCCCAGGCGATGGGCGTTCGCACGTCGACGATCTTCGTTCGCGCCGAAGAGCTCGGATCGGCGGACTGAGCTCTGTCGATGTAGCCCGCAAGGTAAGGCCTGGCTAACCCTGGGGTCTCTGGCCGGGCCGTCGCGGCGGGGCGAGGATGAAGCCATCAGCCAAGCCGAACCGCACAGGGGGAACGAAATGCTCAGGGCTAAGACCCGCACGATCATCATGGCGCTAGCAGCTTCGACTACATTCGCTGCGACCGCCTCCATGCCGGCTGTGTCATCGGCAAGGCCTAAAAGCCCGACGACGCACAAAGCACCGGTGTCTGCACGGGAAGCGTGTGAAGCGCTGGAGGCCTCGATGGAACGCGAACTCCAAGCCGCCGGGGGGTACGAAGCGAAGGGCGACAAGAAGAATCAGGAAGCTTCCGAAGCTGCCGCGCGACTGTTCGTCGAGATCGCCGACGAACAGGGCTGCTTCTCTCCGACGGTCGTCAAAGTAATCCAGGGCCCCGGTGCCTCGGTGCCGATCACGAAAGCCCCGGTGGCGCCGCAGGCACGCCGTCGTTCCTAGACGTCTGATAGGAAGACCCAGTCAGTTATTCTCGAAGTCAGAAGGCGTAAGGGGGGTGCGGAATGACGCAAGACGGGAAAGAGATGCTGGGCACGTTCGTCGAGCCCAGGGGCATGGTGCGTTCGATCATCGCCAGCACGGTCGGTCGCGAGCTGCTGGGAGCGGTGGGCTCGGTCTCGGCGCAGCACGCCGTCGAGTCGAAGGAGGCGGGCAGCTCGCCGATGCGGGCGGGCCAGATCGCCTATCTCGGGCTCAACGGCGATGAGCTGACTCTGCTCCGTGCCAAGCGGGGCGCTTTCCGTCCGAAGGCGACCGACGAGGTGATCGCCGTCGCTCCGCGAGCTAGCGTGAACGGGGCGGTGCTGGAGCGGGGACGCTTGGCGGGGGTGCTGACCGTGAGCTTCAGCGACGGCTCAGACTGGGCTTTCGACGTGCCCAAGGTGCACCTCTCCGGCGCCGAGGAGATCGCGGCCGCGCTGAGCTGACAGTCGCGCTCGGTCGTCTAAACGACCCGCCTTTGGTCTCGATGCCGAAGCGCGCTCAGAGGCGACGACCGGAATCGAACCGGTGTGAACGGCTTTGCAGGCCGCTGCGTAGCCACTCCGCCACGTCGCCAGGAAGGCATCACAGCGTAGCGAGGGACCTCGCTTACATGGATCTTCGACGCCGGTTAGACAGGCTTCGGGCACTTCTTAGCGCCGGTTTCGGGCGCGGTTAGGGACGGCTCAGCGCGCGCTTGCATGCTGCATCGGACCCTTCCAATGCGAGACACCGAGGTGAGCTATGAGACGCCGATTCGCACCAACGCTGCTGGCAGCACTGTTCGGCGGCCTGATGGCGGCTGCCGCCGTCGTGCTGCTGCGCCCGTCCTCCTCGCGAACGAGCCAGACCGCCGCCGCGACAGTGGAACCGACGACGTCGAGCGCCGCCGGCGAAGGCACGACGCACGAGATCGCCAACACGGCGCTCAGCGCGACGCAGATCTACAAACAGGACTCGCCGGGGGTCGTCTCGATCACGGCCATCACGAGCGAGGGGGAGGACAAGGGCACCGGCATCGTCTTGAACGACGAAGGCCTGATCCTCACCAACGACCACGTCGTGCAGGGCGCGCGCTCGCTGTCGATCAGCGTCGACAGCTCCGAAAGCGACACGCGCAGCGCGACCTTGATCGGCGAAGACGCCAACAAGGACCTGGCCTTGATAAAGGTCGATCCCAGCGGACTCGGGCTCAAGGCGCTGAAGCTCGCGAGCGCGAAGTCACTCGAAGTCGGCGATCAGGTGTATGCGATCGGCAATCCGTACGGCTTGGAAGAGACGTTGACGAAGGGCATCGTCTCGGCGCTGAAGCGGACGATCTCGGCCCCCGACGAAGCCAAGATCGAAGGCGCCATCCAAACCGATGCAGCGCTCAACCCGGGCAACTCCGGCGGCCCGCTGCTGAACGACGAAGGCGAGGTCATCGGCGTGAACTCACAGATCGCGAGTGCGCAGTCCTCCGCGGAGGTCGGCGCGCAGTCCGGTAGCACCGGCGTCGGTTTCGCCATCTCCTCAGATACCGTCGCCGAAGCCATCAAGGCGATCGAGGCGGGCAAAGGTGTGTCCTACGAAGACGCGGTGCGCAGTGGCATGGGCGCTGCGTCCAGCGAAGCGGGTGGACTGCGCGACACCTACCGGCGCGCGCTTGAAGAACGCGAAGCTGAGGCTGGGCAGGGGACGGGCGAATCGGAAGAAGGGACGCGTGTCGGGCCGCGCGTGATGATCGTGCCTTGAGTGGGGCGACGCGTTGATACCCTTCGGCGTCGATCCCAGGGCGATTAGCTCAGCTGGGAGAGCGCCGCCTCGACAAG
>DASXER010000041.1:0-22857 GCA_036490015.1 Solirubrobacteraceae bacterium | reverse complement strand
CGACGCCGGTCACGCCCACACGCGACAGGCCCAGCGAGATCGACGGCACACGTGCCTGCACGTCCTCGCCGGAAGCAGTGGTGGGAGACAGAGAGGTAATCGAGCGCGTCACCTGCACCGCCGCCAAGCGTAGCGGGTACCACGAATAAGACCATTGCCTAGGACACGGGCCTCCTCGACCGTGGATTCTGGTATCACTCCGCACTTAGCCGGCGAGAGCGACCAGGGATTGCAACTTTGGGGGGTCGCGATCGACGGCGGAGGAGACGCAACAGAACCGCCGATGAAGCGCAACGCACAGGAGGCTTAGCGTAGGTCAGCAGGGGAGGTCGGAGCGACTCAGCGCTCCGATGAGTGGTTGGATCGGCCGTGGGAGTGTCAAGTGAGGGAGAAGCTTGAGTCGGCCACCGCGGATACCGCGGTCGTCGAAATAGAGGAGTTGCAGACGGTCATCGCCGAGGGACTGGAGCGCGGGTTCCTGGCATCGAGAGCGCTCAACAGCGCCCTCGAGGAGGCCGAGCTGTCCACACAGCAGGCTCGGGACCTGCTCAGTTATCTGGAGGAGCACGGCGTCGAGGTGCTCAGCGAGAACGAGTCGGGGCTCGATACGCCCGACGCCAGTGTCAGCACCACCGAGATCGATCCAGCCGCCGACCCGCTCGTCGTCCGCGCCTCCTTCGGCGAGGACGGACCAGCGGAGGCCGAAGTCGGGGAGGAGCAGGGTGCGGTCCACGCACGCCTGGACGAGCTAAAGCGCCCCGAGGTCGACCTGACCGTCGAACCGAGCCTCGACTCACTACGCCTGTACCTGCGCTCGATCGGCCGCGTGCCGCTGCTGACGGCCGAAGAGGAGGTCACGCTCGCCAAGCGCATCGAGCGCGGCGACGTTGCCGCCAAGCAGCACATGGTCGAGGCCAACCTACGCCTCGTCGTCTCGATCGCCAAGGGCTACGTCGGCCGCGGCCTGACCCTGCTCGACCTGATCCAGGAGGGCTCGCTCGGGCTGATCCGTGCCGTCGAGAAGTTCGACTACCGCCGCGGCTACAAGTTCTCGACCTACGCGACCTGGTGGATTCGCCAGGCCGTCACACGCTCGCTCGCCGACAAGGGCCGCACGATCCGCATCCCCGTGCACATGGTCGAGCGGCTGAACAAGCTCGTGCACGCCGAACGACGCCTGATCCAGCAGCTCGGCCGCGAGCCGAGCCCCGGCGAGTTGGCCAAGGAGCTGGAGTGCTCGGTGCGCGAGGTCCGTGACGTGATGCGCATCACCCAACAGCCGATCTCGCTCGAGAAGCCGGTCGGCGAGGAAGACGACTCGGCGTTGGCGGACTTCGTCGAGGACGTCTCCTCGGCCTCGCCGTTCGAGATCGCATCGGAGGCGCTGCGGCGCGAAAACGTGAGCCGCGTGCTGGCCGCGCTGCCGCGGCGCGAGCGCGAGGTGATCGAGATGCGCTACGGCATCGTCGGCGGGCGCTCGCGCACGCTCGAGGAGGTCGGACGGGCGTTCAACATCACGCGCGAGCGCGTACGCCAAATCGAGAACCGCACGCTCAAAAAGCTGCAGACGCTGCCCGAAGCGCAGCAGCTGCGCGAGGCTTCCTGAGCCGGGGGCCGGCGCTGGAGTAGATGAGGCGCTCCCGCAGCGCCTAAACTACGCAACCCCCGGCGGGGTTCCCGAGCGGTCAAAGGGGACGCGCTGTAAACGCGTTGGCTCTGCCTTCGCAGGTTCGAATCCTGCCCCCGCCATATACAGCCGTGACATCCCGGTCAGTCGCCAAACGGCGTCTGCCCCTGCGTCGCGCGGCGCTCGCGCTCCTTGGCCCACAGAGCGCTCTGTTCATCGTCCGTGAGCGGACTGCCACCGGCGTCGTAGGCGCCGTCTTCGGTTGACCAGTTACCGCGTGACGCGGTGCGACGCCGGTTCCAACGCGGCGCGTGCCCGCGTGCCATGCCGGTGCCGCCGACGAGCATCATCGCCAGCAGCACGGCCGCAACCAGCGCACCCGTCTGGAGTCCGCCGGAAGCGAACAATGCGATCACGGCGGCGATGACGAAGGCCACGATCATGACCAACGCGATCGGCGTCACGCGCACCGAACCTAGCTGCATGTCGCGGCCGCCCGATTCAGACGCATTCTGCTCAGCGTAACGACAGCGCCAGGTGTAATCCAGGCACCGACAAACGCTCGCGGCTGCCGCCTCGCGCGCCCGCGTCCCATCAGGCCGAAGCGACCGGCTGGCGCCGCCCTGCAGGCGCGTGAGCTCGGTCGAGCCACTCCGACGGGTCGATCGCCCCGCCCGCGCCCTCGGCCGCGAGCAACGGCTCGGCGTCGCGCTTGGGCTCATCCCCGCCGCCCACCTCGGGCCACGGCTCGCCCGGACGCGCGAAGTGAAAGCCCTGCACCAGTGGCACGCGCAGCCTGCGCAGCTCCTCCAGCTCCTCGGCGTGCTCGATCCCCTCGGCGATCAGCAGCCCGCCGACCTGCTCGGAGTAGCCCACCAACGCGCCGACGAGCGCCGATCGCTCGAGATCGGTGTGGATGCCACTCACGAGCGCCCGGTCGAGCTTCAGGTAGTTGGGCCGCACGGTCGTGACCTGGCGCAGGCCCGAGTAGCCGGCGCCCATGTCGTCGACGGCGAGCTGGGCGCCGCGACGGCGCAGCGGCGCGACAGCCGGAGCCAGCTCCTCTGAGCCCCGCACGAGCGTCTCCTCGGTGATCTCGATGATCAATCCGTTCAGCTCGTCCGCGTTCGTTTCGGCGGCGCTCGCGAGCATCGCCATCGTCGCTGGTTCGAGCAGCACCGGAGCCGACAGGTTCACGGACAGGCTGGTGCCCGCGGGCCGGTGCGGGAACAGCTCGAGCACTTCGCGCAGGCAGGCGCGCTCTAGAGCTGGGCGCCCGCCGAGCTGTTCGGCCATCGTGAACCAATGCAGCGGGCTCGACTTGGCGCCGTCGAGGCCGAAACGCGCCAGTGCCTCGTACGCGTGCACGGTTCCGGTGCGAATGTCGACGATCGGCTGCACCACGATCGACAGGCCTTCGCCTTCGACCAGGCGTGCCAGCGCGGTGCGGGCGTGGTCGAGCTCCTCGGGCTCGAGCGCCGTACGCTCGCCGTCGTCTGACCGCACGCGCTCTGACATGCGCGAGGCGATGTCGCCCGCGAGCAGCAGCGTCTCGACCGAGTCCGCGTGTAGTCGCGCTTGGCGCAGCAACACGTTCAGCTCGCTCGTCAGGCGCCCGCTCGTCAGCAGCAGGCTCAGCGACGCCACGAAGAACCCGGCGTATTGGCCGCTCAGGCCCCCGTAGCGGACGATCGGAAGCGTCAGCGAGCAGAGCACGATGTAGCGACCGATGAAGTGCACGCGCCCGCCGCGCGCCATCACGCCGCTGGCGACCGCGACGAGCCAGAGCACGTTGACCGTGCTGACGCGCTCGGGCCCGAAGCCGATGATCAGCACGCCGGCGAGACCCGACACGGACTCCTCCAGCGCCAGCCAGGAAAGGCGTGGCGCCGCCAACTGCAGGAGCGACCCCGCGAGGATGATCGAGAAGCCGACCATGCCGAGGTCGGAGTGCGGCAGCCGATCGAGATGCGCAAGCACCAGCGCGATGCCGGCGATGCCCATCGCGACGCGCGTGAGGGCGGCGGTCCTGCGTGCACGCAGGATGTGCCCGCTCGCCTCGATGGGGGTGGGGCCGTCGAGCAAGGCCATCGCCTCGGTTTTCGGCGGCGGCGGCAGGGTTCTTGAGGTTTGTCCTGCTATCTCAGCTCTTTGCGTGGTCTGACCGGCGTGCTCGGAACACTGCATCGGATCCATCGAAGGCGAGCTGAAGACGAGACGGAGGCGCATGACGACGGCTGACAACGGAATCGAAGTCGAGGCTCTCGTGCGCGACTTCAAGGGCGGTGTGAGGGCGGTCGACGCGATCGACCTCCAGGTCGCACCCGGCGAGATCTATGGCTTTCTCGGGCCCAATGGCGCGGGCAAGTCGACGACCGTACTGGTGCTCACGACGCTGCTGCCGCCGACCTCTGGACGCGCACGCGTCGCCGGCCTCGACGTCGTACACGAGGGCGCAAAGGTCAGGCGGGCGATCGGCGCTTCGCTGCAGGAATCGGCGCTCGACCCGTTCCTCACCGGCAGCGAGCACATGCGCCTGCAGAGTGCTCTGCACGGCCTCTCCAAGAGCGAGAGCGAAGCACGCGGACGCGAACTGCTCGAGCGCGTCGGTCTCACGCAGGCCGCCGAACGTAAGGTCGGCGGGTATTCGGGCGGCATGAAGCGCCGCCTCGACCTGGCCTTGGCGCTCGTGCACCGGCCGAGCCTTCTGTTCCTCGACGAGCCGACCACCGGCCTCGACCCGCAGAGCCGGGCGGCGCTGTGGGAGGAGGTGCGGCGACTCGCGGGCGACGGGGTGACGGTCTTCCTCACGACGCAGTACCTGGAGGAGGCCGACGTGCTCGCCGATCGCGTCGGCATCATCGACCGTGGCAAGATCGTCGCCGAGGGCACGCCGGCGCAGCTGAAGGCGGCGATCGGGCGCCCTAGCGTGGAGGCGATCCCGGCGGACCCTGGCGAGCGCGAGCGTCTGGAGGCGGTGCTCGGCCGCTTCGGCGAGCAGGCCGCCGCCTCGCCTGGCGGCGTGGCGGTGCGACTGCCCGAGGGGGTGGGCGATCTCGCCGAGATCGTCAGGACGCTCGACGCCGAGAAGCTCACGATCGCGGATTTGCGTCTGCACGCGCCAACGCTCGACGACGTGTTCCTGGCCAAGACAGGCCGCTCGCTCGAGGGCGGAGAGGACGAGGCGGACGCGGATGCGGGCTCCGGCGAGGACGAAGGGCTCAAACTCGACGACGACGATTCCCGGCGTTCCGCGGCATGAGCTCGGTCGCGCTCACCCAGGTCGGCGTGCTCGCGCGCCGAGCGATCTTCAAGACGCTGCGCCAGCCTTTCCAGCTGTTCCCGATCGTCTTCTTCCCGGTGATTCTGCTGGCGGTCAACGCGAGCGGGCTGAAGGCCGCGACGCGGCTGCCGGGCTTCCCCACGCACTCCTACGTGTCGTTCGCGATCGCCGTCGCGTTCATCCAAGGCGGGATGTTCTCGCTCATCAACACGGGCACCAACCTGGCCGAGGACATCGAGAGCGGCTTTTTCAACCGCCTCGCGCTGACGCCGCTGCGGCGTGTCGCGCTGATCGCCGGATTGCTCGTGGGCGTCGCCGTGCTCGGCGCGCTGCAGTCCGGCATCTACGTGATCGTCGCGCTGATCGCCGGTGCGCACCTCGACGCGGGCGTCGGCGGCGCGGCGGTGATCCTCGGGCTCGGTGCCTTCGCGGCGCTCGGCTTCGGCGCGCTCGGCTGCGCGCTCGCGCTGAAGACCGGCTCCGGCGAGGCGGTGCAGGGCATGTTCCCGCTGTTCTTCGTGTTCATCTTCCTGTCGTCGAGCAACCTGCCGCGCAACCTGCTCCGCCACGGCTGGTTTCACACGATCGCCGACTGGAACCCGATCTCCTACCTGCTCGAGTCGTTTCGCAGTCTGTTCATCGTCGGTTGGGACGGCACGGCGCTGTGGCGCGGCGTGGCCGTCTGCGCTGGGCTTAGCGTGGTCGGACTGCTGGCGGTCGCTCGCTCGCTCGGATCGAGGTTGCAGCGGACATGAGCGACATGACCGGCGCGACCGACACGCGACGAGCACAGGACGAAAGCGACACCAGCCGCAGCGGCGGTGGCGTTTGGCGGGTCGCGCGAGCGATCGCTTGGCGCAGCCTGCACACCTACGTGCGCCGCCCCGACCTGTTCGTGCCTTCGCTGATCTTCCCGCTCGTGTTCCTGGCCAGCTTCGCCGGCGGCCTGTCGGCGCTCGGCTCGGTGCCCGGCTTCCACTTCCCCGCCGGCTACACCGCCTTCCAGTTCGTGTTCGTGCTCTGCCAGTCGGCGATGTTCGGCGGCCTGTTCACAGGCTTCACGCTGGCCTTCGACTTCGAGAGCGGCTTCGCCCGGCGGCTGATGCTCGCCGCCGAGGACCGCCGTGGCATCGTGCTCGGATACGCGTTCGTCGCACTCACGCGCTCGGTCATCACGCTTACCGTCGTGTCGGTCGTCGCGCTCGTTGCCGGTATGCGCATCACCGGCGACGGCGTCGACGTTTTCGGCCTGTACGGGCTGGCGGCGCTGCTCGTACTCGTCGGCTACGGCTGGGCGGCGGGCGTCGCCTTCCGCTTCCGCTCGATTCAAGCCGGGCCATTGATGCAGACACCGGTCTTCCTGCTGCTGTTCCTGGCCCCGGTGTACGTGCCGCTCGGGTTGCTCAAGGGTTGGATCCACGGCGTCGCGAGCATCAACCCGGCGACCGCCTTCCTCGACGCCGGACGCGGGCTGATCTCCGGCGTGCACGACCACACCGGGCTCGCCTACGTGGCGGCCGCCGCGCTGATCGTGCTGTTCGGCGTGTGGACGCTGACCGGCCTGCGCAGCGCCGAGCGCTCGGCCTAACGGCCCGCCGGCAGGGCCTGCTTCAAGCGCTCGACAAGCGCCTGCGCTTCGGGCGTGCTCACCAGCACCCGCTGTAGATGGCCGTGGCCGTGTAGCGACAGCGACAGGCCGGGCACGCCGCGGCGCACGACGAACATTTCGTCGAGCCGGATCGTGCGGGCCACGTAACAGACGTACGGCACGCGCAGGCCGGCTTTCAGGCCAGAGCCCATCGCCTCGCGCAGCGGGTTCTCGACCAGTTCGACCGCGGAGATCTCCGCGAACGGGATGCTGACGTCGCGCATCAGCCCAAAGATCTTCTGCGCGCGGCTGAGACGGATCTCGAGCTGCCCGTCGGCGATCTCCAGCTGCATCGGCGCAAAGCCTATCCAGCGGTTGCAAATCCGGGTACTTGTGGGTAGAAGAAACCATCGGCGCCTCGCCCCGGGGCGCCTCGCGGAAGGAGAGCCCATCATGCAAGCCGCCGAGGCCCCGACGAGGGTGCTTGTCGTCGCACACAAGACCGCCGCCACGCCGCCGCTGCTGGACGCGGTCCGCGAGCGAGCCAGCCGTGGCCCGTGCACGTTCACCCTGCTGGTGCCGAAGGCGGCCCACGGGCTGCACAAGCTCGTCGACCCCGAGGACCAGGGCCCCGAGGAGGCCGAAGGCGTGATCGCAGACGCGACGCCGAAGCTGAGCGAGGTCGCCGGCTCGTCCGTCGAGGGCATCATCGGCAGCTCGGACCCGACGCTCGCGGTGCAGGACGCGATCAACCTGCGCGGCTTCGAAGAGGTGATCATCTCGACGCTGTCTCCGAAACTGTCGCGCTGGCTGAAGCTCGACCTGCCGAGCAAGGTCTCCGGACTCGGCCTGCCGGTGACGACGATCACCCCAGCGGACACGTCTGACGTTTAAAATCTCGCTGTTTGCAGGTGTCCGCTAGGTATACGAGGGCTTGATGCAGACAAACGTCTGTGGAACTTTCGTCTGCGCAGGTAAAAAGTCCTCCCGATGGAGGGCGTCCGCCGGCAATTCGCGCAGAACCTGCGCCGTCATCGCACGGCGGCCGGCCTCTCGCAGGAGGCGCTGGCCGACATCTGCGACCTGCACCGCACCGAGATCAGCCTGCTCGAGCGCTGCAAGCGCTCGCCGCGGCTGGAGACGATCGTGATCCTTTCGCGCGGACTGGAGCTGGCCTCCCCCTCCGAGCTGCTCGACGACATCGCCTGACCACCCGCCTCGGTCGCCCGGCGCGCCAGCGCCTGAACATCGGCCCAGGCAGCGATGTCGAGTTCGAGCTCGACGCGCACGGCGCGCGGCTACTAGGAGGGTCTAGCGAAACTCGCTAGAGCCGTTGGGCCAGAGGTTTTTGGTGGTGTGCTCATTGCTCATACCCCCGTTTCGGGAGTAGCGCACCCCAAAAGGCTGTGCTAGACCGACCAGGACGGTTCGCGCGTGAAGGTCGGCTCCAATCCCGGAGGCCGGAACAGGAGGTGTTCGCCTTGGGTGTTGCCGGTGTCGTCGAAGCCGTGTTCGTCATGTAGGCGCTTGCTGGCGGTGTTCGTCCGCTTGACTTTGGCAAAGACGTAGACCATCGGTGGCCCACCGAACATCGCCTCGATCGCCTTCAGCGCCTCTTGCATGAGCGCATTTCCGGGCCGCGTCTGGCCGTCCTCCAGCACAAATTTCCGGTATTGAAGGTCTGTCCCAAACGCGCCGATGTAGCCGCCCTCGGAGCCTTCTTCGACTCCGGGTACGCCTGGCAGCACAGAGTTCGTCACACAGCAGACGCCGATGAGGCTGGGATGTCCTGTGGCGTCTCTTTCGGAGGGCTTCTCAAGCACCACCGCGATCCATCCCGCACGTGCGATCTCAGCGCAGATGCGGTGCACCTGGGCGTTGACTTCGTGCTCCTCCAAGCGGTCTTTGCCGCAGCAGAAATTGATGAGCGGCGGGTATTCCTTCGGCGTGATGAGCATGCGGGACCGCAGCGGTCCCGTGAGCGTCGGCATGCGCGAAACGGTACTCCGCTACTTGCTGCTCTGCTTACCGCTGTTTTTAGTCGGGGCCTTTGGCGAAGGTGCTTTGGTTTTGCCAAGCACCTGCTGGACGTTTTTCGCCTGGGTGGAACTTAGCTTGAAGCTGAAGCCACCAGAGTTGCCGCCGCCGCCCACGATGATCGTGGGGCGCTGTTCTTTCGCCATCTGCGATCTCCTCTCACCGAGCATGTGGACGGGGAAATACTACTCGTCGACCATAAATATCGGCGCAACCACCGAAATCCTTAGCTCTACGAGGCTGATACCCGCTCTCGTCGGTCGCTACACGAGCAGGCTTTCCGTCCGGACGGACGGGTAGTTTTTGGCTTTCTAGAGCCAAAATCGACCCCCGCGAGACTGCAATCTCCGGGGGTCTGGATCAAGGAGTTTGGGCCTCCATGACCTCGGTCAACGTACCAGGCGGATCTGTCGCCGAACGTCTCTCTGTCGTCCTCGACTCGCGTGAGGTGTCAGACCTCGTCTGTGAGCTGCAACAGACCCGCTGGACGGGTCGTCCCGGCTATCCGATTCGGTCAATGATCGGCATGGTGTTGGCGAAGTCGATGTATGCGATCCCGACGTGGACACGCACAGTCGCGCTCGTCTCGGAGCACCCGGCTTTGGCGACCGTGATCGCCTCGGGCGGCGACGTGCCTTCGGTGTATGCCTGCTATCGCTTCACGGCGAAGCTGCGCGAGCATCTGCCTCTGTTGGAGCGGTGCATCGCTGACGTGATCGTCGCGCTCAAGCGGCGAAACCCGGTCCTCGGCTGGGACGTGGCAATCGACGCCTCCGACATGCCCGCCTACGCCAACGGACAACGGTTCGCGTCGAAGAACGGACGCGAACGTCACGATGATGAGTTCTCCGACCCTGATGCCTCCTGGGGTCATCGCTCCGCTGTCTCAACCCGTAAGGGCGGCGGCTTCTACGGCTACCGGCTGCACCTGGCGGTCTGCTCCAAGACCGACCTACCGCTCGCCTGGACCGTCGAGACGGCGAGGGCCAACGAAACGATGTCGGTTGGCCCGTTGCTCGACAGGCTCCATAGCGTCGGAATCACCCCGGAAACGTGCGCGATGGACAAGGGCTACGACACCGCCCCGGCCTACACGGCTTGCGCCGAGCGAAACATCCTGCCCGTGACACCGCTCCGGGAGACGATTGCCGTCAAGCGCGGCGAGAACAAGCCTCCGTCATGCCAGCACGGCGAGTGGCGGTTCGCTGGAGCCGACAGGAAACGCAACGCGACGAAGTGGCGCTGCCCGACCGGCGAGTGCAAGCCTGCTTCGACGTGGGTCAAGGCGGACCGGCTGCACCCGTTGATCCCTCGGGAGACGGCACGATGGAAAGCGCTCTACCGTCGCCGCGCATCGGTCGAGCGGCAGTTCGGCAGGCTCAAGCACGAATGGGGACTCGCGCCATTGCGCGTTCGACGGCTTGAGCGTGTGCGCCTACACGCAGACCTCACGATCCTCACCCAGCTCGCCTGCGTGCTCAGCCACCAACGAGCCTCAACAGCAGTCGCGTAGCGCCACGCCCTGCCTTGCGACGTGGCGCTCGCGGGCGGCGTCAGATGACGTGCCCGACCAACTGCACCATGCGCACGGCGGCGCGCGTGGCGACCACGAACCCGTCGGTGGTGCAGTTCACGAGCCCAGCTTGAGCCAGCTCGGTTACGGCGATCTGTGCGTCGTCGGCGTCCTCGATCTCACGGCCGAGGTCTTCCATCGACCAGATGGGTTGTTCGCCTCGCATCCCGGTCAACAGATAAAGGATCTCTTGTTCGACGCCGTTCAGCCGGTCGTCCGGCAGCTCCGGGGTAGGGTTCTTGTGCATGGGAGTTCACGCTCCTGTGTCACGGCCGGGGGGCAGTTTGCGCTGTCGCCCCGGCCAACTTGTATGGAGCCGCCGAAGCTAAGCCTCTGGCGTCATGCCGTCAACGAGTTTCGCTACGCCTTTCGCCAAACCCTCCTAGTCGACTCCGACCGAGCCGCCGATGAGATCGGCGCGATGCGTGGAGCGGGCGCGGGCGACATGAGCACCGAGGAGATCCTCGCGCTGACTCGCCGGTGAGCGGCTGAGTTGTCGGAGACGTTCGTCGACAGCAGCGTGCTGCTCGACCTCTTCACCGAGGACGCGACCTGGCTGGACTGGTCGCAGGAGCAGCTCACGCTGGCAGCTCAGCGAGGCGCGATCGTCCTCAACGTCGTCGTCCTTGCCGAGATCGCTCCCCGATTCCCTCGGGTCGAGACGCTGCGCTCGTCGTTGCCGTCGATGGCGTGATCGAGGAGATCCCACCTGCGGCGGCGTTCCTAGCGGGCCACGCCCACGCCGACTACCGCCGCGCGGGAGGAACGCGTGAGGCGGTTCTGCCGGACTTCCTGATCGGCGCGCACGCCGCCGTGACAGGTCGGCGGCTGCTCACGAGCGACCCACGGCGCATCGAGACCTACATTCCCGGCGCCACGCTCGTCGCGCCGACCTCTTAGAGAGCCACCCGTCGGGCGGCCGGACGGCCTGGACAGGCAAGCCGACGTCGGGACTCGAACCCGAGACCCCCTCCTTACCATGGAGGTGCTCTACCAGCTGAGCTACGTCGGCGCGAGGCAGGAATCCTAGCGCGCTCACGATCGATCGCGATGGCCTAAACGAACGCTCGTGGCCGACGGAACGCGCGCTAGCTGCTGTTCTCGCGGTCGCCCTCGGTCGCCTTCGAGCGCGCTCGCTGGGCTCCCACAGCTCCTACAGCTGCTTGCGCATGTGCACAGACGTCGCCTTGTACCCGCTCGACTCATACAGCCCACGCGCGACCGCGTTGCCGGCGAACACGTTGAGGCCCAGCTCCGTCACACCGCGCTCGCGCACGGCCCGCTCGACGGCCGCCAGCATCAGTCGCCCGTAGCCCTTGCCACGCGCGGCCTCCGACACTTCGATGTCATAGATCCAGGCACCTGGACCGTTCGGCGACTCGAGCGCCACCCACACGCTCCCGACCACCTCGCCACGCTCGTCCTCGAAGCTCAGCAGCAGCATCCCCGGCGTGTCGACGCCCTGCGAAAGCAGCGCGTCGGTCTGCTCGCGCGCGAGGCGCAACGCATCGGCCTCAGCCCACTCGCCCGCCTCCACCTTGGCCGCCGCGTAGCCGGTCTGCGCCCGCTCGCGCAGCGCCGCGAACTCCTCGCCGCTCATCGCCCGCAGGCCCGGCAACGGCCGCTCCGCCACGATCAGCCGTGGCCGAGAACCGGGTGCGGACGGTAGGGCTCCTCCAAGCGCGCGATCTCCTCGTCGCTCAGCTCCAGCTCAGCGGCTGCGAGCGCGTCCTCGAGATGCCCGGGCTTTGTCGCCCCCACGATCGGAGCCGTCACACCCGGCTTGTGCAGCAGCCAAGCCAAAGCCACCTGCGCCGGCGGCACGCCGCGCTCGGCGGCCACCTCGGCGACGCGCTCGACGACGTCGAAGTCGGTCGGCTGGTTGTAAAGGAAGTCGGTGAACTGATCGCTCTCGGCGCGCGCGGTCAAGCGCTCGCCCTCGCGCGTGCGGCTGCCGGTCAGCACGCCGCGCGCCAGCGGGCTCCACGGGATCACGCCGATGCCGTCCTCGACGCACAGCGGGACCATCTCCCTCTCCTCCTCGCGGTAGACGAGGTTGTAGTGGTTCTGCATCGAGACGAAGCGCGTCCAACCGTGCACGTCAGCCACATACTGGGCCTTCATGAACTGCCACACGAACATGCTGCTGGCGCCGATGTAGCGGGCCTTGCCGGCGCGCACGACCTCGTGCAGCGCCTCCATCGTCTCCTCGATCGGAGTCCGCGAGTCCCAGCGGTGGATTTGGTAGAGGTCGACGTAGTCCATCCCGAGCCGCTCCAGCGAGGCGTCGATCGCCGCCAGCACGTGCTTGCGCGACAGCCCGCCGCCGTTCTCACCTGGCGTCATCGGCATGAACACCTTGGTCGCGACGACGACTTCCTCGCGCGAGAACAACTTGCCGAGCAGGCGACCGGTGGCGACCTCGCTGGCACCGGCGGAGTACGTATCGGCGGTGTCGTAGAACGTCACCCCGCCCTCGGCGGCGGCGCGCACGATCGGCTCGGCCGCGCCTTCGTCGAGCACCCACGGTTTGTCGCTGCCGCTGCCGTAGCTCATCATGCCGAGGCAGACGCGGGAGACCCTGAGGCCTGTCGCGCCGAGGTTCACGTACTCCATGTCGTCACCTCACCTTTGCCGTGTGGACGGATGTGACCTTGCTCGTCGAGCCGCTCGGCGTGAACGTGAGCGTCTCCTTCAGCGTGACTGACTTGTGCGCTTTGAGCGCCGCCTTCACGCGGCCGCTCGTGTGCAGCGTGAATTTGACCGAGCCGGCCCCGGGCAGATGCGTCGTCAAAGTGCCGACGACGATCGGCTTCTTGCTCACGCAGCGATGGCCGACCTTCTGGAAGCCCTTTTTGCAGGCCGAGGCGATGCTCGCACCATTCGGCACCGTGACCACGAGCTTGATCGTGCCGCCGGTGGCGAACGTGTAGTTGAAGTCCAGCTCGCCGCCGCTGGTCGCGGTCACGGACCCGACCGTGACGCCGTTGGCGGAGCTACCGCCACCGCCGCTCCCCGAACCGCTCAGTTCGTTGACGGCGATCGAGGACGGGGCGATGCCGCCGCCGGTGATGAAGCTCTGGTTGACGCCGGCACCGCCGAGTTCGGCGCGCCCGATCCAACCGGAGGTGAACAGGCTGTGCGTCCAGTAGATGTACTTGGAGTCGAGCGCCAGGCCGTCGACGCCGTTTTCGTCCTGCCCGCCACCGAGTTCGATGAAGTGCTCGTTCACGGCGCTGCCGTCGATACCGGCGCGGCCGATCGTGTTGAAGCCGAGCGGCGGTTCGCCGACGGGGATGTAGTTGCCCCAGAACAGGTTCGAGCCGTTGACGGCTGGCGCGGCGAAGGCTTCGCCGACGAGCGTCTGGTTCAGCCCGCCGCCGCCGACTTCGACCGTGCCGATCGCGAAACCGGTGTGTTGGTTGGGGGCGCCGCCTTCGAACAGGCCGCCGCTGCCCCAGTAGAGGTGGCCGTTGCCAACGGCCATGCGCCCGGGCAGCTCGACGCCGGTCACGAACGAGCCGTTGACGCCGCTGCCGTTGATCGCGGCGCGTCCGATCGTGCCGTTGGACCTGCCGCCGCCCGGCGTCGTCCAGTAGATGAACTGCGAGGTGACGGCGAGCCCGGACGGTTCGCCGAGGCCGCTGATCCACGTCGCGTCGGCGTCGGTGCCGTCGAGGTTGGCGCGCCCGATGGTGCCGTTGCCGGGGCTCGTCCAGTAGATGTGCGCGGCGTCGAGCGCGATCTGATCGATCTCACTCGTGGAGCCGGTGACGAGGAAGTTGTTGTTGACGGCGCTGCCGTCCTGGTTGGCGCGCCCGATCGCGTTGTCGTTGGTGTTGCTCCAGTAGATGAAGGCCGCGGACTGGCCCGCCCCGGCGAGCGATGCCGCGCCGAGCGCGACCGAGAGGATCAAGAGAAGCCGGGCTCTTTTGGGGGAGGACATGTTGAGTCTCCTTCTAGTGGTCGCTCATCTTCGGACGGGGGCATCCTAAATCCCCTCGCGTTTCCTAACTAGATTAGGTATTATCCTAATTAACCTAGTCAATCGAAGGAGCCTCAATGCGTGTCACGACCCTCACCCCCAACCTGATCCAGCTGACTCGTATCCGCTTCGTCAACGCCTACCTGGTGCGCGAGGACGACGGCTTCACGCTCGTGGACACGACCACCGCCGGCGCGGCCAAGGACCTGATTGCCGCCGCCGAGAATGCCGGGGCGCCGATCGTGCGCGTCGCGCTCACGCACGGTCACGGCGACCACGTCGGCTCGCTCGACGAGCTGCGTGCTGCGCTCGGCGAGGACGCCAAGGTGCTGATGGGCGAGTTGGATGCCCGCATCCACGCCGGCGAGCAGGTTGTAGACGGCAAGCTGCCCGGCAGCTGGTCGAAGCTGGCGACGAAGCCGGACGTGCTGCTGAAAGCGGGCGATCGCATCGGCAGCCTGGAGGTCGTCGCGAGTCCGGGCCACACCCCCGGCCACGTTGCATTCCTGGACACGCGCGACGGCAGCCTGATCGCCGGCGACGTGTTCGCGGCCATCGGCCCGTTGGCCGTCACCTGCCACTACCGCACTCGCTTCCCGCTCGCGACGATGGGGACCTGGGATCGCGCCAAGGACCTGGAGTCGGCCACCGCGCTGGTGGCGCTCGACCCCGCGCTGCTCGTCGTCGGCCATGGCCCCGCTACGCGCTCGCCGAAGGCCGCGATGGAAACCGCCGTCGCCCGCGCGCGCCGGGCGCTCGGCTGATGCCGAGGGCCGGACTGGACACAAACGCCGTCGTGGTGGCCGCCGCGCGGTTGGCAGACGAGGACGGGCTTGCCGCGCTCTCGTTGGCGCGTCTCGCGAGCCGGCTCGGGGTTCGCTCGCCTTCGCTGTACGCGCACGTCGACGGTCTCGACGACCTACGCCGGCGAATCGGCAGCCACGGCGCACGCGAGCTGGGCGCACGACTCCAGGCAGCGGCGGGGGGGCTGGCTCGGGGCGACGCGCTGGCCGCCGTCGCCGAGGCCTATCGCGCCTATGCGCTCGAGCATCCTGGTGTCTACGCGGCGATCCAGCAGCCGAGCGAAGCGGACCAGGCTGGCGCCGCGCTGGTCGAGTTGATCCTCGCGATGCTCCGCGGCTATGGGCTCGAAGGCGACGAGGCGATCCACGGCGCACGCATCGTGCGTAGCGCGCTGCACGGCTTCGTCGCGCTGGAGAGCGAGACCGGCTTTCGCATCCCGCTCTCGCTGGACGAGACCTTCGCCCGGCTGATCGCCGTGCTCGACGAGGGCCTCGCGGGGCTCGCTTAGAGACTCCCAGCAATGCGTTCGGGCGCATCGGCGCCCACCGACGATCGCAGAGTCCGTGGCCCAGTAAGCCGTCTCGCGCTCAGTCGAGCACGAACGCGCCCGCGGCAACGAGCACCGCCGCACCGCCGACTTCGACAGCCTCCAACTCCTCGTCGGACCCTCGTACGCGGGCGTGCAGCAGCGACGGCCTGCCGATCTCCGCCCCCTGGCGGATCTCGATCTCCTGGCCGTAGGCGATGCGGCCGTGGCGCGCGAGGTGCAACGCGAGCGGACCGGCCGCCGAGCCCGTCGCGGGGTCCTCCGGCACACCCAGAGCCGGCGCGAACATGCGCGACTTGAAGCTCGACCCGGCGCCCGCGAAGCAGTTGACGCCGATCCCCTCCCCCAGCCGCGCGAGCGCGCCGAAGTCGGGGCGCAGCGCCGCCACCGCGGCCTCGTCCTGCACGGCGACATAGATGTGGCGCGGGCCGTTCTCGTAGGCCGTGACCGGCAGCGCCGAGGCCTCCAGGCCGAGCGCTCCGAGCAGCGCGGCCTCCTGATCGAACGCGCTCGGGCGCGGCAGCGGCTGGCGCATCCACCCGAACGAGACCCGCGCGCCTCGCTCCTGGACCTCTACTGGGACGGGGCCGGCGCCAGTTTCGAGCGTGACCGCCGGCAACGCGAGCGCCCGGGACACGACCGCCGCCGTGCCGAGCACGGGATGGCCGGCGAACGGCAGCTCGGCCGCTGGCGTGAAGATCCGCGCGCGCACGTCGCTTTCGTCGCCGTCGGCCGGCAGCAGGAAGACCGTCTCGGACAGGTTCAGCTCGCGCGCGAGCGCCTGCATACGCGCGTCTTCGAGGCCGCGCCCGTCGAGGACGACCGCGAGTTGGTTGCCCTCCAGCGGCTTGGAGGAGAAGACGTCGAGCAGCAGGTAGCGCAGCCCGCTCGCGGCGTCCCCGAGCGGGGCGTAGGCCGCGAGCCGCTCGATCGCCTGATCGGACACGGTCAGCCGATCCGCAGCAGCACGCCACCCAGCTCGATCTCGCGCGCGCCGCCGGGCGCGGAGACGTCGATCTCGACCAAGCCCCGTCGCCCGCCCGGAGCCGGCTCGCGGAAGCGCACCGCGCCGCCGTCGAGCTGAAGCGCCTGCCCCTCGCCGCGCTCGACGCCGAGGACCTCGCTCCAGCGAGCCGCCGCCGCACCGGGATCCCCGACGGCCACCGTGATCGCGTTCAAGGCGCCGGGGGCGCCCTCGCCGACCTGCCCGGCCCACGCGGGACCGCCCCAGCGCCAGGTCCCGTACGGCTCGGAGCGGTCGAGCGAGACGATCGCGCCCGCCATGTCCGCCGGGTGCAGGTGCGTGCCGGCGATGTCGGGCAGGTCGATGCGCCACACGACCCTCACCCCGAGCCGCTCCACGCGCGCGCGGGCGGCGTCTAGATCCTCGAGGTCGAACAGCACCATGTAGCCACCGGCCCCGAAACGCTCGATGTAGCGCCCGGCCGCCGTCTCGGCCTGGACCGGCGCGATCACCTCCAGGAAGCAGTCGCCGAGCGCGTAGACGGCGTTGCGCAAGCCGAACTCACCCACGCCGGGGTCGTGGAAGGGGTCCGTCACGCCCAGCTCGCGCTCCAGCTCGCCGCACAGCGGCTCCAGCTCATCGGCGACGAACACCGCCTGGCGCAGACGCACTCGCTGACTCATGCCCGAACCATACCGGCACGCGACGAGCCCGGTTTTCACCACTTCGCGCGACTGCCCGAAAGGTGCTCAGACATACGTCCAAGGATTGGCATTTCACCTTCATGGGTCAGGTACGAATACACCCCGCCAAAGGGGCCATGGGAAGGACCGAAGGCGAACGGGAAGGTCGGACCTCGGCGCACGGCTCACATTTATGTGAAACGTCCGCTCCGAGTAACGCCTCAAGGACAAGGTTGACGGCAGTACCGGAAGGAACGTCACCGCTTTCACATTTCGTGAAGGACGGTCGGCGTGTGGTTGCTCAAATCAACCGATCGGCATGGGAGCCAAACAACGATGACTGTTGCGAACCTGGAAATGCAGCCCACGGGCGGCGCCACAATGGAGTGGAGCGGTCCGATTGAAGCGACGACGCCGCCGCACGCGCTCGACCCGATCCTGGAGCGACGCGAGCGGCGCGCGGCGCGGGCGGAAGAATGGCCGCGCGTGAGCGTGATCATCCCGACGCTCAACGAGGCGGACAACCTGCCACTGGTGTTGGCCGAGCTGCCGGAGACGATCCACGAGGTAATCGTCGTCGACGGCCACTCGACCGACGGCACGCCCGAGGTCGCGCGCGACTGCCGCCCGGACGTCAGGGTGGTGATGCAGACAGGCCGCGGCAAGGGCGATGCGCTGCGCTGCGGCTTCGAAGCCGCGAGCGGCGACATCCTCGTGATGCTCGACGCCGACGGATCGGCCGACCCGGCGGAGATACCGCGCTTCATGGAAACGCTCGCCGAGGGCGCGGACTTCGCCAAGGGCACGCGCTTTTTGGAGCAGGGCGGCAGTGCCGACCTGACTCCGTTGCGCGGACTCGGCAACCACGTCCTCACGGGCACCGTGAACGCGCTGTTCGGTACCTCCTACTCGGACCTCTGCTACGGCTACAACGCCTTCTGGCGCCACTGCCTGCCGACGTTGCAGATCGACTGCAGCGGCTTCGAGGTCGAGACGCTGATCAACATCCGCGTCTCGCGGGCGGGGCTGGACGTACGCGAGGTGCCGAGCTTCGAGCGCGAGCGCATCCACGGTGAGAGCAACCTGCGCACGTGGCGCGACGGCGCGCGCGTGTTGCGCACGATCGTGCGCGAGCGGACTCGGCGTCACACACCGGCCACCCGCGCCCGCCGCTACGGAGCGGCGGGTGAGCTGTCACTGGCTGGTGAGCACGTATGAACCGGCCGAACACACACCACCACAAAGCACACATCACCAAAGGAGGATCAATGCCGCGATCAGCGCGAGCGATGCTCTGTTTCGCGATCTGCGTACTGGGCGTCATCTCGCTCCCCGCGATCGCGAGCGCATCGACCACCATCGACCATTTCACACTCGACTCCTACCACGCCGGGAAGAAGACCTTCACCCCACCGGCGGCGAGCGAAGTGAAGCTGCAGAACGGCCTCTACGTGGCGACTGTGCAAGGCACGTTCAGCTACTACGCGGCGATCAACTACGTCGTACCGCAGGCACCTTGGACGATTCTCTGCGGCACGCCGGAAGAAGCGCCCGAATTCGCCTCCGCGGGTGGCGCGGGCAGGGTCGGCTTCGACGCCGAGTTCGTGATCTCGCGTCCGTGGCTGCCGGAACCGTGTGCGCAGGCGAAACTGCCGGTGAAATGGATCAACTTCCAAATGAATCCCGGCACGGGCGAATGGGCGCACCCGAACGCGCTCGGCGCGCCGACGGCGCCGACCCCGCACCACGTCTATGAATACGCGCTGGTGGGCCACAGGCACCACAAGGTGTCGTTCCGCCTGTTCGACATCGACACGCGCGACAACTACGGCAGCCTCCACATCAGCCTCCGTGAGGCGACGGCGGCGGACTGCGCCGGCACGAAGTACGAAGCCTACGGGCTCAGCTCGGAAGCCGAATGCCTGTCGCAGCTGCTCTGAGACGAGCCGCCTTCGCGTTGATGCTGGTGGGTACGGGTGCGCTCGTACCCACCAGCTCGGCGCTGGCGATCGACGAGGCGCCGATCCTGCACGTCGTACGGGTCGACGACCTGCCAACAGCTGAAAACCTCGAAGCGGCTTCGGGGTCGCTGGAAGTGGCCTACTTCGCCGCCGACAACAACTCCAGCGGCTCCGCCACGAGCGCCGAACGGCGTTTTCTCACACATGCCGGATTTCGTGCGGCGGCAATCAGCGAATTCGAGCTGAACCGCAGCGAACACGTCAAGTCGACCGCGATCGAGCTGCGCTCGCCGAGCGGGGCGTCACATGCGCTCGCCGGCGAGGTCTCGCTGAGCCTGCGCAGCCAGCTTCCATCCGGCGCCCATGCGACCGCCAAGCCCGACCACGTGTTCGCACATGCCGTACTGCTGACCTTCCGCCCCGGCCACAGTGGCTGGGAAGGCGGGCTCGAGCTGATCGCGAGCCAGGGCAGCTACCTATACGAGCTGGAGGCGACGGCAAAGCCCGACGAAGTCTCGCGGGCGACGCTGGAGGCGCTGCTGAAAGGCGTCATGGCCCGCGCCTAGTCGCAGAGCGCGCGCACGGTGAGGAGCAGCTCTCTCAGCGGACCTCGGCGAAGAGGTCGAGCACCGCCTCGGCGGCGCCGTCCCATCCGTTGGCGACCGCGTGGCGACGCCCGCGCAGCGTCTGTGCGGCGCGCAGCCCGTCGCTCAGCGCGCGCGGGTCGCGCTCGCGCACGAGCACGGCACCCTCGTAGCCGTCGACCGCCTCGCGCAGGCCGCCGACGTCGGTCAGCACGACCGGCAGCCCGGCGTCCATCGTCATGTGCAACGGGCCGCTGGCGGAGGAGCGGTGATAGGGCAGCGCGACCACGTCGGCGCCGGCGAACCAGCCACTGGCCTCCTCGTCGGTCACGTAGCGGTTGACCAGTGTGATGCGCTCGCGACAGCGCGAGGACTCGATCAGCCGCAGCGGCTCCTGCCAGCCTTCCCAGGTCTCGCCGACGACCGTCAGCCAGCCCGGGTCGCCGTCGTCGCTCAACAGCTCGAACGCACGCACGAGGTCCTCCAGCCCCTTGTAGGGACGGATGGTGCCGAAGAAGAGGTAATTGCACGCCTCGGGCGGCGCCTCACGTGCCGGTGGGGCATGAGTGAACTCGTAGTGCGAGTACGGCCCCATCCGCAGTGTGCGCACCGGTCGCCTGCCGATTGGAAAATTCTCTGCCAGCGCGATCCGGTCGTGCTCGGAGTGAACTATGAACCCGTCGGCCATGTCCATCAGCAGGCGCGCGAAGCGATTCACATATGCTCGTGCCGGGGCCATCGCGGCCTCGCCGGTGTCCTGCATCTCGTGCATCTCGATCAGGATCCGTGTACCGCTCGCGCGCGCACACAACGCGAGCGGCAGATAGCTGTGCAGGACGGCGCCCGTCCACCACTGGAACACGACGCACTCGGGCCGCTGGCGGCGCATGAAGCGCAGCGCGCGCGCGAGCGACGGCAACAAGAACCAGTCCACGCCGTCGAACACCGGCATCGAAGGCCGGTACTCGGCGCCCGTCAACTTCTCCCCCACCCGCTCGCGCCCGGGATAGAGAAAGCGCGGTATCAGCTTGCGCATCAGCAGCACGGAGACCTCGGCGCGCTCGTCGAGCGCTTCGGCGAGATAGCGCGTGTGGTGGCTGACGCCGCTGATGAACTCCGTGCCCGAGCCGACCACGAGCACGCGCGGGCGACTGGGGCGGCTCATGCGGCGCTGAGCAGCCGCTCGCCGATCGCCTCTTCGTAGACCTCGAGCGTGCGCTCGGCGACGTCGTCCCAGGTCTCGATGCGGGCCGGCGCGGCGGGCTGCGCGGCAAGCGCCTCGATGCGCTCCGCGAGCGCCGACGGATCGGTGTCGAGCGCCGTCAGCACGATCGAGCCCTCGGTCTTCTTCACCAGATCGCGGTGAGCCGGGATGTCGGAGGCGAGCACCCGAGCGCCGGCCGCGAGCGACTCGATGAACGCGACCGGCATCGCCTCGTTGCTGGACATGCTGACGTACACCGAGCAGGAGCGAAACCAGCGATACAGCTCCTGCTCTGAGACCTTGCCGAGGAAGGCGATGCGGTCGTCGAGGCCAAGCGCGGCGGCGCGTGCTTCGAGCCCTTCCCGCGCGGCGCCGTCGCCGGTGATGCGCAGCACGTAATCGGCGGGCAGGTGAGCCATCGCGTCGATCGTCTTGTCGACCTGCTTGTAGCTCTCCAAGCGACCGGCGCTGAAGACGATCCGGCGCGACTCGGCCAGCGGCTGCGCGTCGCGCACGCTGTCCACGTGGACGCCGTTGCCGATCACCACCAGACGCGACTCGATCGCCGGGAAGTGGGAGAGGATCAGCCGCGCCTCGGGTGGCGAGACCGCGATCGTGCGCCCGGCGCGGTGGAAGATCATCGCGCCGAGGCGCCGGTATGGCGGGTGCAGGAGCTTGCGAAAACGCGAGTGCCCGGTGCCGTGGTAGTGGGGCGTGAACACCAGCGTGCGCGGGTTGGAGAGCGCCGCCTGCAGCGCGGGCAGCGCGTGGTAGCCGTGGGCGTGGATCACGTCGAAGGAGTCCCTGACGCGCACCAGCTCCTTCATCAGGGCCGGCGAGAACGCATAGTTGGTGCTCGCCATCGGCACGCCGAAGCGCCGTACGGTCACGCCGTCGCGCTCCTCTGTCGTCGCCGTGTCGGCCTCGGCGTGCGTCAGCACCTCGACCCGATGCCCGAGACGCGCGACGCAGCCGGCCAGCTCGGCGACGTGCTTCTCGACGCCGCCGACCATCGGCGCATAGTGGGCTGAGACGTAGGCGATCCGCATGGCCCTCACTCCACGCTCACGCCGGTGGCCGTGGGGCGCCGCAGCGCCGCGGCGAGCCCGTCGCGCAGTGTCGTGCCGGCGCGCCATTGCAAGCTCGAGCGCGCACCCGAGCAGTCGCTGAGCAGCACCGGACGGTCGGAACGGCGCATCCGCCGCGGGTCGTTCGCGACTGCCAGCTCTACGCCCATCAGCTCGCCGATCGTGCTGACGAGACCGTGACCGTCGACCGCCTCTTCTCGCCCCAGGTTGCAGCGCAGCCAGCCGTCCCCGCCGCGCAGCTGACGAGCGAGCGCGATCAGCCCGTCGGCGACGTCATCGACGAACACGTAGTCACGCTTGGTCGTGAGGTTCCCGAGTCGCAGCTCACCGCCGCGCTCGGCTTGGCGGATGACGGCCGGGATCAGGTGCGGGTTGGTCTCCCCCGGACCGAACACGTTGAACAGCCGCGCGACGCCGGTGGGCGTCGATGTGTTGCGGTGAAACAGCTCGGCGAGCCGCTCGGAGAACAGCTTGCTCAACCCGTACACGTCGGTCGGGCCGATCTCCGCGTCCTCGCCGTGGGCGGCGGTGTCCGGCGCGTACACGGCCGCTGTCGAGGCGATCACCACGGCCTTCGCCTCGACCTCGGCGCAGCCGTCGAGCACTGCCTGCGTGCCGCCGACGTTGATGTCCAAGCAGCGCTTGGGGTCCTCGTCGCACGCCGGTATGAAGTGCAACGCGGCGAGGTGAATCACGACGTCGGGCGACAGCTCGCGCATCGCTGCGCGCACCTCTGCCTGATCGCGGATGTCGACTATCGCCGAGGTGACGAACGGCAGCGCGTCACCTAGGTTCTCCGGCATTCCCAGACTGCAGTCGTCGAGCACCTGGACCCGTGCTTCACCTTGCTCGACAAGACGTTTCACTACCGCGGACCCGACGAAGCCGAAGCCGCCAGTAACCAATAGTCGTTCGTCGCTCATTCCTTG
>DASXER010000020.1:0-15106 GCA_036490015.1 Solirubrobacteraceae bacterium | reverse complement strand
CATCCCGGAGGTCAAACGCTCGCTCATCGCCGCGGGTGGCGCGTTGCTACGCCTGCCCCGCCGGATGCCCTACCACGTCGTCATGGAGCTGGCCCTGACCGGCGACTTCTTCCCCGCCGAGCGCTTCCACGACTACGGGCTCGTGAATCGTCTTTCTGAGCCGGGATCGGCGGTCGAGGACGCGCTCGCGCTGGCCGGGGAGCTGTCCAAGAACGGACCGCTCGCGCTGGTGGCGGCCAAGAAGATCCTGCAGGAGCAGTTCGACTGGACGAGCGACGAGATGTGGGCCAAGCAGGGCGAGATCTCCGGTCCCGTGATGACCTCGGAGGACGCGAAGGAGGGCTCGAGCGCCTTCAAGGAGAAGCGCGACCCGGTTTGGAAAGGGCGCTAGCGCTGTCGTGGGACAGACGACGGGCAGCAACTCGGGCGTGATCGCTGCTGCGATATGCAGACGCTCTCGCGATCGACAATAGGCAACGGGGTCGGTGGTCGTTGTCTCGGCGGCGTTCAACTCAGCCACGTGGATAGCTCCCCTAGGGCGTCGGGGATCACGTAGTAGTAGGGCCCATAGGCCCCGGCGCTTCGGAGTCCACGATCCTGGCGGTGCGGAGCTTGCCGAGATGGTGCGACAACGTGGGCTGAGATATGTCGAACAGCGGCACGAGCTCGCAGACGCAGACCTTCCTGGCGTGCTTGCGCGGCACGTCGACGAGCTGCAATCGGATTGGGTCGCCGAGAGCCTTTGCGACCTCGGCCATGCGTAGGGGCTTCCTCACGCTGAACTTCGGGGTAGACGACAGGCTCGCAGCACGGCGAGCTTGGCGACCCAGTGGATGCTCGTCGAGGAGTCGAACTGTCTCGCCGTCTGCACCGCGCTCTGCAAACCGCGTTTGCTGCGCACCTTGCCGACACCGAAAGATGATCCCGAACGGGCCGGCTTCACGAAGACCGGATGGATCAGGCCGTCGGGATCGAGTTCTTCGTCTGCCGTGGCGATCCCAGAACTCCGGCGTCGCGATCCCGGCGCCTTTGGCGACGATGTAGGCGAGGGACTTGTCCATGCACAGAGCCGAGCTCTGGATGTCACAGCCCACGTAGCGGATCCCGGCGAGCTCCGCCAGTCCCTGCATCGCGCTGTCCTCGCCCAGCGTTCCGTGCAAGACGGGGAACACCAGGGGTGTGGGCTTGCTCGTGCTGAAGGAGGACGGCTACGACACCATTGCTTTGGATCTGGCCGGAGACAGAACCGCCGGGTGGCCGGTGCCGACTTCCCAGTCGGGATCTGGCGCGTCGCAGAGCTTCCAGGCGCCGCCCTTCGTGATCCCGATGTAGAACGGCTCGTACCTCTCGAAATCGAGGTGCCCGGCGACCTCCTGAGTTGCCGATAGGTTCTCGGATGGCATCGTCTGACGATACCGCCGCGTTTGCCGCAACCAGCAGTGCGCGTTATTCGTAGCCGGCTGTACGAAGCGCGGCGAGCGTGACCATCAGTGTTCGGGGTGTGGCGCTGAGCGCGTGGAGACCAAACCGTTCGTAGAACGACGTAGCGTTCTCGTCAACTGCGTGCACGACTACCGCGCGAACGGCGATCTGCTGCGATGCACGGACCACGCGCACGAGGGCATCGTTGAGAAGCGCCGCGCCGATCCCCTGGCCCTGCTGGCCAACGTCTATGGCTAGTCGGGCAAGGATCGCGACAGGGATCGGGAAGTGTTGCGATAGCCCTTTACTGGTCTCGGGCGTTGCTTCGTGATGATCGAGTTGCCCAGCGAGAAGCGCATAGTAGGCATACACACGCTGGTCGCTGGTCGCGGCGACGAAGGTGCGTGCTGCGTCTCGACACTGGTTCTGACCTGCGTAGCGCACCAGCCAGCGGTCAAGTAGCTCGTCGCCGCAGCTAAAGTTGGCGACGTCGTGGCGGGCGGTGTCGTAGCGTTCGGTGCCGGCGAAGCGGGCGTTCACGCGCGCTCGCGCAGTTCGCTTAGGCGCGCGACCGTGTCCTGATCAACCGTGTCGAGCGCGTCCAGGAAGCGCGCGGCCTCGTCCTGGCTGAGCGCGATCCGCTGCTGGTCAGCGAGGACCTCTTGGGCACGCGTGCTCGCCGCACGACGAAAGAAGTCGCTCAGCGTCTCGCCGACCGCTATCGCCGCAGCGCCGTCGAGCTGCCGCTCGTCGTCGGTCAGGCGAAGCTCTAGTCGTTGGGTACGCATCAACTTATTGTACGGACGACGTACGGCGAAATCAAGGGTCGCAGGTCGCTGCAAGGCTCTTGTCGCGACCGACGCAGCACACCCACGCTTGCGACGCACGTGGCATCGACTGGTCTCAGGGGGCGTCTTGCGTGATCCCGCTAGCGCCCGCGGCGCATCGCCTTGCGCTGTTTGCGCATGCGACGCCAGCGTTGGAAGAGGGCCCACATCAGCGCTCACCTGGGGTCTTGCGGGGGTATTGGCTGATCGGCTGGCGCAGGTCGATCGCGGTCGTGACGATGCGGCTCTGTTCGATCGCGTGCGCGGCGGGGTAGCCCTCGCCCGGGCTGGCGCGCTCGGGGCGCCCGATGTAGCCGAAGTGCATCTCCGCCGGCATGATTTGCATCAGGCGCGGGAACATGTGCGCGCGGGCGCCCATGTTGCGCGGCTCCTCCTGCACCCACAGCACCTCGTGCAGGTTCGGGTAGCGGCCCATCAGCTCGAGGATCTGGCCTTCGGGGAACGGGTAGAGGAGCTCGACGCGCGCGACCGCCAAGCCGTGGTGGGTGGCGCGTTCGGGGTGGCCGACCAGGTCGTAGTAGATCTTGCCGGTGCACAGCACGAGCCGCGTCACCGCCTCGTCGTGGACGCCGGGCTCGGCCAGCACTGGCTGGAAGCGGCTGCCCTCGGCCATGTCGGCGACGGAGCTGGCGGCCTGGGGTAGGCGCAGTAGCGACTTCGGCGTCATCACGATCAGCGGGCGCTGCTTGGCGATCCGCGCCTGGCGTCGCAGCAGATGGAAGTACTGGGCGGGCGTGGTCGGGCTGGCGACGCGGATGTTGCCCTCGCCAGAGGCCACCAGGAAGCGCTCCAGTCGCGCCGAGGAGTGCTCGGGGCCCGAGCCCTCGTAGCCGTGTGGCAGCAGCAGCGTCAGGCGTGAGGTCTGTCCCCACTTGGCCAGGCCGGAAGTGATGAACTGGTCGACGATCACCTGCGCCGAGTTGACGAAGTCGCCGAACTGCGCCTCCCACAGCACGAGCGTCTCGGGCGCCTCCTGGCTGTAGCCGTACTCGAAGCCCATGCAGGCGAGCTCCGACAGCGGGCTGTTGTGCAGCTCCAGCGGCGCGAGCGCGTCGGGCAGGTTCTGGATCGGGCAGATCGTCTGGCCGGTCTTGGCGTCGTGCAGCACCATGTGGCGCTGGGAGAAGGTGCCGCGCTCGGTGTCCTGGCCGGTGAGCCTGAGCGGCGTGCCTTCGGTCAGCAGCGAGGCGAAGGCCAGCGCCTCCGCGTGCGCCCAGTCGATGCCGGGCTGCTCGTCGTCGGCGAGCGTCTCGCGACGGCGCTCCAGCTGTTTGACGAGCTTGGGGTGCACGGTGAAACCCTCGGGCGTGCGCAGAAGCTGCTCGCCCAACTCGCGCAGGCGCGCGGCCGGCACGGCGGTGTCGACCTCCGGGCTCGGCGAGCGGTCGAGTTGGTACTCGCCGGTGACCTGGTCGCCGCCGTGCTCGGCGGCCGAGGCGATCTTGCTCTTGAGCCGCTGGTGCAGGAGCGTCATGTTGTCCCACACCTCCTGGGCCTGCTGCTCGACCTCGTCCTGGGAGACGACGCCGTCGGCCACCAACCGCTCCGCCCACAGCTCCGTGACGCGTTTCTTGGACTTGATCTTGGCGTACATCTCAGGCTGGGTGTAGGCGGGCTCGTCGGACTCGTTGTGGCCGAAGCGCCGGTAGCCGATCAGGTCGATCAGCACGTCATGGCCGAACTCCTGGCGAAACGCGAAGGCCAGCCTGACGGCGCTGATGCAGGCCGCCACGTCATCGGCGTTGACGTGCACGATCGGCACGTCGAAGCCCTTCGCGAGGTCCGATGCCCAGCGGGTCGAGCGGTCGTCGTCCGGGTCGGTCGTGAAGCCGATCTGGTTGTTCATGATCAGGTGGACGGTGCCGCCGACCTTGTAGCCGTCGAGCGCCTGCAGGTTGAAGGTCTCCGCCACGACGCCCTGGCCGGGGAAGGAGGCGTCGCCGTGGATCACGATCGGCACGGCGGCGTTCGTGTCCTGGTGGGCGTGGGCGCCGTTGCGGCTCGTCTGCGCGGCGCGCGTCGCGCCCTCGACGACCGGGGAGACGTACTCCAGGTGGCTGGGGTTCGACTCCAGGTTGACGCGGATAGCCTCGCCGTTGGGTAGGGCGTAGGTGCCCTGCGTGCCGTGGTGGTACTTGACGTCGCCGGTGCCGCCCTGCGGGATCGTGGTGACGGCGTCCAGCGTCGAGGCGCCCTCGAACTCGGCGAAGATCGTGTCGTAGGCGCGACCGAGGTTGTGCGCGAGCACGTTCAGCCGGCCGCGGTGCGCCATGCCGATCACGACCTCCTGGCCGCCGTGGGCGGCCGACAGCTGGATCAGCTCGTCGAGCATCGGCACGGTCATGTCGAGGCCCTCGATCGAGAACTGGTGCTGCCCCAGGTAGGCCTTGTGCATGAAGCGCTCGAGCGCGTCGACCTCGACCAGCCGGCGTAGCAGGCGGCGCCGTTCGTCGTTGGTCGGCTCGCCGCGGAAGGCGCCCGACTCGATGTGCTCGCGCAGCCACACGCGCTGGCGGTGCGAGGCGATGTGCTCGATCTCATACGCGATCGTGCCGCAGTAGGTCTCGCGCAGGTGCGGCAGCGCGTCGGCGAGCGTCGCGCCCGGCACGTACATCTGGAAGATCCGTGCGGGCAGGCGCGCCTGCATCTCCGGCGTCAGTCCGAGCGCCTCGGGGTCGAGGCCCGGGTCGCCCTCGGGTTCCGTGCCGAGCGGGTCCAGCTTGGCCGCGAGATGGCCGTGGCTGCGCACGCGCCCGACGTAGGTCGTGCCGGCGTGCACCGCCTGCAGCATCTCCTCGCCGCCGGCGGGCGTCTGCGGGGCGGACGTCGCGGCGGCGGCAGCAGCGGCGGCTGGGGCGGGCAGGCTCGGCGGCGGGCCGAGCTCAACCCCGAGCGAGGAGAACACGTTCTCGTAGAAGCTGTGCTCGCCTGACAGGTGCTCCTCGATCAGGGCGAGGAAGCGGCCCGACTCCGCGCCCTGGATGACGCGATGGTCATAGGTCGAGGTCATCGTCATGACCTTCTCAGCGCCGATCATCGCGCCGATGTTCCCGAGCCCGACGGGATAGGCGATCGAGCCGGTCGCGACGATCGTGCCCTGGCCGGACATCAGCCGCGGCACCGAGGCGATCGTGCCGATGCCGCCGGGGTTCGTGAGCGTGACGTTTCCGCCCTGCAGGTCGTCGGCCGTCAGCGTGTTCGTGCGCGCCTTCTCGACCAGCGCGTCGTAGGCGTCGACGAAGCCGGCGAAGGGTAGGCCGCCGGCGTTCGGGATCACGGGCACCATCAGCGTGCGTGAGCCGTCCTTCTTCTCCACGTCGACCGCCAGCCCGAGGTTCACCTGGCCGTCGATCACGCGCTGCGGCTTGCCGTCGAGCTCGGCGAAGTGGTGGCTCATGACCTGCATGTCCTGTGCGGCGAGCGCGATCGCGTAGGCGATCAGGTGCGTGTAGGAGACGCGGTAGCCGGCCTCCTTCAGCTCGCGCCGGCGACCGTCGAGCATCGTCACGGTCAGCGTGCGGAAGCTGGTCGCGGTCGGGATCGAGCGCGACTGCTCCATGTAGCGCACGAGCGCCGCGGCGCCTCCCCGCATCGGCTCGCTGTGGCTCTCCGCAGCGGGGGGCGACTGTGGTGGCGCGGACGCCCCGTTGCCGGCGGACAGCACGTCGGACTTCGTGATCCTGCCGGCCGGGCCGCTGCCAGCAAGCCCGTTCAGGTCGATGCCCTCGGCGGCGGCGACGCGTGCCGCGACTGGGGAGGCCTTGGCGGTGCTGGTGTTCTGTACGGGGGTCCGTGCTGTAGGAGCCTGGGAAGGCGGTGGAGCCTCGGCGGGCGCCCCTGCAGCGGCTGACGGTGTACCGGCCGCTATGCGCGCGATCACCTGGCCGACGGTGACGGTGTCGCCCTCTTGGACGAGGATCTCGCTGACCGTGCCGGTGGCGGGGGAAGGCAGCTCGAGGTCGACCTTGTCGGTCGAGATCTCGACGATCGTGTCGTTGGCCTTGATCGCGTCGCCGGCCTTGACGTGCCATTCGAGGATCGTGCCCTCGGTGACCGACTCGCCGGCCGCCGGGGTGAGTACGTCGATCAGCTCACCGCTGCCAGGCTCGTCCTCGCTCTGGGCCGGGGCAGGCGGCGCGGCGGAGGCGCCGTTGCCGTCGTGGCTGCTCGCACCGTTGCTCGCCGTCGGCTCGGGCGAGGCGGGCGGCGCGCTGGGAACGGCGCCGTTGGATCCGACCGCGATGCGCGCGATCACCTGACCGACGGTGACGGTGTCGCCCTCCTCGACCAGGATCTCGGTGACGGTGCCCGCCGCCGGCGAGGGCAGCTCGACGTCGACCTTGTCGGTCGAGATCTCGACGATCGTGTCGTCGGCCTTGATCGCATCGCCGACCTTGACATGCCACTCGAGGATTGTTCCCTCGGTGACAGACTCACCCGCTGCGGGGGTCACGACGTCCACGATCTTCTGGGGCGTCGTCTCCGTGGCCATCGAGTAACCACTCTAGCGCGACTCCGGCGGCACTGTAGGAGCATCCTCCCGGCGGAAAGTGCCTCAGTTGCGAGCGTTTTTCACATCGTGCGCGACTCGCGCCGACGCTGCTCGCGGACGAACTGGATGCTGCCGAAGAAGGGCCCGATTCCTCCCAGCACGGCGACCGCGACGGCCAGCCGCAGCGACACGATCCGCAGCCGCGCGGCGATGATGCAAGCCAGAGACATGGCGATCCAGAGCAGGCCGTGAGACAGGCCGAGGATGAACGTCAAAGGCTGCGGGTTGCCCACCGCGAAGGCGCTGATCAGCAGCGCTATGTAGATGCACGAATGGGTGAACGAGGCCCACTTCAGGCGCGCGAAGGTGAGCGGGCCGGTGGAGGGCGCGGCGGCCGTGCTCACATCGAGAGCCAGCGCGCCATGCCCGCGAGCGGCTCGCCGGCCTCGGCCGGCCAAGCGTCGATGTCGCGCGGCCACCAGGCGAACTCGTCGTGCTCGTGGTCGGGCTGCACACGCTGCTCGTCGCCCTCCGCGAGCCATGCCTGGCCGACGAACATCACAAGCTGCTGCGGCAGGCGGATCAGCGCCTCGCCACGGACGCGCTCAGGGGTGATCGACCACTCCTCGTGCAGCTCGCGCACGAGCGTGTCGGCGGGGCTCTCGCCGAGGTCGACCGCACCGCCGGCGCCGAGCGCCCAGCGCCCAGCCCAAGAGGCCACCCACGGCGCGCGCCGGCCCGCCAGCCAGCGCCCGTCGGCGGCGCGCGTCACGCACAGGGCCGCGACGCTGTCCGACGCGTCCGCCGGCACGAGGCGCAGGGCCCAGCGCAGCGGCTGCAACTCGAAGGCGATGCCGCCGTCGTCCTGGCGGTAGTCGACCAAGCGCGCGGCGAGCCCGTCGTGGCTCGGCGAGCCGCGATCCCGCAGCTCCTTGATGGCTGCGTCGGCGGCTTCGGTCTGCGCCGGCGAGGGCTCGTAGTGATCATCTAGCCAGCGTGCCGAGATGTGGCCCATGTCCCACGGACCGCGCGCGAGGATCTCCGGTCCCTGGGTGCTCGGCTCGGCCATAGCCGGGAAGGCTAGATGATCGATCGTGCGTGCCGACCCGTTGCCGCGCTCCATAGACTCGCGCCAATGGCCAACCGCCGGCGCAAGCACTGGGGCTGGGGCTACGAGGACCAACACGCCTCGTCCGCCGACGTGCGCGCATCGCTTCCGATGTTGGGCGAACGGCTCGGCTTCCAGCCGGGCGAGGTCGAGGAGCCCGTCGCGTTGGACGCCGTGCGCCTGCCCGCGCCGCGCGTGCAGGCGCCCGCCGGGCTGCGTGAGATCTGTCGCGACGACGTTCACGCGCGTGCCTCGCACGCGCTCGGCAAGTCCTATGTCGATCTCGTGCGCGGCTTTCGCGGGCAGTTCGAGCATCCCCCGGACGTCGTCGCCCACCCACGCGAGGAGCAAGAGTTGGAGCGGCTGCTGGAGTGGTGCTCCTCCGAGCGCGTGGCGGCGATCCCCTTCGGCGGCGGCACCTCGGTGGTGGGCGGCGTGACGCCGAACGTCGGCGAGAGCTTCAACGGCGTGGTCTCGATCGACCTCGGCGCGATGGACCGCCTGCTGGAGGTCGACGCGGTCTCGCGCTCGGCGTTGATCCAGGCGGGCGCGACCGGGCCGCGACTGGAGTCCCAGCTGGCCGAGCACGGGCTGACCCTGCGTCACTTCCCGCAGTCGTTCGAGTACGCGACGCTCGGCGGCTGGATCGCCACGCGCGCGGCCGGGCACTTCGCGACGCTCTGGACCCACATCGAGGATCTGCTCGAGTCCGCGCGCGCGATCACACCCGCCGGCGTGTGGGAGTCGCGGCGTCTGCCCGGCTCAGGCGCCGGTCCCAGCCCCGACCGGATGCTGGTCGGCTCTGAGGGGACGCTCGGCGTCATCACCCAAGCTTGGATGCGCGTGCAGCCGAAGCCCGCCCACCGCGCCTCGGCGGGCGTCACCTTCGACAGCTTCATGGCCGGCGCGGACTGCGTGAGCGCGATCTCCCAATCCGGCCTGCACCCGTCCAACTGCCGTCTGCTCGACGCGGGCGAGGCCGGTCTGACGATGGCCTCCGACGGCTCGCACGCGCTGCTCGTGCTCGGCTTCGAGTCCAGCGAAAGCCCGGTCGCCGAGGCGATGGCGGCCGCGCTCGCGCTGTGCGCCGAGCACGGTGGCGTCGCTCAGGAGAGATCGTCGTCCAAGGGTGGCGACGCGGTCGACTCGTGGCGTAGCGCCTTTCTCGGCGCCCCGTACCTGAGAGACACGCTTGTCGCGTGCGGTGTGCTGGCGGAGACGTTCGAGACGGCGATCACGTGGGAGCGCTTTCCGGCGCTCCACGACCACGTCAAGGCCGCCGCGCAAGAGGCCTGCGGCCCAGAAGGGAAGGTCTACTGTCGCTTCACGCATGTGTACCCAGACGGCCCGGCGCCCTACTTCACGGTGCTCGCGCCGGCGCGGCGCGGGTCGGAGGTCGAGCAGTGGGGTGAGATCAAGCAGGCCGTCTCAGACGTGCTGTCAGAACACGGGGCGACGATCACCCACCACCACGCGGTTGGACGCGATCACCGTCCTTGGTATGAACGCCAGCGCCCCGAGCCGTTCGCGCTCGCGCTGAAGGGCGCGAAGGCGGCTGTCGATCCGGCCGGGGTGCTGAACCCGGGCGTGCTGATGGAGGCGCCATGAAGATCGCCGTGCTCGGTCCTGGAGGCGTAGGCGGGCTGCTCGCAGGCGTGCTCGCGAGAGCGGGCGAGGACGTCACCGTCGTCGCGCGCGAGAGCACCGCCGCGCTGATCGCCGAGCGGGGGATCGAGGTGAGAAGTGTGACCTTTGGCGACTTCGTCGCGCGTCCGCAGACGTGCGACCGATTGCAGGAGACGGTCGATCTTCTAATCGTTGCTACGAAGGCGGCAGGGATGGAGCCGGCTCTGGAGCGGATCGCGGTGGAGCCGGGCCTCGTGCTGCCGCAGCTGAACGGGCTCGACCACATCCCGCTGTTGCGCGAGCGCTTCGCGCCCGAGCGCGTGCTCGCCGGGTCGATCCGCATCGAGGCTGACCGGCCCGAGCCCGGCGTCGTCGTGCACACGAGCCCCTTCCTGCTCGTCAGCATGGCCAGCGCGCACGCGAGTGCTCAAGGGCCGATGCACGCTTTTGGCGATGTGCTGGAGAAGGCGGACGTGCCGATCCGCTACGACAGCTCGGAGGCGCAGTGCATGTGGTCGAAGCTCGTGCGTTTGAACGCGCTCGCCTGTACGACCAGTGCCTACGACAAGCTGCTGGGGGAGATCCGTTCGACGCCCTCGCTGCGCTCCGATCTCGTCGGTGCGATCGAGGAGGCGTGCGCGGTCGCGCTGGCCGAGGGCGCGGACGAGACCGACCCGGCGCGTGCGCTTGGCGAGTTGGAGCGCGCGCATGACACGCTCGGCTCGTCGATGCAGCGCGACATCGCGGCCGGCCGCACGCCCGAGCTGGACGCGATCCCGGGCTCCGTGCTGCGCGCGGCGGCGCGCCACGATTTGCACTGTCCGACGATCGAGCGGCTCGTGCTGATGACCGCCGAGCGCGCCGGCATCTCGCCGCCTTTGGTGACCGAAGGGATCTAGGCGGTGGCTTCGCTCGGGTCGTAATAACGCGCGACGGTGAAGGCGATCAGCACCGGCACGTGCACGGCGTAGACGACGAGCGAGAGCGTCAACACGAGCAGTGGGCCGCCGCTGAGGTGATCGCGCACGAAGGCGTACTCGATCATCCCGGCCGTGACGACGTAGGCCAACAGTGCCCAACGCGCTATCTCGAAGAAGCGGCTCCAGGCGAACGACGGGACGCGCGTCAGCGAAAGCAGGTTGCCGGCCAGGAGCAGCGCCGAGGCGGCGAGCAGGATCACGGCGGGCGCGAGCGGCACGTGACGTGGGAGGTGGGCCGAGAGGTAGATGCCGCCGGCCACGATCAGCGCCAGAGAGAGCATCCCGACCTCGGTCACCGGTGGCAGCTTGCGGGTGGCTTGCATCGCGTCAGCCCACCGTCAGCTTGGCCATGATCACGAGCGTCGCGATCTGCATCACGCCGGTCGCGCCCGCGGTGTAGATGAAGCGCTTCATCAGCTTCTCGATCACCTCGGGGTCGGGACGGCGCTTCTTCAGCTCGACGAGCACGGCGATGTTCGCCGGCTCCAGCAGGCCGAGTGCGATCACCGCCATCACGCCGACGACGATGAAGCTCGCCACGGTCCAGCCGTGGTGGTAGTAGGTCGACTGGACCGTCCCCAGGTGGACGCCGAGCTGCCAGCCGGCCGCCAGCGTCGCGGTCACGACGGTCGGCATGATCAGCACCATCTTCGGCATCAGCTTCTTGGTCATCTCGATTTTGGCCGGGACCGAGAGGCTGCCCAGGATCGGGCCCAGCACGAAGCCGAGGAACAGGTCGATGATCGTCCAGGAGGCGCCGCCGACGAAGTGCAGGAAGGCAAGCGGCCAGAGTTTGTTGGCCGCGATCGCGGCGACCACGCACACGAACACGATCGCGACGCCGATCAAGCCACGGCGGGGTACGACTTCGAAGTCCTGCTGCGCGTCCGGCGCCTCCGCCGGAGCGGCTTCGTGATGCTGCGACGCGACTCCCCCAACGCTCGCCATGGCGCGAGCATAACCGCTGTGCAGGCTAGTTGTGAAAGGGCGGTTCGATCTCCCTGTCCGGCAGGCCGGGGGCGCTGCTGGGCACGGCGTGAGTCGCGATCGCCTCGACCGCCTGCTCCTCGGCCTCGCTCAGCTCGTTCTCGTCGTGCTCGCCGTCGCAGAGCACGCGGAAGTTGCCGGTGACGCCGCTGTCGCCATGGATCGTGATGCCGGGCAGGATCTCCTCGCCCTCCTCGAAGCCGAGCCGCTCCATGTCGAAGTGCGCCAGCCCGATGCCATGGGCGGTGTGGGTCGGGTTCTCGCGGTCGTGCGCGGCTACCGCCTGCGCGAAGCGCTCGAGGTTCTTGGCGATCTTGCCCGTGTCGCCCATCGCTATTGGTGAGGGTACCGATCGCCGGCGCGCTCGCGGTGCCGCGCGGATGATCGTAATCGGCGCGTCAGCGGTAGCTATCACCTGTTTTCCCACGTGGAGATATCGGAGCTGATCAACCTCCAGGCGGTTCGCGGTCAGGCCAAGCCGTACCAAAACTGCGGCAGTTGATGAGGCTGATCGAGCGCTACGATCTTAGGCTGGAGGATCAATCGTGAGCGATTATCACATCAACCTTTTCTACAGTGACGAGGACGCCTCCTACGTGGCGGATATCCCCGACCTGGAGGCGTGCTCCGCTTTGGGTGCGAGCCCCGAGGAGGCTCTGGCGGAGGTCGAGCGCGCTAAGGAGGCCTGGATCTCTGCGGCGCGCGAGGCCGGCAAGCCGATCCCCGAGCCGCGCTATCGTCCCGCGATCTACGCGCGTTAGCTGCTGCCGCAAGCTGATGCCAGTGGTGGCGAGAAAGCTACCGCGCGAAGCACGGGAATCTGGCTGTACTGCTGGGTATTCAGTCCATCTCCAATAGCTCGATTCGGTAGCCGTCGGGGTCTTTGACGAAGCACAGCAACGAGCCGCCCTCGCGCACGGAGTAGGGCGGCTTCTCGGGCTCGATGCCCTGCTCTTTGAGCTTGGCGAGCGTGCCGTGGATGTCGTCGGTCGTGATCGCGATGTGCCCGTAGGCGGTGCCGAGCTCGTAGGAGTCGACGCCGAAGTTGTAGGTCAGCTCGAGGCGCGGCATGTCGCCGTCGCCGGGCTGGTTCATGAAGACGTTGATCGCCTCGTCTTTGATCGGCAGGCGTCCGACCTCCTGGAAGCCGAGCGCGTTGTAGAAGGCCACCGATCGGTCGACGTCGGTGATGCGGTAACAGGTGTGGATGAGTGCCATGTCGCTCAGTCTACGTGGCCCGCATCGGGCTCGCGAGCGGACCTGCGAAGCTCTGCGGCATGGCAGACGTCCGGGTGCGCGAAGCGGCTTCCGCTGACCTCGACGCGCTGATGAGGCTCTACGAGCAGCTGATAGGGCCGCTCGACGAGCCGGTGCCCGAGCCGCTGCCGGACGCACGTCAAGCGATTGGGCAGATCATCGCCGACCCCGCGCGCAGCCTGCTCGTCGCCGAACTCGACGGGGAGGTGGTCGGGACGGTGGACCTGCTGATTGCCCCCAACCTGACCCATTACGCGCAGCCGTGGGCGCTCGTTGAGAACGTTGTCGTCGCCGAGCACGCGCGCCGGTGTGGGGCCGGCAGGGCGCTGATGCTGCGGGCGATCGAGCTCGCACACGAGGCCCTCTGCTACAAGGTCAATTTGATCTCGGGCAACGAGCGCAATGGTGCGCACGACTTTTATCGCAGCCTCGGCTTCGCGGCCACCGGCCAAGGCTTCAAGACGTACCTGTTCGAGCGAGACGCATGACCCAGGTCTTCGTGACAGGAGGCTCCGGTTTTATCGGTGGCCGTCTGATCGAACGGCTCCGCCGGGAAGGCCACGCGGTCAGGGCGCTGGCCAGATCCGATGTCGCCGCCGCGCGCCTCACGGAGCTCGGCGCACAGCCCGTCGGCGGTGACCTGTCGGACACATCTGCGATGACGGCGGGAGCACACGACTGCGAGTGGGCCTTTCATCTAGCCGCCCATCTGGGCGACTGGGGCCGGCGCGAGGACTTCGAGCGCGACAACGTGCAGGGAACCGCCAACGCGCTAAAGGCGTGTGCGGAGGCCGGCGTGCGGCGCTTCGTCCACGTTGGGACCGAGGCCGCGCTGATGGCCGGTGAGCCGCTCGTGAACGTTGACGAGACCGCGCCGTTGCGTCCCGACTCGCCGGTCCTCTACAGCTCGACCAAGGCACGCGCCGAGCAGCTCGTGGCGGCAGCCTCGCGCGAGGGCTTCGAGACCGTCGTCGTGCGACCGCGCTTCGTCTGGGGCCGCGGTGACACGACGCTGCTTCCGCGTCTCGTAGAGATGGCAAGGGGTGGCAAGCTCGCCTGGGTCGGCGGCGGCCAGCACCTCACTTCGATCACGCACGTCGACAACGTCGTCGAGGGCCTGCTCCTCGCCGTCGCCAAGGGCCGCCCTGGCGAGGCCTACTTCGTCACAGACGGCGAGCCGGTCTCCTTCCGCAACTTCATCGGCCAGATGCTGGAGACGCAGGGCGTGACCTCGCCCACGCGCAGCGTGCCACGCTCCGTCGCTGCGTTTGCCGCCACCGCGTCTGAGGCGGCGTGGCGGCTGCTACCGCTCCCCGGCCAGCCGCCGCTCACCCGCTTCGCCTTCTGGGTCTCCTCGCAGGAGTGCACGATCCGCATCGACAAGGCTCGCGCCGAGCTTGGCTACGCACCGGTCAAGAGCCGTGACGAAGGGCTCGCAGAGCTGCGTGCCTAGCCGACTAAGAGGCGAGGAAGCGCACGACGTCCTCGCCGTCGGCAAGCAGCGCGGCACGATCGGAAGCGCTGACGCGTACGAGCGGCTCCAGCTCGATCGCGCCACCGGCGATCCGCCACAGCCCGACCCCGCGCCCGGCGACGAGCGCGAAGGCGCGGAAGATGCCGTTGACGGTGATCACCTGCCTGGCATCCAACTTCCCGAGCAACCACTCGCGCGAGCGCCAGCCGTGGAGCGCCGGGTCGAACGAGCCGAGCAGCCGCGGTGGCGGGTACGGGGGCTCCGGTGCCTGCCGTCGGCCGCCGCGGGTCGTCAACTCGAACAGCCCGTCCTCGCGTTTGCGCAGCCGCTGGCCGAGCGCCCGCATTCCGGCGCGGGCGTCGCGCAGCGGGAGCCCGGACCAGTAGGCGAGATCGCGCTCGTCGGCCGGGCCGTGGCCGATCAGGTAGCGGCGCGCCAGCTCCGTCAAGGCCGCGTCTCGGTCCACCTCCTGCCTCGGACCCAGCCAGTCGCGCGCGTGCGCATAGGCGTGATCGCGACCGACCATCGGCCCGCGCAGCGCGACGCCGCGTAGGCACGCGAGCGACAGCAGGTGGATCAGCGCCTGACCTTCGGTGCGCACACGCCGACGCGCGATCCGCTCGCCGAGCTGTGCGCGTGTCTGCGGACCATCGTCGACGAGCGCCTGCTCGATCGTTGTCACCGCACGCTCGGCCTGCGCGGGCGTCACTCCCTCCTGGGCCAGTCGGCGCATGTTTCCGATCTCCAGGCGCGGCGCCGTCAGCGCGTGCAGCCACCCGTGGTCCTCGCTGCGCACGAGATGCAGCGTGCCGCGGTTCAGCCAGTCGATCACGAGGCTTCGCTCCTCGCTCAAGCAGCGGTCGACATCACTACGGCCGAGTCCCGGCTTCATACGCGCGCGTAGCGCCAGGC
>DASXER010000009.1:0-21646 GCA_036490015.1 Solirubrobacteraceae bacterium | reverse complement strand
CGGAACGCGATGTACTGTTCGGCGAAGGCGTTGGCCAGCTCGGCCGCGGCGCGCGGGTCGCCGTTCTCGGCACTGATGTTGAGCACGTCCGCGTTGGCCGCCGCTTCGACCTTGACGTCGCCGAGCAGGCTTTCGCCGGTGCCCGCGATGTGCAGCTGCTGGGCCACCGCGCGCGCCACTTCGGGCGAATGGGCAATCAGGACTTCGGTGTCGGCTTCGCGTTGCGGTTCGCCGCTGCCGCCGCCGCTGACCTGGAGCGCCTGGTCGGAGAGCGTCGTGCTCTCGAAGGCGACGCTGGCCGTCGCCGAGTAGGTCTTGGCCTTGTGCTCGTGCGTGAAGGCGAGCACGCCGACGGACACGACGATCACCCCGAGCACGATTTCCCAGCGGCGGCGGAGGGCGCCGAGGGCGCTCATCAGGTTCTCGCCGGAGCGAGCCTGCTGAAAGCGATCAGGAGTGCTCACTTCTCACCGGTGAGATCAGGGTGATCGTCTGCGAGCAGCGCATTGCACTTCATCGTAGGAGTCCTATCGTCGGCCCGGAGCCACCGCTTGAGCAGAATTGCGCGGCAAGAGCAGGGGGGAGCCGTTCATCCAGGGTTCCGCGCAATGCTAGCGCCGTGGAGCTGTTTCGCTGAAAGTTCCCCGCTCGCCGTCTCGCACGGTCGCGACGGCGACTTGAGGGCGATCCTCCAGGTACGGACATACGTCCAACTTTGCTTGCAGCTCTCACAGGCGCCTCGATGATGCCGAGAGCAAGCGTGCAGTTCTCACGCAGTCCGGCGAGACGTTCGATCTGAGCGTCACCGCTCCCGACAAAGGCACCCCCGCCGCGAGGCGGGCTCGCAAAGCCAGGGGTCTCTCGCAGACAGCCCGGCTCCCGAAGGAGGAGACGCATGATCGCAACCAGCCGCAGTGCGCGCCGTTCGCTCGGCGCCGCTGGCAGGACCCTGCTGCTGATCGCCTGCATCGTGCTGGCGGGTACGGGCGTCGCCGCCGCGACTGTCTCCCACCGCAGCGCCGGACACACGGCCAGCGGCAAGAGCCACCACGCTCAGCTGCGGCGCTCGGCCAAGAAGCACCCCCAGCACAGAACTGCTCGTCACGGCGTCGCGCCACACCACGCCGTGCACCGCCGCGCCGGCGCCGGGCTCCTGGGCAGCCTCGAAGCTGCCGCCCGCCACAGCCACCGCGCCGACCGCGCCTTCGTCGCCGACGCCCGCTCGTTCGAGCGCTGCCTCGCTCGCCACCACGGCCAGGGCGGCCCCTGCGCCAGCAAGCGCCACGGCGTCCAGCTCGCCGGCGTCAAGCTGAACCGCGCGGAACGCCACCTGGCGCGGATCGTCAAGGCCGGTAGCCGCGACACCGCAAGCGCGTCGCGTCGTCACCGCACGACGCCCGCCCCGTCCGTCGCCGTCGAGGGAGACCGCCTCTCCTGGAAGCGCATCAAGCGCGCGCACACGTACGTCGTCATGCGTCGCGTGCCGGGCCAGCCGGTCCGCTACTCGGTCGTGCACGGCACCCGCTTCGACCCGCCCGCAGTCCCCGGCCTCACCGTCAGCTACGAGATCCGTACGGCGGCCACCGGCTCGCCCTGGTCGGAAGCCGTTTCGATCGCCTACCCCGCCGCGACCGCCGCGGCAGCCACCCAGGCCCAGGTCGTGCCAGCGGCGACTCCTGCCACCGAAGCGGCCGAAACCGCCAAGGAACAGCAGGAACCGGTTGTGATCCAGGCCGCGCCGACCCTGACGGTGTCCGGCAACACGCTCCAGTGGACGGCGGTCGCCGGCATCGGCACCTACATCCTCGACACCCGCAGCCACGGCGGCGATCAGTACTCGGCCGTGCACGGCACCTCCTTCACCACCAACGCCGCGCCTGGAACGACGACCGGCTATGAGATCCGTACGGCGGTGGACGGCAGCGCCTGGTCAGCCGAAGTGAAGATCACCGTCCCGGCCGAAAAACCCGCCGGCGGCGGCAACGGCGGCGGCGGCGGCGAAGAAAAAGCCGAATCGCCTTCGCAGGAATCGGAAGCTTCGACCGGCTTCCAGCCGGGGGTCAACTCCGGCACCACGTACAACCTCGACGTGCCCGGCACGATGGAGCTGGGCGCCAAGGTCGTGCGCATCGCATTCGAAATCGGCGACAGCGCCGCACAACTCGAAGGACCGATCGCGACGTACGCCGCCAAGGGCATCCGCGTCGCTCCGCTGGCCAGCTTCTTCGGGACCATGCCGAGCGCCGCGGAAGCGAAAAACCTCGCCAGCTGGGCCAAGGCCTTCGGCCCTGGTGGCAGCTACTGGGCCAGCCACCCCGGCACGACCCCCGTGCCGATGCAGACGATCGAGTTCGGCAACGAGACCTCCTACGGCTACCAGTACAGCGACTCGGCTGGCAGCCCGACCTACAACGCGCGCGCCGAACTGTACGCCCAGCGCCTCAAGGAAGCCGCTGAAGCGATCGGCGCGGGGGGCGTTCACGTCGGCCTGCTGGCCCAGGCCGACGACTGGACCGGTGACTGGGTCAAGAAGATGTTTCAGGCGGTCCCGAACTTCGGCTCCTACGTCGCCGGCTGGACGATCCACCCTTACGGCGAGGGTTGGAAAGTGCGCATCGAAGACCTGATCAAACAGACCGGCGAACACGGCGCGCCGTCGGGCCTCCCGATCGACATCACCGAGTGGGGCCTCGCGACCGACAACGGCGACTGCCTGAGCGAAAACTACGGTTGGAACCGCTGCATGAGCTACCAGGAAGCCGGCGAAGTGCTGACCCGAACCGTCGCCGAAATGCGCAAAGCCTTCCCGACTCGCCTCGGCCTGTTCATGCTCTACCAGGTCCGCGATCAGGCGAGCAGCGGCACGACGACCGACCGCGAGTCCTACTTCGGCGCGCTGCAGCACGAACTGCAACCGAAGCCAGGCTTCACCGCCGCGGTGCAAAGGCTGATGGCGGAGTGAGCCGACGCCCGGCCATCGCCTGGGGGCGGCCTGACATCATCATCAGGACGTGCAGGAGAGCATGTCCTCGACCGTGACATCGCCCGCGCCGCCGCCCCTGGTGGCTGAGCCGAGGCGCGCACCGGACACGGGCCGCGCGCTGCGGATCCTGCTCGCGATCACGCTGCTCGGCGGCGCGCTGCGCTTCGCGACGCTCGACGTGCAGAGCATCTGGCTGGACGAGTCCGCGACGATGATCCTCGTACGGCGAGGCCTCGGCGGAATGCTCAGCCACCTCTCCTCTAGCGAGTCCGCGCCACCGCTCTACTACGTGCTCGTGTGGGCCTGGACGAAGGTCTTCGGGGCTGGGGCGCTTGGCTTCCGCTCGCTGTCGGCGCTCGTCGGCACCCTCACGATCCCCGTCATGTACCTGGCCGGAAAGCGCGTCTCGCCGCGCGCCGGGCTGTGGGCCGCGGCCCTGACCGCCGTCAACCCCGCGATGTACTACTACTCGCAGGAGGCTCGCGCGTACGGACTGCTCGTGTTCTTCGCCGCCTGCGCGTTCGTGCTCTGGCAGCGCGCCTTGGACGAACCGAGCGCACGCAACTTGGCCTGGTGGTCGGCCGCCTCCGCGCTGGCCCTGTTGACGCACTACTTCGCCGTCTTCCTGTTCATCCCAGAGGCCGTGTTGCTGATCCGCCGCATCGGCTTCAGGCGCTGTCGGGTCGCGATCGGCGCCGTCGTGCTGGTCGGGATCGCCTTGGCACCGCTGGCGCTTGCCCAGCGCTCCGACGGCAAGGCGGGCTGGATCGAAGCCGAATCGCTGTCCTCGCGCATCGCCCAGTCGGTCAAGCAGTTCGCGGTCGGCCTGTCGGCGCCGCTGCAGATCGTGGCCGCACCGCTGATCGTGTTGCTCGCCGCCTCGGTCGTACTGCTGCTCTGGCGCCGCGGACGCGAGCGCGAGCGCAGCGCTGCGCGCGACGCGGCGATCGTCGCTGCCGTGGCCTTGCTGATCCCGCTGGTGTTGGCCGCGCCGCACGCGATCGACGTGTACGACGGCCGCAACGTCGTCGCCACCTGGGTAGCGCTCGCGGTGCTGATCGCCGCCGGCATCGGCGTCGGCGGCACACACGAACACGAACGCTGGCGCGGGCGCTGGCTTGGCACTCTCGCCGGCGCCGGCATCGTCGCGATCTCGCTGGCGGTCGTGGTCGCGATCAACGTGCTCTCCCAGTACCAGCGCGACGACTGGCGCGGAGCGGCACGCGCGATCGGCTCGGTTGGCCCGGACCGCGTGCTCGTCTCCAGCGAGTTCGCCTCAGCGCCGCTGTCGATCTATCTCGGCCCGCTCTCGAACCCCGGCCGCGGGACGCTTCACGCCAGCGAGGTCGACTTCGTCTCGCTGCGCGTGCGCCGCTCGACCAGCGCACCACTGCCCGCCCCGGTGCCCGCCTCGGCGCCGCCGGGCTTCCGCCTGCTGGGCGTGAAGCGCAGCTCCAGCTACGCCGTCGCCCGCTACGTCCCGACCGGCGGGAGCGGTCCGGCCTCCGTGTCGGTCGCGGCGCTGCGCCACGTCGAGGGCGAAGCCGGCGCTGACGTGATGGCCGCGCGCTAGCGAGGCGCGCGAAGCGTCTCGTAGGCATCGAGCACGAACCGCTCCTGCTGCTCCAGGTAGGGCCCGATGCGGAACTCCTGCGCCCGTTCCAGGGCCCGCGCGACGCGCGCCTCCGTCTGCTCGGGCTCGCCGAGCGTGCGCGCGAGCGCGTTGGCGGCGCCGCGCGCGTCGCCGCCCTCGAACAGCAACGCGTGCTCCTCGTGGTGCATACCCTCGCCGATGCCTCCCACGTCGGAGGCCACGAGCGGCACACGCGCGAGCGCGCCCTCGATCGTCACGAGCGGGAACGGCTCCTGCCAGATCGACGGCACGATCAGCGCATGTGCGTGCGCCAGTTCGCGCGCGGCCTCCTCGGGAGCGAGCTGACCGCGAAAGTCGACGGCGTCGCCGGTGCCCAGGCGAGCCGCCAGCGCACGCATCTCGGTGCCGTGATCGGTGTCCTCGGGACCCACGACCACGAGCGTCGCGCGCGGCTGACCCTCGGCGCGCAGCATCGCGAGCGCTTCGATCGCGACCGACACGCCCTTGTAGGGCGTCACCCGCCCGAGGAAGAGGATCCGCGGCTCGGGCGCGCGATCCGGCTCGACCGCCGCGTACAGATCGCCGTGACGCGGCACCGAATGCCCGATGCGCTCCAGCGCCGGGTCGATGAAGACGGGTGTCTCGACCATGCGCCTGATCGCCTCGGAGTTCCACGAGATCGCCGTCCGCAGCGGTGCGAGCGGGCGCAGACGCAGCGGCGGCAGGGAGTTGTTCAGGGCACGACAGCCGAGCGACCAGACCGCGCGCGCCGGTCCGCGATCCGCGGGCAGCAGCTCGCGCATGAACTGATCACGCGAGAACAGGCCGCCGAACCAGTGCTCGCAGATGCGGAAGGCGAGCGGCGTGCCGCTGTCGGCGAGCACACGGATCGCGGCCTGCGCGACCGACGAGCCGTTCCATACGTAGATCAGCTCGGGGCGCACACCGTCGAGCGCCTCGCGGGCGCTGCGGACCGCCCTCAACGACGCCCACGGCGCGATCGTCGCGCCGCGCGCGTCGGGCGTCAGACGCGTCAGCTCACGGCGCACCGCGACGGCGGACGAGGCGGAAGAAGCGGGCGCGCCACCGGCGCTCGTGAGCACCGTTACGTCGTGACCGGCGGCGGCGAGATGCTCGGCGACCCCCGAGCACTCGACCTCATATCCGCCGAAGGCGTTCGGCGGATAGAACGCTGATAGGAGCAGGATGCGCAAGCTGTCAAAGGTAGCGCCAGGCCAGCGGTAACCCTCATGCCCCAGCGACAAGGTGTCGAAAAAGACCCTTGAACATGGATCAGCCGAACCCACAGCAGCGGCACGACGACCCAGAGCTCGCGGCGGTGCTAGCCAGCGCCCGGCTTCCTTCGCAGGTGCCGCCGACGCCGCGAGTCGCACTGGGCGTGCGCCTGCGTACATCGCCGCGCGTGCGGGGTGCGATACCGGGTGCGCTCGCCGTGCGTCTGACGGCCGCGCGCGCCCGCTCGACCTGGAAGCGGCACCCCGACGAGCGTGAACGATCGCTGGCCGCGATGCGCACGCTGCTCGGCGACACGCCGCTCGCCGAGCGAATCGAGCCGCTCGCGCGCGAGCATTTCGTCGAGCGCCGCGTGATGGAGACGATGTTCTGGCGGCCGTGGAGCGACGCTCGCATGGACGAACGTTCGCTGCGGCGGATGCGCGGCGTGCTCGATGGCGGTCGTGGCGTGCTGATCAGCTCGTGTCATCAAGGTCCCTTCTTCTCCCAGTTGGCGCCGGTGTGCAAGCTCGGCGCCAAACCCCACGTCAGCATCGGGCCATGGTTCTTCGAGCCGCCGAGCCCTGACGCCTGGGGGCGGCGACAGGCTCGCTGGTGGCGAGGCCTGCGCGACCGCGACGAGTACTACATCCCCGCCGAAGGCTCCTACGAGGCTCTGCGCACGATCCTGCGCAACGGCCGCGTCGCGATGCTCCACTTCGACATGCCGGGCAGCCGGGAGACCGACTTCCTCGGCAAACGGATCGCGCTGGCGTCCGGCAGCGCGCGCCTGAGCCATGAAGCCGACGCTTTGATCGTGCCGATCCGCACCCGGCGCGACGGGCACCGCACGTGGCTGGACGTGGCCGAAGCGCTCGACCCACGCGGCCACAAGGACGACGAGGCGCTACACGCCGCCCTGGCTCGCGCTCACGAAGCGTGGCTGCTGGAGCATCCAGCCGGCGTCGAGGACCCCAACCGCGCGGGGTCCTGGGGAGCCCACGCCGCCGGCGTGCCCGCCGGCTGAGGAGCCGCGACCATTCGCGGAGCGAGATGCGGGTCCTGTTCTTCAACGAGGGCAACCTCGGCACCTACGTGCTCGGTCAGGGCCAGCTCGATGAAGCGCTGCGGCACGGCCTCGAAAACGAGCCCGAGTTGGACGCGCGCTTCGCCGGCATCAAGCCACTGGGGCGCCTGGGCCACGCGTTCGCGACGAGACGGTTCGCGCCCCTGTCGCGCTGGGATCTCGACTACGAGGTGCTGCGCCACCACGCGCTCCAGTCCTTGCGCGCTCGCGCCGCCCTGCGCCGAGAGCTGGACGCCTGGACACCCGACGTCGTCCACGTCCACACGCACTCGATCTCCTTCGCCCTCGCCGGCACGATGCGCCGTGTCCCGCTCGTCGTCTCACTCGACACCACCGTGCGCGATTGGTGGGAGATGCCCGCCTGGCACAAGGGCCAGCGTCATTCGAACCTCGCCATCGCTCCGAGCCGACTGCTCGAGCGCCGTGCGCTGAAACGCGCCGCTCTGGTCCTCGCCTGGACCGCGTGGGCACGGCGCGGCGTCGAACGCGAAGCGCCGGGGGCGCATGTCGTCGAGCACCATCCGGGGATCGACCTCGACCGCTACAGGCCAGCCCCACGGCAAGAGCGCCGCCTGCCGCGGGTGCTGTTCGTCGGCGGGCGCTTCGCCGAGAAGGGCGGCGAAGACCTGCTGCAGGCGCTCGGACCGGAGCTGGGGCAGACCGTCGAGCTGGACCTCGTCACCCCGATCGAGGTAGAGCCGAGAGCAGGCCTGTCGGTACATCGACTCGCGCCCGGCGACCCGAGGCTCGTCGAGCTCCAGCAGCAGGCCGATGTCTTCTGCCTGCCGACCTACGGCGACGCCGCGCCGTGGGCCGTGCTGGAGGCGATGGCGTGCGGCACGCCGGTCCTCGCTAGCGGTGTCGGCGGCATCCCCGAGATGCTCGATCGGGGCCGCGCCGGGATGCTCGTGGGACACGGCGACGTGCGCGCGCTGCGCACCGCGCTGCACTCGCTTATCGGCGACCCCGCACGTCGCGAAGCGCTCGCCGCGGCGGCTCGTACACGCTGCGAAACACGCTACGACCACCGCCTCCAATTCGCCGCGTTGCGCGGCCTGCTGGCGGACGCCGTGGCCGAGACAGATACGCAGGCTGTCACGCACGCTTAGCTGTGATTTAGTTCGCGGCGGAAATTGTGGGATTGCCCACGGAGCGGGCTTGGATGACCACAGGATCAGCGTCCCCAGTCTCAGCGGAGGTACAGGACGCGGCTGTCGAGGAGCCGCGGCGTATACGCATATCCGGTGAGCGTCCGCGTACCCCGACGCGCGTGCTGTTCTTCAACGAGGGCAACCTCGGCACGCACGTGCTCGGGCACGACCGCCATGCCGCCGCGATGCAGGCGGGCTCCGAGTCGATCGGCGAGGTCTACACGCGCCACGCCGAACTGCTGCCGATGGGCCGCGTCTCGCGCGCGATCGCCTACCGCAACTTCGGCCCGCTGACGACGCGCCACCTGGACTTTCGCGCGCTGCGCTGGCAGGTCGTGCAATCCCAGCGTGCACGACTGACGATCGAGCGCGAGCTGCGCGACTGGCCGGCGGACGTGATCCACATCCACAGCCACGCCGTCGGGCTGACGATGGCGGCGACGATGCGCCGCGTTCCCGTCGCGCTGTCGGTCGACGCGACCGTGCGCGACTGGTGGGGAATGCCGGCCTGGCGCCCGTCTGAGTCCTATGCGCCGCTCACGATCGCGCCGAGCCGCGTGCTCGAGCGGCGTGCGCTCAGTCGCGCGAGCGTCGTCCTGGCCTGCACGCGCTGGGCTCAGCGGGCGATCGAAGCCAGCGCCCCCCGCGCGCGCGTCAGCGAGCATCACCCGGGCATAGACGTGAAGCGCTTTGCCCCGGCCCCGCACCGCGAACGCGAGCTGCCGAGGGTGCTATTCGTCGGCGGGCGCTTCGCCGAGAAGGGCGGCGAAGACCTGCTCGGGGCGCTCGCGCAAGAGCTCGGCGAGGCCGTCGAGCTGGACGTCGTCACGCCAGCCGACGTGCCGGCGCGCCCGGGCGTGCGCGTGCACCGCCTGGGGCCGTCGGACCCCGAGCTGCTCGACCTGCTCCAGCAAGCCGACCTGCTCTGCCTGCCGACCTACGGGGACTCCAATCCGTGGGCCGTGCTCGAGGCGATGTCGTGCGGCACGCCGGTCGTCGCCAGCGACGTCGGCGGCATCGCGGAAATGCTCCGCCAAGGAGAGGCCGGCGCGATCGTGCCGTGTGGCGACCGGCGCGGGCTGCGAGAGACGCTGCTGGCGCTGCTGGCCGACCCCGAGCGCCGGCGCGCGCTCGGACGTCGTGGGCGCGAGATCAGCGAGCGCAACTACGACGCCGTCGTGCAGTTCGGGCGCTTGGCCGAACACCTACGCGGCGCGATCGAGCATCACCGCGGGGGCTGAGCGTTCAGGCGACTCGCTCGCGGCGCAGGAACACGCGCAGGTCGTCGAGCGTCAGCGCGCGCAAGCCCAGCAGCAGCACGCCGTACACGACGCCAGAGGCGATCACGAGCTCCAGCAGCGTCGCGCCGGCGTGGTTGAGCAGCGCGAGCGTCGCCGACATCGCCGCGGCCGCCACGACGGTGCGGGCGATCTTGCCGAGCGCCGGCGGCGGCGCATCGAGATTGCGCATGATCACGCCAACGCTCTGGGCGAACACGACCAGCTCGGTCGCGAGCGTCATCCAAGCGGCGCCCATGTAGCCCATCAGCGGCACCAGCACGAGGTTGCCGGCGACGTTGACGACGAGCGCCACGAGGCTGATGCGCAGCAACCGCTGCTGCTGGCCCATGACCGTCAGCAGGCTGCCGTTCAAGTAGCCGAAGCAGATGAACACGAAGGCTCCGGCCAGCACCGGCAGCGCGTTCGAGCCGGGCACGAAATGCTGGCCGAAGACGACCTGCACGAGCGGCCGCGCGGCCGCGATCGCGAACGCCACGATGCCAAGCGAGCCGACCGACAGCAGCTCCGCCGCCACCGCGACCACCCGCAGCATTCGCTCGCGATCGGTGACCCACGAGGCGGCGATGATCGGCGTCAGCGTCGTCAGCACCGACATCGGCAGGAAGTGCGCCTGGTCGATGATGTTGTACATCGCGCCGTAGAGACCCGAGGCGTGGCTGCCAGTGACCGCGTAGACGATCAGCTGATCGATGCGCGCGTAGGCGATCACGAGCACGCCCGAGACGCCGAGCGGCAGCCCGACCTTCACGAGCGGCATGAGCCGCGCGCGCGAAGGCCGTGGCCAGCGCGGCAGCACGCGCATCGCCGCGATCGTCTGGTAGACCGTGCCAGCCGCGTTGGTGGCCGTCATCGCCACGGCAAGGGCGATCATGCCGCCGGTGTGGTCGTAGTAGATGAACGCGACGGCGCCGGCCCACAGCACGCTGCGCAGCGTCAGCACGAGCATCGGCACGAGGTTTTTCACGCGCAGCTGGAAAATCAGCTGCAGCACGCCGACGCCGTCGAACGGCATCGTGATCATCAGGATCACGCCGGCGACGAGCATCTGGTGGCTGCGCTGCAGCAGCAGCAGCGCGACGAGCGAGAGCAACACGACCGGCACCGTCAGGTACAGGCGCAACAGCATCATCGCGCCGAGCCATTCCTGCTCGTGCTCGGGGTCGGCGGCCGCTTCGCGCACGACGACTCTTTCCATCCCGAAAGCCGAGAAGTAGCCGACCAGCGTCAGGACGACGAAAATCGTCGACCACTGCCCGTAGTAGGTGGCGCCCAGCGTGCGGGCGACCAGCGCGGTGACGAACACCCCCAGCAGCAGGTTGAGGATCCGCGCTACGACCTGCACGAGCACGTCCCGTGCGGCTCCCTGGCGTGTGGCGTCGCGGGCTGAACTCGTCATCTGGAGTCAATCGGTTCGGCCCGGGCGCGCGGTATCCCTGCAACCAAAAGGCCGCCCCGCTTCACACGAGGCCCGGCCACGGCGAGCCTAGCGGTCCGCCTCAAGCCGACCTCGGACCGTGCCGATAGCCCTTATACCATTGCGTTGCTCGGCAGCGCAGCGGCTTTCGGCGCCCCGGGGTCCCCTCTCTGGAGCGCTCGAAGACAACACGACCAGAGATAACCGGAGGCATCAGTGGCCAAGACGACGCTAGTCACAGGCGGAAGCGGGTACATCGGAGCACTGCTCGTGCGCGAGTTGCTGGAGACGGGCCACGAGGTGCGTGTGCTGGACTCTCTGCTCCACGGCCAGGAGGACATCGCCTCCGAGCAGGAGCAGGCCGGTGTGACAGTCGTGCGCGGTGACGTCCGCGACGCCGATGCCCGTGCGCAAGCGCTCGCTGGGGCCGACAACGTCGTCCACCTGGCCGCGATCGTGGGCGACCCGGCCTGTGCGCTGGACCCCGCGGTCTCCGACGACGTCAACGTCAAGGCCACCGAGTCGCTCGTCGCCGACGCTGCGCAAGCCGGCGTGGAGCGGCTCGTGTTCGCCTCCACCTGCTCGAACTACGGACGTATGGCCGATCCGACGGTGCCGATCACCGAGGACGGCGAGCTGGCGCCCGTGTCGTTGTACGCCGAACAGAAGGTCGGCATGGAGAAGTTGATCCTCGGCGCTCAGGGCGGCAGCATGAAGCCGACCTGCCTGCGCTTCGCGACCGTCTATGGCGTCGGCCGGCGTATGCGCTTCGACCTGACGGTCAACGAGTTCACCCGCGAACTGTGGTCCGACCGCGAGCTGGAAGTCTTCGGCGAGCAGTTCTGGCGCCCCTACATCCACGTCCGCGACGCCGGGCGCGCCGTGCGCACGGTGCTCGAGGCGCCGATCGAGAAGGTCGAAAACAACGTCTTCAACGCCGGGCGCTCGGGCGAGAACTACCGCAAGCTCGATCTCGTCGAAGAGATCAAAAAGCAGACCGACAAGGGCAACGTGTCCTACGTCTCGCGCAACGAGGACCCGCGCGACTACAAGGTCAGCTTCGACAAGATCCGCGCCGAGCTGGGCTTCGAGACGCTGATGACGGTCCCTGACGGAATCGGCGAGATCATGGACGGGCTCGCGACGGGCGTGTTCGGCGACCCGTTCGACCCCCGCTACAAGAACGTCCCGTAGAGCCAACGGCATGGCGACCGCGACCTCATTCCCGGAGCTGCCGCTGTTCGACCTGCGCCTCGAGCCGCAGGATCTCGAGGCGGTGGCCGAGACGCTGCGCTCGGGCTGGCTTACGCTCGGCCCGCGCACGGCGGCTTTCGAGGAGGCCTTCGCCGAGCACCTCGGGGCCAAGCACGCGATCGCGCTGTCTAGCTGCACGGCGGCGCTGCATCTCGCCTACCTCGCGGCGGGCGTCGGGCCGGGCGACGAGGTGATCGTGCCGGCCTTTACGTTCGCAGCGACGGCCGCCGCGGCGCTCTACTGCGGCGCGACGCCGGTGTTCGCCGAGATCTCCTCGCGTCAGGTGCCGAGCATCGACCCGCAGGATGTCGAGCGACTGATCACGCCTCGCACGAAGGCGGTGTGCGCCGTCCACTACGCCGGCTACGCCGCGCCCGTCGATGAGCTGAAGGCGCTCTGCGACGCGCACGACATCGCGCTGATCGAGGATGTCGCCCATGCCCCCAGCGCGACGCTGAAAGGCCGCAAGCTGGGCACCTGGGGTCAGTCCGGCGCGTTCAGCTTCTTCTCCAACAAGGTGCTCTCCGTGGGCGAGGGCGGCCTGCTCTGCACCGATGACGACGACGTCGCGGCATTCGTTCGCTCGCGCCGCTCGCACGCCATGACGAGCGGCACCTGGGATCGCCACTCAGGCCGCACCGATACCTACGACGTGGTCGCGCTGGGCTTCAACTACCGCCTCGACGAGCCGCGCGCCGCGCTGCTCTTGAGCCGTCTCGGGCGCCTGGAGGCGGACATCGCCCGCCGGCGCGAGCTGACGATCCGCTACCGCGAGCTGCTGGCGGGCGTCGATGGAATCATCGTGCCCTTCAGCGGCGACGACATCGCCGGCTCCTCCTGCTACGTGATCCCGATCATGCTCGAGCGTGACGGCACGCAGGGACAGGTCAGCGCTGAGCTGCGCGAGCGCGGCATCCAGACCAGCATCTTCTACCCCGCGATCCACCGCTTCAGCGCCTACCAGAGCCGCTTCCCCGGCATCTCGCTGCCGGTGACCGAGTTGGCCTCGCGCACCGAGCTGACGCTGCCCTTCTACCCGCACATGACGCACGCCGACCAGGACCGTGTCGTCGCCGCGCTGGCGGAGGTGGTCAAGCCGTGAGCCCCGAGTGGCGCGTCGCGCTGACCGATGTCCAGGTCCCCGAGGAGGACGTGCAGGCTGTGCTCGCCTGCCTCGGCGACGGCTGGCTGACGATGGGCCCGCGCACGATCGGCTTCGAGCAGGCGCTCGCCGAGTACGTCGGTACGGAGCACGCGGTCACCGTGTCAAGCGGCACCGCGGCTTTGCACCTGGCGCACCTGGCGGCCGGCATCGGCCCCGGCGACGAGGTCATCGTGCCTGCCTTCACGTTCGTCGCCAGTGCCACGGCGGCGCGCTATGTCGGCGCCGAGCCCGTGCTGTGCGACATAAGCAGCCCGCTCGACTTCAACATCGATCCCGAGGACGTCGCCAAGCGCATCACCCCTCGTACCAAGGCCGTTGTCGCAGTTCACTTCTGCGGCTACGCCGCCGACGTGCTCGCGCTGCGCTCGCTCTGCGACGCGCACGGGCTGACGCTGATCGAGGACTGCGCGCAGGCGATCGGCGCGCGACTTCCCGGCGGGGAGAGCATGGTCGGCACCGTCGGCGAGCTGGGCGCCTTCAGCTTCTTCTCCAAGAAGCAGCTGTGCGTCGGCGAGGGCGGCATGGTCGCGACCGACGACGAGGCGCTGGCCACGCGCGTGCGCCTGTTGCGCTCACACGCGCTCACGAGCAGCACGTGGGACCGTCACCGCGGCCACGACCCGGCCTACGACATCACCGACATCGGCTACAACTTCCGCCTCGACGAGCCGCGCGCGGCGCTCGGCCTGAGCCGCCTTGGGCGCCTGGAGGAGTCGATCGAGAAACGGCGTGCGAGCGTTCGCCTCTACCGCGAGAAGCTCGCCGGCCTGCCTGGCCTCGAGCTGCCGTTCGACGACGACGCCGTCGAACGCGGCTCGCACTTCGCCTTCCCTGTGCTGCTGGCCGACCGCGCGACGCGCGACCGCTTCCGCGACGCCCTCAAAGACGGCGGCATCCAGACCACCTGGTACCCGGCGCTGCACGCCTTCAGCGAGTACCAGCGCCTGACCCCCAACGGCGGCCTGCCGCGGGCGCTGGAGGCAGCTGAGCGCCACTGCGCGCTGCCGCTCAGCTCGTCGATGAGCGAAGAGGAAGTCGACATCGTGGTCGAGGCCGTCAAGGAGTTCCTCGCCTCTTAGGAGGCGGTGGCCGCCATGAAGCGCGCGGTGATACTCGCGGGCGGTGAGGGCGTGCGGCTCAGGCCGTTCACGACCGTGCTGCCGAAGCCGCTGATGCCGATCGGCGACCGGCCCGTGCTCGACATCGTCGTGCGCCAGCTGAAGGCCCACGGCTTCGAGCGCATCACGATGGCGACCGGATACCTGGCCGAGCTGATCGAGGCCTTCTTCCGCGACGGCGAGGCCTACGGCATCCCGATCGACTACTTCCGCGAGCGCGAGCCGCTCGGGACCGTCGGCGCGCTCGCGCTGATCGAGGAGCTGGCCAACGACGACGTGCTGGTGATGAATGGCGACGTGCTCACCGACATCGACTACGGAGCGCTGCTGGAGCGCCATCGGGCGAGCGACGCCGCCGCCACGATCGCCACCAAGTTGCGCCAGGTCCAGATCTCCCTGGGCGTGCTGCGCTTCGGCGACAACGGCGACGCGACACGCCTCACCGGCTACGACGAGAAGCCGCAGATCGACTACACGGCAAGCATGGGCGTGTACTGCTTCGCGCCGCGCGCGCTCGATCACATCAAGCCTGGCGAGCGACTCGACTTCCCCGACCTGATCCTGCGCCTGATCAAAGCCGGCGAGATCGTCAGGGCCTGGCAGAGCGAGGACTACTGGCTCGACATCGGACGCCACGACGACTACGAGCGCGCGCAGGAGGAGTTCGAGTCCGTGCGCGCGCGGCTGATCCCCGGGGAGAGCTAGGAACCTGTTTCTGCCGGTGCGATGATGCACCGATGCCTGCGCAGGTCGGTACCGACGACAACGGTCTAGCGGTGATCCGTGTGCCAGCGGGTACACCGCCGATCACCCCGGAGATGGTGCAGCGAGCGCTCGACGAGGTTGAGTCGCCGTCTTCAGTACCCGCTGTGACCTAGCCGAACGAACGCTCGCCGGCGATCGCGCGATCGAACAGGCCCTCGATCGTCGCGGCCACGACGGGCGCGGCGTAGGTGCGCTCGGCGTAGGCCCGTGCCGCCTTGCCCTCGCGCTCGGCGCGCGCCGGGTCGTCCAGATAGCGCTCCAGCAGCACGCGCAGCGAGCCGGGCTCGTTCTCGGGCGAGGCGATGCCGCCGATCTCGGGCGTGATCATGTCGGACACGCCCTCGGCGCCGGTCGACAGGCACGGGCGCGAGGCGAGCATCCCGAGGATCACGGCACGCGGCGCGCCCTCGGTCGGGCTCGGGCAGAACACCGACACGTCGAAGGCGGACAGCACGTCGGGTACCTCCGAGCCGGGCGTGGAGATGAAGTGGGCGCGCTCGCCGAGCGGCTTGGCCAGCTCACGTAGCTCGGCTTCCGTCTCGCCGTCGCCGGCCAAGATCAGGTGCACGCGCTGATCGGCGAGTTCGCGCACCGCCTCGACGACCACGTCGTTGCGCTTCTTGAAGTGAAAGCGGGAGATGCAGCCCACGACGAAGGCGTCGGCCGGGATCCCCAGCTCGGCGCGGACCCGTTCGCGCCCGACCTCGGTGTACTGGATTTCGTCGGTGCGCAGGACGTTCGGAACCACGAGCACCTTGGCTGGATCGACGCCGACCTCGACGACGTTGCGCCGCGTTCCCTCCGAGATCGCCATCACGAGCGCGGCGCGCTCGCCCGCACCGAGGTACGCGCGGCGCGGGTAGCCCTTGCGCAGCGGGAACGGCACCGGCCCCCACTCCGCCCAGACCACGGTGCGCGCGAGATCGGCGGGCAGGCGACGGGTCAGCAGCTGCTCCTTCTTGTAGTGGACCATCAACACGTCGTAGGGCGCCTCCTCGCGCAGCGCGCGCCGCAGCCGGCCGACGAGCACGCCCCAGCGCAGCATCAAGCCAATCCAGCTGCGCGTCGACAGCTTCGGCCCCAGCTCGATCGGCTTCACGGTCACGCCCGTGTCGCGGCCGAGACCGGCCATGTCGGTCAGCATCACCGTCTCGTTGCCGCGCTGGCGTAGCGCCTCGAGCATCTCCATGGCGGCGAACTCGGCGCCGCCGCTGGAGTCTGTGGTCATGACGCTAACTATCTTCATCGTTCTCGCAAGGCTCTCGTCGCGTGATCCGCGCAGGCCAGGATAGGCATCGGCACCGACGTGCAAGCGCATGAATTCCTGCATCTGGCCAATGCGCGATACGTATGATCTGGTGGCGTCAAGCGTCAAGGACGACGAGCGTGACCACTCGGAGGGCACGAGCGTCACGAAGCCCCGGCCGACTGGCCGCGGAGAACCAGGCTAAGGATCGGACAGAGGTGAACAGCACGCAAAGCCCATTGGTCGTCCAGTACCTGTACGTGCACGGTCAGGACGAGGAGTTCTTCTACCCCAGCGCGCGTGCCGCCGCCGGCGCGGCTGGTGTCGCCCGCCGCTACCTGGAGTGCGCGCTCGTGCAGGCCGCCTCGCTGAGCCTGCGCAGCGACACGGACTGCGAGCTGGCGCTGGCGACCAACATCGCCGACCGCGGCGCGCTCGGCCGGGTGGGCATCGAACTGCTGGAGGCGATCGAGTCGCTCGGCGTCGAGGTCCTCCACACCGACTACCACCACCGTCCGGCCGACAACAGCTCGACCTACGTCTCCTCGCGTTACGTGCTCGACGCGATCGTCGAGGTGGCCAAGCGCCAGCCGGCCGATCGCCAGCTCGTGCTGACCGACCTCGACTGCGTGTGGGTCGACCCGCGGCGACTGTTCGCCTCGATCCCGCCGGCGCCGCGCATCGGCTGCATCCACATCGACTACCCGACCGACTGGGACGTGGTCGGCTTCGGCGACGAGCACCGCACCCGTGGCAAGATCGGCGAGCTGGCCGAGCTGTTCGGAGGCCCGGCCGCCGCGACGCTCGAGCAAGCCGTGCCCTGGGTCGGCGGCGAGCTGCTGGCCGGCACCGCCGAGGCGCTGACGGAGCTGGTCGCCAAGTGCGACGAGCTCGACGCCGCGCTGATCGCCGAAGGGCGTGTGTTGCCGACCGAGGAGCAGATCCTGACGCTCGCCGGCGCGCTCGGGCGCATGGACTTCCAGAATCTGTCGGGCGCCGCCTGGCGGCTTCAGACGGGTCCGCGTCACAAAGCGCCGCCGGTCGAGGACCCGCTCTCGCTCGGGCTGTGGCACCTGCCTTCGGAGAAGGGGTTGAGCCTGCGCCGGGCAGCGGCCCAGCTGCGTCGTGGCCGCACAGCTCCGCTGCGACGTGACCTCGCCGAGCCGCGCCGCTTGGCGCGCCGCTTCAACGTGTTGGGGACGGGCCTTGGACGGCGCGTCCGCGACGACGGCTGGATTGCCGGACGACGGGTCTACGGCGCCCTCAGCACGCGTATCGGCGTGCTGCCGCCGGCCGCCTGACAGCGATGCCCAGAGAGCGCATAAGCGCTTGCCTGATCGTCCAGGATGAGGAGTCCAGGCTGCCTGCAGCGCTGGCCAGCCTGGACTTCTGCGACGAGCTGATCGTCGTCGACGGCGGCTCGCGCGACCGCACCCGCGAGCTGGCCCGTGAGGCCGGCGCACGCGTGATCGAGAACCCCTGGCCTGGTTTCGCCGCGCAGCGCAACGTCGCGATCGACGCCGCCACTGGCGATTGGATCCTCGAGGTCGACGCCGACGAGCGGATCTCACCGCCGCTGCGCGAGAGCATCGAGACGCTGCTGACGGAACCGCCCTCCGATGGCGAGATCGCGATCTTCGCGCTGCGCAACCGCTTTCTCGGCGGCCTGCTCGGCCCGTCGGCCAAGTACCCGGCCTATAGGGCGCGGCTGTTTCGCCGTGGTGCCTACCGCCACGACGAAGGGCGCGCGGTGCACGAGGGCGTCGAACTGCGCGAGCGGCCGATCGTGCTCGACGGCGACCTGGAGCATGAGCTGGCAGGCTCGCTGTCCGAGGCGATCGCCGACCTGCTGCGATACGCGCGATTGGAGAGCGCCCACATCGTCGCGCCCAGCTCGCCGGCCGCATACCTGAAGGCGATCGTGTTGCGTCCGGCCGCCAAGCTCGCCTACCGGCTCTTGATCGAAGCCGGCTGGCGCGATGGCTGGCGCGGCCTGTTGAAGATCTCACTCGACGTCGGCTCGGACGTGCTCGTGTGGGTGCGCGTGCTGCGCGGTCGCGGTTCGGCCGAGGGCGCGATGACGGCCTCTGTCGAGGGTGAGCACTTCGGCCACCGACGCGTCGGGCCGGTCAAGGTGCTCGCGCTGGCCTCCGGTGAGCGCGGCGCACAGAGCGCAGCGCGCAGGCTCACAGAGCTACATCAACGAGGTGCGGACGTGGCGCTCGTGGCGCCACGGGCACCAGCCGGCTACGAGCTTCCCTTTCAGCCTGTGCGCCGAGCTGGCCCGCTGTCGGTGATCCGCGCGCTCGAGTTGGAGATGCACGTGCGCCCGATCGACGCCGTGATCGCGACCGATGCCCGCGCGCGATTGTTGCTCAGGCTCGTGCCTGGCAGCCTGCGCCCGCAGTCCTACGACCTGGAGGGCACTGGCGAGCTCAGGTGGTCCTGATGATCAGGACCGAGCAGGGCGCGTGATGCGAAACCTTGTTCGGCACCGAGCCGAGCAGGAAGCGCTTGGCGCCGGTCATGCCCTTGTTGCCGACGATGACGAGATCGGCGCCTTGCTCCTCGGCGACATCGATGACCGCGTCGGCTGGATCGCCCTGGCGAGCAAAGACCTCGACCTCGACGCCTGCTTGGCGCGCCACCTCGGCGGCCGCCTCCAGCGTCGCGTCGACGTCCTCACGCGGGCTGATCGCCCACTGCATGTCCTCCGGGGCCTGACGGCGTTCCTCCTGCAAGCGCTGGACCGGCACCGGCTCGTAGGCGCTCACGACCTCGAGCCTCGCTCCGACCGACTTCGCGAGGTCGACGGCCTGGCGAACGGCCTGGGTCGCCGTGTCGGAGCCATCGGTTCCCACCACGATCGATTTGAACATCTCTCTCCCTTACACCCGCCGCCGAGGTCACGCCGGGCGCGGCCGCCCAGCCGCGAGGATCATAGCTAGCCGGTTGCCCTAGGAGACGTGCACCCAGCGCGCGATCGAAGGGGTCGCCTGCCGATTGGTGACGAACAGCATGTACCAGCCGGGCGGCACGATGCCGTCGCTCGAGGGAATCGTCACGACAATCTGCTTCTTCGCCGGATCGACGGCCATGTTCAGCGCGACGGAGCGCTGCTCGACGTCGGTGACGTGTGTGTAGGAGCCGGGGCGCAGCAGGTTTGCGGTGCGGATTTCGGAGGAGTTCGGAGTTTCGAAGGCGTAGTTCGAGCCGCGCGTCAGCTCCTGCGGCCCACCCGTGATCTCGGGGCGCTTGCCGTGGTAGAGGTACGGCGGCGTGTAGATCTCGATCCGTTTCTCGAACGAGTTCGGGCCGGTGTCGTTGGCGTGTGAGTACAACGGGTTGCCGCCGAGCGTGATGATGCGCCCATCGGGCAGCAGCAGGCCCTCGGAGTGGTAGTTGCGCCCGACCGTCGGGCTGGCGAGCGACGTCAGCTTGTTGGTCTGCGGGTTGTAGACGTGGCATTCGAGGATGTCGCTGCCGTGGTTGCCCCGGTAGTAGCGCGAGCCGCCGGTGATGATCACCGTGTTGTCGGGCGTGATGACGGCGATCGGGTAGCGCGTGGGCTGAGCCAGGCTTGGCCCGTCTTCCCATTCGGGGTTGGGCTTGAGCAGATCGATGATCGCCGTTCGACTGGTCGACTTTTCCGAGGAGCCGACGCCACCTCCGCCGATCATCATGACCTTCTGCGCTTGCGCGGGCGGCAACAGCACGCTGCCGCTCGTCTCGGTCTCTTCGGGGTCCTTGAGCCCCGGGACTTCTTTGAAGCTGTTGTCGGTCGTGTTCCAGATGCCGGTTTCGGTCCCGAGCTTGGCGGAACCGTAGCCGGCGTTGCCACCCGTGAAGAAGAGGTTCCCGTCATTCATCAAGAGCAACGCGGGGTAGGTCGGCAGGACCCGGTTCAGTTTCGGTTCGGGTTCCCATTTGTTCGTCGCGGGCGAGAAGGCTTCCGTCTGCCCGTCGCTGAGGCGCCCGTACTTGTCGAGGCCCGACACCGCCAGCACGCGCCCGTCCTTGAGGCCCACGAGCGTCGGATACCAGCGCGCGAACTGAAGGTCATTGACCCGTTCGTAGCTTTCCGTCGCGGGGTTGAACAGCCAGGACTTGTTCGTGCCCCAGAAATTCTGTTTTTCCATCGTCAGCGCGACGGCGACGCCGAACAGGGTTTCCGACTGCTCGCCGCTGACGCCTTCGATCACGAACCGCGTCGATTTTTCGACCAGTGAGCCGCGCCCCTCCTCGACCGCTTCGACCCACACTTCGGCGTTTGTCGGAACCGTTTCGTCCTGCCCGTCGGCTCCGACCTGCTTTGTCGCCGGGTCGACGGTCACTTCTTCGGTCGTGCGGTACTGGATGCCTTCGGTCGAGGTCAGCATCGTACCCTTCGGGAAGTGAGCTGGTTCGCCGTCGGTCGATTCGTTGCGGATCGTCATCACGCCGGCCGCGCGCTTCACCTGCGACGCGAGCACCTCGTAGCGCTTGGTCCCGCCGGCGATCAGGAGCTTGCCGTCGGGAAGCTCGAAGTGTCCGCCACAGAACATGTCGCTCGGCGTCGGGATCTCCTTGAATTCGTTGTTCGTCGGGTTCCACACGATCGACTTGAACGTGCCGGCCTTGAAGTCGGCTTCGTCGTTGCCCGAGCCGGCGATGATCAGGACCTTGCCGGTGTACAGCAGCGCCGCGTGGACGGCATTGACCTGGAACTTGCTCGGGACGGGGAGGACCGACCAGTGGCCTTTGTTTTCCTTGTAGCTCTGCTGGTTGATTTCGTAGTCGTGGTAAGCGCTGCTCGCGAGCGAGAAGACGGTCGGCGCGTTCGAGAACGCCAGCACCGCCACGATCCCCACCATGAGCAGCCGCCGGACCAGTTTCTCCCGCTTGCTGGCGCTGCCCCTCATGCCGCCTCCATGCCACCTTCGAGCGGGGTCGCCCGTTCGGGCGCGGGCTCAGCAGCGGGCGCGGCGCGGCGCTGCGTACGCGGTCCGGCGGTCGAACGCGGTTCGAAGCGCCAGATGACGATCGGCAGCAGACAGACCAAGAGCCCCAGCGCCGACCACAGGTACATCCACGCGTCCGTATTGCCCTCCCACACCGACAGCCCGATCGGCACCATCAGCACGGCCGCCCACAGCAGGTGCGTGCGGAAGGTCATCAGCGTGTCGGCCTCCTTCGAGAGGCCCTTCGACGTGACCACGAAGCCACGCTGACGGCGCAGGACGGCGCAGATCAGCGACGAGACGTAGATCGGCGCGGACAGCGCGGAGATGAACATGCCGGGGATGCCAGACGTCCCGACACGCTCGTGCGGGCTGACGTTGTGGCGGCGGTTCCA
>DASXER010000004.1:0-21736 GCA_036490015.1 Solirubrobacteraceae bacterium | reverse complement strand
CCACTTGAGGATCATGTACTCCTCGTTGCGCAGCACGAGGAACGTGACCGGGACTTTGTAGGCGGCCGCGCTCCACAACGCCGTGATGCCGTACTGCGCCGAGCCCTCGCCGAGCACGCACACGACCGGCCTCGAAGGCTGGGCCAGTTGCACACCAACGGCCGCCGAGATGCCGAAGCCGAGCCCGCCGCTGGAGCTGAAGTAATAGCTGCCGGGCTTCGACAGGCGCAGGCGGTTGCGCAGCGCGACCGTGCTCGACGGCGTCTCCACGACCGCGATGCCGTCCTTGTGCCAGGCGTTCGCGAGCGCCTGCATGGCGGTCGAGCCGCTCATCGGCTCGACCTCTGCCGGCTCGCCCGGCTCGGGGCGCGGCGTAGGCGCCTCACGAAGAGACTCGCCGGCGAGCAGCAGCAGCTCTCGCAGCGCCAGCGCGACGTCGCCGACGATCGCCTCGCCCATCGGCGCGCGCGCGGCCTCGTTGTGGTCGGAGGTGATCTGCACGAGCTTCGTGTCCGGACCGAGCAGTTCGCCGGGGATGTAGGGGTAGTAGGGGAACACCGAGGAGCCGACGACGAGCACGAGGTCGTACGGCTTCAGGGTCTCGCCGACGGCGCCGATCGCGGGCGGCAGCACGCCGACGAACTGCGGGTGCGACTCGGGAAAGCCGAGCCGTCCGCCGCCGGTGGCCGGCGTCGCCCACACCGATAGACGCTGGCGCTCGGCCAGCGCGACCGCGTCCTCCCAGCCGCCGCTGGCGTCGATGTCCGGGCCGGCCACGAGCACCGGGTTGGCTGCCGCTTTGAGGCGTTCGGCAAGTTTCGCTAGCTGCTCGCGGTTCGGCGTCGCGCGGCCGTCGACTTTACGCGCCAGCGTGTGCTCGGCGACCGCGGAGTCGGCCTCGGCGTGCCAGTCGTCCATCGGGATCGAGACGAACGCTGGGCCCTTCGGCGGCAGCGAAGCGTGGTGGATCGCGCGCGCGATCGCCGCCGGCACGTCGACCGCGCGTGAAGGTTCGTTGCTCCACTTCACGTACGGCTGCGGCCCGTAGACGGCGTCGCGGTTCGTCAGGTTGGCCTCCATGCCGATCTGCGCACGCACCTGCTGGCCGGCGGTGATCAAGAGCGGCGCGTGGTTGGCCTGCGCGTTGTAGATGCCGCCGACGGCGTTGCCGACGCCCGGGGCGGTGTGCAGGTTGACGTGCGTCGTGCGGCCGCTGGCCTGCGCGTAGCCGTCGGCCATGCCCATCACGACCAGCTCCTGCAAGCCCAGGTAATAGGTGAAGTCGGACGGGAAGTCGGCCAGCATCGGCAGCTCGGTCGAGCCGGGGTTGCCGAAGATCGTCGTCATGTCGTGCGCTCGCAGGACGTCGAGCGTCACCTCGCGGACGGTGGCCATCTTCTCCTCATCCTTTCAGTGGGTCGTCGTCGCCGCTGACGGCCTCGGCCGAGACGGCGAAGACGATGTGGCGGCGAGCCAAGCTCAGGTAAGAGTGCAATTCGACGGGGCCGCCCTCCAACGGGGCGACCGTGACGTCGGTCAGCGTGATGAAGTCGCGCTCGGAGGCGTTCAGCACGTCGGAGACGCGGCTGCGATATCCGTCGCGGGCGAGCGTCAGCGAGCCCTCGATGCGGTGGCGCGGGGTCTCGATCCTGATGCGCTCCTGGCGGTGCCCCACGGCGGGGGACTCGTCGGTCGGCTCGCTCATGCGCCCATTATCGGGGCTGGCGCCTCGCGAGGACTTCTAACGCCTCACGAGATAGCCACGGCGCAGCGTCGTGCGCCTGCCGGTCGGGCCTTCGGCGACGATCGTCACGCGGGCCGTCATCTCACGTCGGCGGCCCAGCTCACGTCGCAGCGTGCTCAACGCGTGGGCGCTCACACGCAGCCGTACGTGTCCCGCGAGCGTCACCGGCAGGGCGCGGGCGGAGGCGAGCAGCTTGACGGCGCGCCGGTGGCGTCCGGAGATCGGCGTGAGCGTGGCGGTGACGAGGACGCGGCAGCCGCGCTGGCAGCTGACCGACAGCGCGAGACCCCGGCGCGCGAGGATGCCGGTGGCGCGCGGGAGCTTCACGCTCAGCACCGGCGCCACGTCCAGCGGCGGCGGCCACGTGCCCGTCGCCTCGCAACCGCCGCCGGCGCTGGAGGAGAGCTGGAAGCGCTCGATGCGGTTGCCCAGCGTGTCGGCCACGTAGGCGGCGCCTTCGCAGCCGATCGCGATCGCGGTCGGGAAGGAGAACTGGCCGAGGCCGATGCCGCGGTTGCCCCACTTGGCGAGGAAGTGTCCCTCGCGTGAGAAGACCTGGATGCGGTTGTTTTCGCTGTCCACCACGTACACGTTGCCCTCGGCGTCCACGGCGATCCCGGTTGGGGAGCGGAAGCGGCCGTTGGCGGTGCCGCGCTGGCCCCATTCGCCGATCGTTTCGCCGGTCGGCGACAGCTCCACGATACGGTTGTTGGCCGTGTCCGCCACGTAGGCGTCGCCGGCCGCGTCGATCGCCACCGCCTGCGGATGGTCGAAGGCGCCGCGGCCGCTACCGGCCGTGCCGTCGCCGCCGTTCGCGCCCCACTTCGCGCGCAGCTTGCCTTCGGGTCCGTACACGAGGATGCGGTTGTGGGCCGCGTCGGCGACGTAGGTCTCCTCGTTGGCGGGCGAGACCGCGACCGAGAAGGCGCCGCTCATCTGGGCGCCGCCGAGCGCCGACGGCCCGCCGAGTTCCTGCAGCGGCGTCCCGTCGCCCCACAGGCGCACGACGCGTTCGTTGCCGCGGTCGGCGACGAACACGGGACCCTTCGGGTCGACGGCCAACGACGCCGGCGCGCGGAAGCCGCGCACGCCGGGCCCGGCGAACGTCCACTGACCCAAAAATGCGCCGTCGGTGGCGAACGACTCGACCCGGTTGCCGACGGTGTCGGAGACCAGTACGCGCCCCGTGGGGTCGACGGCGACGCCACGCGGGGCGGTCAGCTCGCCCGGCCCGCGCGCCGAGATGCCGATCGTGCGCAGATAGGCGCCTTCCGGGTTGTAGACCTCGATGCGGTCGTTGGCCGTGTCCGCGACGTAGGTGTCGCCGGCCGGGTCGCTCGCGATCGCGCGCGGGAACGCGAGCTGGCCGGGTTTCGAGCCGAAGCCGCCCCAGACGCCGAGAAACTGGAGCAGCGAGCTCAACTTCGCGACGCGGTGGTTGGTGTCGTCGGCGACGTAGATGTTCCCGGCCGCGTCCAGCGCGATGCCGTAGGGAAAGGAGAACTGGCCCACGCCGGCGCCCGCCGTGCCGACCTCGTTGACGTAGGCGCCTTCGGGCGTGAACAGCTCAAGGCGGTGGTTGTCGTTGTCGGCCACGACGACCTCTTCGGCGTTGGCGGCGACGCCGCGCGGATAGATGAACTGCCCGGGCGCGCTGCCCTTGCTTCCCCAGGCCATGGCTTCGCCGCCCTGCGGATTGAAGCGCTGAATGCGGTTGTTGCCCGAATCGGCCACGTACACGTAATCGCCGCTGATGGCGATGCCGCCTCCGGGGGGCTTCGTGAAGTCCTGCGAGGAGCCGAAGTGGAACTGTCCGAGGCCGCTGCCGGCGCGACCCCAGGCGAGAAGAAAGTTGCCGTTCGCGTCGAACTTCTCGATCCGGTCGTGTTCGGAGTCGACCACGTAGACGTCGCCGGCGGCGTCGGTCGCGATGCCGCCGATCGGCCCGAACTGGCCGTGCCCGCCGCCATAGGAGCCCCACTGCCCCTCGAACGCCCCGGCGGCGCTGAACTTCTGCACCACGAAGCTGAGTTGGTCGGCGACGTACACGTCGCCCTGCGTGTCGACGGCGACCGCCTCGGGGAAGCGCAGCACGCCTTCCGCACGCTGCCCGAAGGCCGATGCCGCGCTGTACGGACAGGGCGCTTCCCCGGAGCCGGCGCAGGCGGCGGCCGAGGCCGAGCCCGCACCGGCTCCGAGTGCTAGGAGCAGCAGCGCGCCGAGAAACACACGGCGAATCCCATCCATCGCAAGATCAGAACACAGGGCGCGCGCCGACGTAGCGCTCGGGAATCGAAAGGTTGGCGAAGTGTGCTCAGCCCCAGCCGGCCATCAACGGAACACGGGCGCGGACCGTCTCCCGCCTGGCGGAGCCGTAGGCGATCGTGAACGTGACGAGTGGTTCCGGTGTGCCCGCTCCGAGCCAGCGCTGTCCGGGTAGCGGCTTTACGCCCAGCCGACCGACGAGCCCAGCCGGCTGCAGGAAGCCGGCGAACGTGCGTCGCCGTCCGTCGTGCGTCGGTCCGCTCCACCGTGGGTCCCGGAGCGCGAAGCTACTGCCTGCCACTGTGGCGTTGACGGACCGCGCCGGGCGTCTGAGCGTCACCGACAGGCCGACGCGGTCGCAGCCGATCCAGTTCGGCACGCCGCACGCGACGCCCATGTACGGCGTCGTGGCAAAAGCCTGACCGGCGGTGGGCGCGGTCGCACCGGTGCCACGGTGGCTGCCGTCGTGCCGCGTGGCGACATAGAAGGCGAGCGAGCCGACGATCAGGGCAAGTGCGATCAGGGCCGCGGCTCCCCGCTGGCGGCGCTGGCGCACGCGCGCTTCCTCGATCACGCCGGCCTCGGGCGGGCGCAGCAGCGCTGGAGACATTGAACTACTATGACTAGCACAATGATCGCTGTCAAGATCGACCGCGACTCGCCCGGCTTCCTGCACGACCAGGTCGCGGCGCAGATCCGCCGCGCGATCGCCGAAGGCGAGGCGGCGCCCGGCGAGCGCCTCCCCCCGGCACGTCACCTGGCCGCCGTGATGGGCGTCAACACGAACACCGTGCTGCGCGCGCTCAGGATGCTGCGCGACGAGGGGCTGCTCGAACTGCGCCGCGGGCACGGCATCCGCGTCACCGGGACGCCGCAGCGCGGGATCCTGCTAGAGCGGGCGACGGAGCTGCTGGACCTCGCGCGCGCCAGCGGATACAGCCGCGCGGAGTTGGCGGCGCTGCTCGACGCGCTGCCCTAGGACTGGCGCGGGGCGTTCACGATCGGCTCGCGCTCGCGCGCCGGCAGGCCCGCGCGCGCCGGCGGCACGACGGCCGCTCGCGCGCTCGAAGAGGGCCGGTTCAACTCTTCGCGCACGATGTACAGCGGGCGGTGCTTGACCTCGTCGTAGATCCGCCCGACGTACTCGCCGATCACGCCGAGCGCGATCAGCTGGATGCCGCCGAGCAGCAGGATCGCGATCGTGATCGAGCTGAAGCCCGGCAGGTAGGAGTCGGCGATGCGCAGCACGATCACGACTGGGATCGCGATGAAGGCGAGGCTCGCCGAGGCGATGCCGACGTACGTCGCCAGCTGCAGTGGCACGTGCGAGAAGGACGCGATCGCGTCGAGCGAGAAGCGCAGCATCTTGCGCAGCGTGTACTTCGTCTCGCCGGCGTGACGCGCGTCGCGCTGGTAGGAGACCGCGGTCTGCGTGAAGCCGACCCAGACGGTCATCCCGCGCAGGAAGCGCGAGCGCTCGGTCATCGCCAGCAGCGCGTTCAGCGCGCGCCGGTCGAGCAGGCGGAAGTCGCCCGAGTTCGGCTCCAGGTCGACCTGGGCGAGCTTGTCGAACAGCTTGTAGAACCAGGAGGCGGTGGCGAGCTTGAAGGCCGTCTCGCCGTCGCGCTGCTTGCGCACGGCATAGACCACGTCGGCCCCCTGGCTCCACTGGGCGATCATGTCCGGGATCAGCTCCGGCGGGTCCTGCAGGTCGGCGTCGATCATCGCCACCACGTCGCCGACGGCGTGCTCCAAGCCGGCCGTCAGCGCGGCCTGGTGGCCGAAGTTGCGCGACAGGTGCACGACCCGCACTCTGGGGTCGGATGCCGCTATGGCATCCAGAAGTTCTGGCGTGCGGTCGGAGCTGCCGTCGTTGACGAGCACCAGCTCGAAATCGAAGTCGGCGACCGCGGCCGTGGCGCGCGCCACGAACTGCTCGACGAGCAGCTCCTCGTCGTAGACCGGGGCCACCACACTCAGCAGGGTGGGGGTGCGGGGTGGTTTATCGGACATCTATCGTCACTCGGCGGCGGGTCAGGGGGCGCCGCGCAGACTCGATCTTCCGACCGGGCCTTAAGCCGACGCTCAATTTATCCTTCATCCTGTCTATGGATGAACGTCAACGACGCTGAAGAACGCGATCGAGCAACCACCAGGGTAGCGCTGGGAGCGCTCGCCCAGCGTGCGCCCGTCTTCATCCAGTTCGTCAAGTTCGGGCTCGTCGGGGTCTCGAACACGCTGATCACGTTCGCCGTCTACACGCTGCTCTTGAAGGCGTTCGGCGTCTGGTACCTGGCCGCTTCGGCGATCGGCTTCGTCGTCGGCGCCGTCAACGGCTTCCTGCTCAACCGTCGCTGGACGTTCCGCGAGCACGTCGGCGACTCGCTCACACCCGTGCGCTGGGGCGTGGTGCAAGGGTGCGGGCTCGGGCTCAACGAGGCGCTGTTGTACCTGTTCGTGCACGACGCGAGCCTCGACAAGCTCGTCTCGCAAGCGTTCGCGACCGTGATCGTGACCGTCACGACGTTCTTCGCCAACCGCGCCTGGACGTTCCGCACGCACCCGTCTCTCGCCGGCGCTGACCCTCATAACGAGACCAGCGAAACACTCCTGGCCCCGGAGGGGCCTACCTAAAAACCCTTCCGCGCGGCGCGTGTCAGCGGAAGACGGCGAGCAGCGACAACCCGGCCGGGATGCGACCGCCGCGGTCGATCAGCGCCGCCTCCAGTCCCAGCGGGCGCTCCAGGGCCCAGTTCACGGGAGTTGGTGGAACCCACAGGTCGAGGCTCGACTCGGTCGTTTTCGTGTTGACCCGCTCGAGCACGCGCAAGAGGATCGCCACCGGCAAGAGCAGCGAGTTGAAGTAGGTCGTGCGCACCTGGCGCCAGCCAGCCTGCTCGGCCACGAGTTGCAGCGAACGACGCGTGTAGCGGCGGTGGTGGTGGTTGACCACGTCATGACCGCTCCAAAGCCATTGGTATGCCGGCACCGTGATCAGCAGCGAGCCGCCGGGGGCGACCGTGCGACGCAGCTCGCGCAGCGCGCCGAGGTCGTCGTCGAGATGCTCGATCACGTCCAGGCTGACCGCCAGGTCGAAGCTCGCGTCCGCGAACGGCATCTCCATGATCGAGCCGGCGACGACCTCGCCCGCGCCGCGCTCGCGCGCCAGCGCGATCGAGGTCTCAGACAGCTCGACGCCCGTCACCTGGCCGCGCGGGGCCAGCTCCACCATGTTGCGCCCACTGCCGCACCCCGCGTCGAGTATGCGCGCGGGGCTCGGGAGGTCGAGGCTCGAAAGCACCTTCTCCAGCACCGTGCGGCGTCCTCGATACCACCAGTGGCGGTCCTCCGCCTGGTGGGTCTGCAGCTCGTAGTCGCGGTCCATCCAGGCGGCATACTCCCCTAAAGCGGCGACCGAACGCGGTGCGGGCTCAGCCCGAGGCGCGCACCGAGTACTCGATCGAGCCAGCCTCGCCCTCCCAGGTGACGACCGCGTCGTCGTTGTCCGGGTCGATGCCGATAGAGGCTCCCTGCACCGGTCCGGGTGGCGCGACCAGCTGCGCTTCGGCGAAGCTCGTGCTGTCTGGCGCGACATCCACGCCGCGCGCGGTGAGCAGCGCCTGACGGTTCGCGTCGGGCTTGCCGGCGAGGCTCGGCTGGGGCTCGCTGAACAGCAGCATCGCCTCGCCGTGCGGTCCGGGCTCGAGGTCGGCTAGCAGCGCATCGCCTTCCGGCGCGGCGATCGTCCTTGGCGTGCCGATGCCGTTCTGGTCGACCGCCGCCGTGCGCACGACCCAGTGGCCATTGGCGACGCCCGCCCAGGCCATCATCACGCTCTCGGAGCTGAGCCGGATCAGCCGCGGCGTCGTCGGCGGGATCTGCAGGCCGTCCGGGTTGGCGTAGCTTTCGAGCACGGTCGCGGGGCCGAACGTGACGCCGCCGCCGGAGTAGTCGAAGCGCACGCTCGTGTGCTTGGAGCTCGTTTCCTGCCACACGACCATGCCGCGGTTGTCGTCGCTCAGCAGCGCCGTGAGAGTCGTGCCGGGGCCGGCCGCGCCGATTCGCTGCACCGGATGGCGCACGCCCGAGGAGGGCATGTCCTGGGCATACACGCTCGTGCCCTGCACCCACGCCGCGAGCGCGTCGCTGCGGAAGTCCATCGCGACCGTCAGATCGCGGATCTGCCCGCCGGCCTTCTGCGGGCCCTGGCTCTTGCCCCCGCGTGCGGCGCCTAGCCGGTTGGCGAAGAAGCGCTCGACCTGCACGAGCGGGCCGTGGCCAGCGTCCGGCATCGCGACCGCCGCGTCACCCAGGTAAGCGGTCGACAGCGCGAACGGGCGGCTCAGCTCCACCTTGCTCGTCAGGCGTGTGAACGGGCCTCCGGCCGTGCCCTGCACGATCAGCCCTTCGCCGGAGCTTCCAGGCTGCAGGCCCGCGATCACGATCTGCCCGTGCGGACCTGAGGTGCTGAGCAACGGTCCCTGCACGGAGATCGCGGCGTTGCCGCCCGCTTCGTGCGGCTTGGCCGGCGCCAGCGGTTGCTCCTCGGCGCCGAGCGCGGCGACCCGTGCGCCGGCACCGCCCGCACAGCTGGCGCCGTCGTTGAAGACGATCGCGCCCGGGCCCGTGCGCTCGCTCGGCTTGTCGCTCGGGAAGACCACGTTCGGCCAGCGTCCAGGGCAGGCGCTGAGCGTCGCCGGCGTCGACCAGCTGGCGCTCGCCTGCGCTCGGTGCGCGCGGGCCTTTGCTTGGGCGCGGTTGCGGGGCAGGGCGCCGGGGCCGCTGCGTACGCGCGCGCCGTGGCGCTTGCCGGCGCTGCGTCGGCGCGTGGCCGGCGGCTGCGCGTGAGTGGTGCTGGCCGCCGCGCGCTGCTTCTCCAGCGCAGCCGCCGTGGCCGTGTCGCTCGCCGGATGGGGACGCGTAGTCAGCACGGCGACGGCCGTGGCTGCGACGAGGAGCATCAGCACGAGCCGTTTGAAGCTCGTGTGCCTGGGATCCGGAGTGGCTATGGCGCTAGGAGCTCAGGGCGGTGCGCAGGAAGCCCACCGTCCTCTCCCAGGAGGCTTGGGCGTCCTGAGCGTTGTAGGTGCCCAGACGATCCGTGTCGTTGAAGAAGGCGTGTCCGGCGCCCTCGTAGAACTCGAAGTCCGTCTCGACGCCCGCCTGCTTCAGCTCGCCTTCCAGCTCCTTGGCGGCCTCGACGGGCACGAATTCGTCGTTCGTGCCGAAGTGTCCCAGCACCGGCCCGCCGATCTTTGAGAAGTCGGGCTTGCCGTGCGGCATCACGTAGTAGTAGGTGACCGCCGCGTCGATCGCCGGGCAGTTGGCGGCCGCCCACACCGACAGGCCGCCGCCGAGGCAGAACCCGACCGAGCCGACGCCCGGGCCGGTGACGCCCGGCTGTGCCTTGAGGTACTCGGCCGCGCCGCACATGTCCTGCTCGACCTGGTCCATCTGCAGGGCCATCATCTTCTGTTCGGCCTCGCTCGGCTGGGTGGTCGTCTCGCCGCGGTAGAGGTCGGGAGCCAGCGCGAAGAAACCTTCTGCCGCGAAGCGGTCGCAAATCGAGCGGATGTGCGACTCGAGCCCCCACCACTCCTGCAGGACGATCGTCGCGGGGCCGCTGCCGCCATCGGGTACGGCCAGATATCCGGGCGTCGTGCCGGCGCTTGTAGGGAACTCGATGTCGGGCATCTCTCGCTTTCCTCCGCTGGTCTGTTCGCGTGGCTCCCCGGTCGGTGCCGGGCCGCTCGCAATCCTCTCATGCCGTCGAGGCGGATGGAGCAACCTTTGCCGTCTCCGGTTGTTAGAGCAGCAAACATTTCGGCTGGCAGAACCCACGAGGGTCGAGGCGGCGGGCCGATCGAACGCTAAGGACAGCGAAAAGGGGGCTTCGTGGAGACTCGATCTCATCGATTTGGCACGCGCACGCCCGGATTGGCGCGCGCCTTTGTCCGTGCCGCCGTGGCGTTGGTGTCGGTGTTGGTGTTGGTGTCTGTGCAGGCTGTGACCGTGCCTGTGGCCGTTGCGGCGCCGGTGTCGGCCGGGCGCTCGGGCTGGGCCTGGAGCGACCCGCTGCCGCAGGGGGAAAGCCTCGCCGGGCTCGCCTTCCAAGGCGCACGCGGCTACGCGGTGGGGGCCGACGGCACGGTGCTGCGCTCCGACGACAGCGGCGCCGAATGGGTCGGGCTGGCGAGCGGCACGAGCGCCAACCTCGACCTCGTCCAGGAGCTGGAAGCGGGCGTCGTGGTCGTGGGCGGCGGCTGCACGCTGCGCATGTCGAGCGACGCGGGCGCGAGCTTCCAGCGTCTGCCCGTGAACGAATCGGAAGCGCACTGCGCGAGCCCGATCGCCTCGTTCTCGTTCCTGAGCCCGAGCGTCGGCTTCGTCGAGCAGGCCGACGGAACCATCTCGCTCACGAACGACGGTGGCCAGACGGTCGTGCCACGCACCGCGGTGCCGCTAGCGGGCGCCGTTGCTGGCCCGATCGCGTTCGCCTCGGCGACGCTCGGGTTGGAGGTCGACGGTGCCGGCGCGATCTACCGCACGACCGACGGGGCCGGGTCCTGGACCAAGGTCGCGAGCGCGAGCCAGTCGCTGTCCGACGTGATCTTCGTCAACCCGACGACCGCCTACGCGGTCGGCGCCGCCGGCACGATGCTCGCGAGCACCGACGCCGGCTCGACATGGACCGCGATGCCGCTCACGCTCACGCTCGCGCCGCCTGCCGCTCTGCCTGGGCTGAGCGCGATCTCCTGCAGCGACGCGATGCACTGCCTGATGACGACCACCGCCAGCGGCGGCGCTGCCAGCGGCGCGCTGCTGCGCACCGAAGACGGCGGTGCCACGGCGGCACTGATCTCGCCCTCGACGGTCGGGCTCACGGCGGTCGCCTTCTCCTCGGGCTCGACGGCCGTCGCCGTCGGTCTCGGCGGGGCGACGGTGCTCTCCGCCGATGGCGGCAAGAGCTTCCCGACGCAGGTGTCGAGCACGCTTGGGGTCAGCCCGCGCGGGCCGCTGCGCCTCGGGCAATCCGCGCTCGACGCGTACGCGCCGGCCGCCGCGGGGCAGCTGCTGGCCAGCACGAACGGCGGCGAATCGTGGTCGCTGTTGCGCGTGCCGACGGCCGCGAACATGCTCGACGTCGCCTTCCCGACGACGAGCGTCGGCTACGCGGTCAGCGAAGCCGGCGTGCTCTACCGCTCACCCTCAGCCGGGCTCAGCTGGTCGATCCTGAGCGCGGGCGGCCCGGTGCCCGCGGCGCTGCTCGCGCCGAGTCCCAGCACCGTGCTGCTGGTCGGCCGGTTCGGCATTCGCCGTAGTACCGACTCCGGCGCGAGCTTCACCGCCGTCGGCCAGCAGCTCGTCGTCGGTCATCGCCACCGTCGCGCCGTCAAGCGTGCGGTCTCTGCGCTCGAACTCGACGCCACCGAGCAGGGAGGCGGCGCCGTGGTCGCATACGGCCGCGACGCGATCGTCGAGTCCTCAGATGGCGGTGCGAGCTGGAGCTGGGTGCCGGTCCCGTTCCCGCATGAGGCGGTCGAAGCGCTCGACTTCGTCTCCGCGAGCAACGGCTACGCGGTTGCGGCTCATCGCCTGTTCCACACCGCCGACGCGGGTCGGCACTGGCAAGAGATGCCGGCTGTCGCCAGCACGGTGCTGGGAGCGATCGCCTTCGCCAGCCCGAGCGAGGGATATGTGCTCGTAGCGCGCGGCGGCTGCGGAGCCTGCACCGTCCTGTTGCACACCGCCGACGCGGGTCGCAGCTGGACGCCCGAGGCGATGCCGCGCAACGTCGAATATCTGACCGACGGTGGCAGCGTCGCCTACGCATCCGGGGCGGGCTCGGCCGGCGGCCTGTTCGAGACGCGCGACAGCGGTCTCAGCCCGACGCCTTCGAGTCTCAGCCTGACGGTCGTGGGAGCACGGACGCTGAGCGCCGCGAAGCTCAAGAGGGCGGACGGCACGGTCTCCTTGAGCGGGCGGCTGAACCCCGCGCAGGGCGGCGAGGCGATCGAAGTCGCCTACCGCGCGGCTAGCGGTGGGGCCTGGCACCGGCGTACGGTCACGGCCAGTTCGAGTGGGGCGTTCGCGACGAAGATCGCCGGCATCCGCACGAGCACCGTGTTCGTCGCGCAGTGGGCCGGCGAGGGCGCGGAGAGCGGCGCCGGCACAGCCGCCGTCACGCTGACCGTCACCAAGCCCAAGAAGCAGCCCGCGCGGGCTGCCACAGACGGCAAGCGGACCTAGATGGTCGTGGAACCGACCATCTAGCACGGACGCCCGGAGCAGGGACGCTCGGACAGTGGGTCCGCCAAGGCCGGCCACGGGGCCGGCGACGCATCGATCGCCTCTCGATCGCGTCGCCGGCCCCAGCCGCCCGCTCCGTGGACTTGCCCTCTCCCGTAACCAAGACTTTGCGCCCGTGACAGGCGCCCTCTCCACCGACGGAGGCTAGCGCTTATGTCAACTCCGCGGGCGCTCCTGCCTCTGCTGGGCATTGCACTTTGTCCATGAGTTCGGAGAAACGCCGGCAAAGTGTTGTGCCAACATCTTGACGAATCCCAATTATCTGGTCAATAGTGCTCGGCCGGCCAGCCACGCTGGGCCATCGAATTCGATCAGACGAGGACCTAATGAGTGCTGTCGCAAGCAACGGCGAGTTCATAACGCCTAGGCAGGCTCGCGCTATCCACCGCCGGGCTCGCTTCACTGCAGGCGGCGTCGGGGCGCTGGGAATCGTAATCTCGACGCTACTCGCGATGGCCGCCGCACCGAGCCAGGCATACTGCAAGCCGGTGGGCGGGAACAACCACTGCTATGCGCTTGTGGAATCCACTCACACCTATGAGGGCACGTGGGTGGACATTCTGGATAGCGCCGCGGCGATATACGAAAGCCAGGGGCGGATGCAGAATGAGACGTGGGCATCGTTCGGCCCAGACGAGTGGGTCGAGGACGGTGTCACGCTCGGTGATGTCGGCGGTCCAAACGGACCGCACAAACACACGACTTCACCGATCTGGTTCTACGCTGGCGAGTATCCAGCGGGATCGAAAAATTACTATGAGTTCGACTACGAATCTGGTCCGGCACCCGGCGTCTGGTTTTATGTGCAGGAGCAAGACGCGGGCAATGGAACCTGGTGTCCTTGGCTAGAGGGTGGCGAGCAGCCTTGTGTAGCTGGTCGCCCGCTCTACACCGCTTCGGAGGAAGCGGGTCTCGAGACCGCCGCCGAAGTACAGCCATACAACTATGGGACGGCGTACGCATGGGGCATGAACCTTGGCTCCGGCTCATGGTCGGGTTGGGCGAGTCCGCGCGGCTACTACAGCGAAACGCCTGAAGGCGCGAAGTACTGCACGTTCGGTGTCCGCTGGAACCCGAGCAGTGGCCTCGCCGATCCTGGGGGTAGCGGCGACTATGCGGCCGGGGCAGCGTTTGGTATCCCGAACGGCAACCCGAGCTGTGAAGGCAACGGTGGCGCGGCGATGTTTGCTGGTGCGCCACCAACTCCGTTTGGTGAAAGCCTCACATCCGCTTCAGCTGAAGGTCCCGTGCCGGCGAATCACGCGGCGCCTACTGGGTCCGCTCTTTCCGGTTCGGTGCTCGCGGCTATTGCGACCGCGGTCGCGCGAGACGATGGCGACTCGGCCGTGGCACCGTCGTCAATTGCGGCCGTCCAGACGACGCTTGAAAAGGCGATCAGCGCAGCCGAACCCGAGACGGTCATGCCGGCGGAAGGGACAGAAGGCTTCAACAGCCTTCTCAAGGGCGCGGTGGATTTCGTCGTGCTACACGGTCATTTCTCGGCCCCAACGGCGCCTCGACCTCATGGGGAGCCGGCTCCATCGGGAACCACCCTCGAACTGATAGTTGACGCGCACACCGGATGGGTGGACGGCTTCCGTCTCGGCGAAGGTCAGCGCGCGGACCTCGGCAGTTTGGGGCAAGCCGTAGCGCTCAACTAGCCATCATTTGGAGCCGATCCGTATGTTAGGATTTAAGGCGGCACGAAAGGAAGCTTCGGGCATGAGACGAACCGCATTGATAGGGATGGTGGTCGCCGCCTCCGCGGGATGTCTATCGGCGGTTCCTTCCGTGAGCTACTTGGCTGCGAGCAAGACGAAGAGGCAGGCGAAGTGCGCCAAGCCCAGCCGTCAGCACCCAAAGGAGCGTACGCGCAGACTCACCGCGAAGTGCCGCAAGCATCACCATGCGGCGCCGTCTGACCGGCCGAGCGTTCTTCCGCATAGCGCACCGCCCGATACGACAAAACCGACGGTGCCGTCCTCGTGTCCGCCGCTACAGCTCGCACCTGTGCCGCCCGGCACAGGTGTCTACGGCGACATCCTCGTCTCCGGAGGGCCCCGAGGAACCTGTGGAGAACAGGCCGGTGGGGAAATCCAGGTCCAGACCACCTCGGGTAGCGTCGTCGCCAGCGCAGCCGTGGTGAAGGGCGGGACATTTGATCTAGACGTGGAACCGGGTACCTACAAAGTTGTAGGCCTTCTGGCGCCAGAATCGAGATGCGAAAGTCCTCCGATCACAGTCTCCGCAGGGCACAAGACGTTGGTTGAAGTCCCGTGCGACGTCGCATAAAGACACCAGGGCGATAGAGGCCACGGGTTGGCTCCCGCGCCGTCGCCGTCATCGTCTCTCGATGTGGACGCTTGTCAGCGCGGCAGGCTGAGCACGTCGGCGCGTGCCGGATCGATGCGCCCGTCGAGTAGCGCCAGGTAGGCCTCGGTCAGCGCCTCGCCGCCCGCGCCACGAACCACCTCTAGCCAGCTGTCGGTCCAGGCGACGTACGGGTGCCAAGCCTCGGCGAGCTTCTCTTCCAGCCCGGCGGCGCCCCAGTCGGCAATGCGCTTGACGACCCGGTCGGGTGCAAAGAAGAACGCGGGGCGCGGGCCGGGCAGCTCATCCGGCACGGCGCCCATCTGGTCGTGATGAGTGGCGCCGATGACGGCCGAGTGCACGAGGTCCTCGCCGTAGTGCTCGTGCACCGTCGCGCGCACCGCCGCGTCACCCGCCATGTCCACGTACATGGCACGTCCCGCGGGCAGCCGCTCGCCCTCGTCGTAGCGCACGACGTGGTCGTAGACGCCGAGGCCGGCGACGAACTCCGCGCTGCGCTCGGAGGTCAGTCCGACGACGGTCGTGCCCTCACGCTTCGAGAGCAGGTGCGCGAGCGCGCTGGAGGTCTTGCTCGAAGCGCTCGATATGACGGCCGTCTCGGCGCCGAACATGTCCGCTTCGGCGAGGAAGTCGTCGAGCAGGTAGGAGGTGAAGAACAACGGTCTGAGCAGCATCTGCTGCTCCTCGCGATCGGCCTCGTAGACGGGGTCGGTGCTCGTCGCGCGATAGCTGTTGTAGGCCGAGGGCAGCGCCGCGCGGTGAGGCGAGCCGTCCGTGAAACCGTGCTCGCCGACGCGCACGGGTTGCACCACCAGCTCGCTCGACGGCGGCAGGTAGCCGTACACGCGCACGCCCGGCTCGAGCTGCGCGACGCGCGACTCGACGACGGTCGCGAAGCCCCAGGTCGGTACTCTTCCCCAGCCGTCCGGTGCCGGGAAGAAGTCCCAGTAGCTCATCGCGACGCCGAACATCGCGTAGGTGATGTTGTTCGAGGTCAGCCCGAAGTGGGAGACCTCCAGCAGCGCCTGTCCGTCCTCGATCGCCGGCCGTGGCGTGTCGTCGAGACGGCACTCGTGTAGGTCGTCGCGGTTGACGAGGAAATCCATCGCAGGCCAAGACTACGCGTCGGCGCTTCAAGGGTGATGCACGATGCTGTGGACGGCCTCCTCGCCGAGCTGTTGGAGCGCCGGAGGCTCGTCGTCCAGGCGTTCCAGCATCCGCGTTTCGCGCGGCAGCAGACCGAGCAAGAACCACACAGCTGACAGGACCGAGCCCCACAGCAGCACTTCGACGCTGCCGAACGAGGCGGCGAGCGGGCCGGCGACGAGGTAGCCGAGGGGCAGCAGCGCGAGCGACACGGTCCAGTCATACGAGCTCACGCGCGAGAGCGCTTGCGGCGGGATCCGCTCCGCCAGCGCGGTCAGCCACCAGACGTCGAACAGCGCGATGCCGAAGCCGGAGGCGACCGTCGCCGGCACGACCAGGACCAGCGTCACACCGAGCGCGTACAGGATCGCCGACAGCGACACCGGCATGATCGCCAGCATCGCGGCGCGCAGCGGATAGCGCGGTCGCCAGCCGAGCCCCGCCAGCGAGCCGATGATCGTGCCGAGGCCGAGCGCCGCCTGCACGACGCCGTAGACGCCGATGTGTCCGTACTGCTGCCGTGCCACCAGCGGTCCGAGCACGAACCAGGGCGCGACGCCGAAGAACACCCCGCCGCAGAACGACGCGAGCGTGGCCCACACCCACGTACGCTCGCGCACCTCGCGCGCGCCCTCGCGGATGTCGCGCCAGACGCTGGCGGTGGGCTGCTCATCTGCATCCTCACCCTCGCCCTTGCTCCCGCCCTTGTCGTCTTGCTCACCAGGTGTGTCGCTCGCGAGCGAGCCCGGCGCACGCTGTCGCGGATGCAGGCGGCTGAGGAACGCGGCGCTCAGCAGGAAGGTGGCCGCGTCGACCGCGAACGCCCAGCCCGCGCCGGCGGTCAGCACGAGCGCGGTCGCGAGCGCTGGGCCGGCGAATTCGGCGACGTTGTTCGACATCGTCGTGATCGCGGTCGCCTGCTGCACGTCCTGCTCGGCGACGGTCTGCGGTAGCAGGCCGTTGGCGGCCGGGCGCGAGAAGGCCTCGGCCGTGCCGAACAGGACCTCGATCGCAGCCACGCACCAGATCGGCGCGTGGCCGGCGAGGATCAGCACCGCCAGCGCGCCGTGCAGCGCGAAGCGCACGAGGTCCGTGCCGAGCATCAGCCGTTGGCGCGGCAGGCGGTCGGCCCACACTCCGCCGACCAGCAGGAACAGGATCATCGGCAGCAGGTGCGCGGCCAGCACGAGACCGAGGTCGGTGGCGCTGCCGGTGCGCTGCACCACGAACAGCGCGAGCGCGACCGTGACGATCTGGTCGCCGATCACGCTCGTCGACTGCGAAAGCCACAGCAGACGGAAGTCGTGCTGGTGCAGCAGCCGCCGCATTTCACCGAGGGTCTTCATGGCGAGCTTGAGCTTGACGCAAGCAGACCGCGTCGCCCGTAATCTGCATCCATGGGGACGGTTGCGTCGGAGAGGGAGTCAGTGCAGGAGGGGCTGGCGCTCGACGCGATGTACGCGCGCGAGCCTTCCTAGTCGAGCGGCCAGGGGGCGGGACCGGACTGCCACGGCTCTCGACGCCAGTCCGCATACGCCTCGGCCGGCTCGTCGGTCGCGACATCGACGGACGCGCCGTACTTGGCCGCGACCTCGTCGACTGGGTAGTGCGGCTCGTCAAGACGCCGTGAGCCGATCATCAGCACCGCGCACGGCCCGTCTCCGGCGCCGACGAACACATGCGCGACGCCCGCCGGGCAGTGTAGGAAGTCCCACTGGCGCATCGGTCGCTCCTCGCCGTCGACGATCGCGATGCACTCGCCGTGCAGCACGAGGAAGTCCTCCTGCACGGGCTCGGAGTGGTACTTGCAGTTCGGCACGCCGGGTTGCAGGATCTGCACGTTCACGCCGAGATCAGGCCACAGATCGTCCTCGGGTTCGGGCTGGATAATCGTCGCGCGGTGCGGATGGGAGCCGCTGCGCGCGTCGGCGAGGTTGACGATGAAAGCCTCGTCCTTCACGACGACGACCCGCCCGCTCCCGGCTCGCCCTCGTAGTAGCCGACCGCGCCGTCGCGGCGGTGCAGCATGACCTTGTCGGCTTCGTTGCCGGGCCAGACGCCGATCTTGTTGGAGTCGGGATACACCGCGACCGCGGGCTCCCTGGCGCTGGAGAACATCAGCACGCGCGCGTCACGCTGTCGCTGGCGTTCGCGAGCTTGTGCGCGCCCTCCGGGCCGGACGGGAAGGGCACGATGTCGCCCGCGCGCAACGTCTCCTCGCCGGCGGGCGTACGCAGCAGTCGTCCTCGAAAGCGTTCGAGCGGGTCATCGCCGCCATGTTCGCAGACCGCGCGAGCGGCCAGACTCAGAGCCTGTCAGCCGCAGCCGGTGATGCCGCCGTCGAGCGGGATCACGGTGCCGGTCAGGTAAGCACCCGCCCGTGAGGCCAGGAACAAGGTCAGCCCGGCGGCGTCGTCGGGGCGCCCTATGCGCCCCAGCGGCACGCTCTGCTCGACCGCCTTGCGCCCCTCTGAGTCGTCGAGCATGAACGCCATCATCTTGCTCTCGAACGGCCCGGGCGCGATCGCGTTGACGGTGATGTGCTCGCTCGCCAGGCGCTTGGCGAGATGGCGCGTGAGCATATGGACGGCGGCCTTGCTTGCGCTGTAGCTATAGCTCTCGGCCGGTGGCGGCTCCAGCCCGTTGATCGAGCCGATGTTGATCACGCGCGCCGGGTCGTCGACCGTCGCGGCGACGCGCAGCGCGTCGAGCAGCCCGACGGTCAGGTGGAAGACGCCCTCGACGTTCGTGTGCATGACGCGATCCCAGCCGCTGGCCGGAAACTCCGCTAGCGGTGCGCCCCAGGTCGTGCCGGCGTTGTTCACCAGCACGTCGAGTCGACCGTCGAAGTGGCCCGAAACCTTCTCGGCCAGACCCCGCGCGCCCTCGGGCGTCGAGACGTCACCCACAACAGCGACGCAGTCGCCTTCCTCGCCCAGCCGCGAAGCAGCAGCCTGCACGTCGCCCTCCTTGCGCGAGGAGACGACCACGCGCGCACCGGCCCGCACGAGCCCCTGGGCGATCATGAAGCCGATCCCGCGCGAGCCGCCGGTGACGAGCGCGGTCTTGCCCGAGACGTCGAACAGATCGCCGCCGTCACCACTCATCAGTCGACGAACTCCGCCGGGCGCTTCTCCAGGAACGCGCTGACGGCCTCGGGTGGCGCCTGGCCGAACGTGGACATGATCTGCTGGCGGTCCTCGTACTCGATCGCGGCGCGCTCGGATGAGATCTCAAGCGCGCTCCACATGCCCTGCTTGGTCAGTCGCACACCCCATGGCGCGAGCCCGGCGATCTGGGAGCCGGCCTCAACGGCGCGCTCCAACAACTTCCCGTCACCCACCACATCCGCCAGAAGCCCGAAGCGCAGCGCTTCCTCGGCGGAGAAGCGCCGCCCGGTCAGCATCAGCTCGTGTGCGCGCGATGCGCCGATCAACCGTGGCAAGAGCCAGCTCGTGCCCATGTCGCAGTTCGACACGCCGATGTTGATGAAGGCCACGCGGAAGACGGCCTCGGGTGCGGCGTAGCGGATGTCGCAGCCGAGCACCAGAGCGAGCCCGAAGCCGGCGGCGGGGCCGTTGACGGCCGCGATCACGGGCTGAGGCAAAGACCGCAAAGACAGGATCAGGCGCGACATGTGCTCCTGGTTGGCGAGCCGGTCACGGGCGATGTCGCTGCCGTCGTTGCCGGGAGCCTGGCCGTAACCGTGCAGGTCGAGGCCGGCGCAGAAGCCGCGACCGGCGCCGGTCACGACGACGGCGCGGCAGGAACGGTCGCTCCCGATGTCGTCGAGCGCGTCGTGCAGGGCCGCGCACAGCTCGGCGGTCATCGTGTTGAGCTGGTCGGGACGGTTGAGGGTCAGGCGCCGAACGTGGGCGGCAGGCTCGTCTATGAGTACCAAGGGGGCAGTCATCCCAGCCATCCTACGTCGGGTAGTGATAGGCCTGCGTCTGCGTGACCTTGGCGGCGAGCTTGCCGTCGTCGCGGCGCAGCTCGGTCTCCAGCACGATCGTCGTGCGGCCCTTGTGCAGCGGTCGCGCCTCGGCGGTGACGGCGCCGTCCCCAACCCCACGCATGAAGTTGGTCTTGGACTCGATCGTGGCGGTGCCGACGGCGCCCTCGGGCAGGTTCAGGAACGCGCACACCGCACCGCAGCTGTCGGCGAGCGTCATCAGCGCGCCGCCGTGCAGGATGCCCCCGCTCGTGCAGCGCTCGGGCGCGAACGGGAGTCGCCCGCGCACCAACTCATCTCCGATCTCGACTAGCTCGATGCCGATCAGCTTGGCGAACGGCATCAGGTCCCGGATCTGCTCCGGACTGGGTTGCTGCGACATTCCTCTCTCCCTTTTAATTGGATGGGTTCTCGTGCCGCCATCCGGCTCGCCGCGTGATCGTAAGACGGCCGTCCTGTGTGAGACTAGGCGACGTGCGGGTGGCCGTCGTCGGGCATGTCGAGTGGGTGCGCTTCGCACGCGTCGACCGCATTCCGGTGGCGGGTGCGGTGGCGCACGCGAGCGACTCGTTCGAGGAGCCGGCGGGCGGTGGAGCTGTGGCTGCGGTCCAGCTCGCGCGCCTGGCTGGCGGGGCGACGCTGTTCACGGCCTTGGGGGACGACGAGCACGGGCGGCGCACGGTCGAGCGGCTGGGGGAACTGGGCGTCGAGGTGCGTGCTCAGGTGCGGCCTGGTGTTGAGACCCGCAGTGCGGTCACGCTCGTGGACGACGCGGGCGAGCGCACGATCACGACCTTTGGGCCGCGACCGGATCCGTGCGGCGCCGAGCTGGGCGAGCTGGGGGAGCTGGACGCCGTCTACTTCACCGCCGGCGACGTGGACGCGCTGCGCGCGGTGCGGGCCGCGTCGCGGGTCTTGGTGGCCAGCCCGCGTGCGCGTCACGCGCTCGGTCACGGCGTCGAGCTCGACGCGCTCGTGCTGAGCGCGCACGATGAGATCGAGCAGCGCGAGGCCGCGAATGTGCGCTTGGAGGCGCGCGTCGTGGTCGAGACCGAAGGCGAGCGCGGCGGGCGCTACGACGGGCAGCGCTACGAGCCCGCGCCCGCGCCGACGCGGATCGGCGACGCCTACGGCTGCGGGGATTCGTTTGCGGCGGGCTTCGCCTACGGGCTCGCCTCGGGCATGGGGATCGAGCAGGGGCTCGCGCTTGGCGCCCGTTGTGGCGCGGCTTGCCTCGGCGGGCGCGGCCCGTATGAGTCGCAGCTCACAGCTCGCGATCTCTGACAGGATGTGCGCCGCATGAGCGACGACGACGCCCCGCACATCGCCACTCAGCTCGACGGGCACACGTTCACGGTCACGCTGAACCGGCCCGACAGGCTCAACGCCTGGACGCCGCGCATGGCGGGCGAACTGCACGAGGCCTTCGACCGCATCGACGCCGACGACGAGGTGCGCGTGGTGATCGTCACCGGCGCGGGGCGCGGCTTCTGCGCCGGCGCCGACCTGGCGGCCGGCGGCGAGACGTTCGACTACGCGGCGCGCGGCGTGACCGACGAGCAGCCGCGCGACAACGGCGGCCAGTTCACGCTGCGCATCTTCGACTGCAAGAAGCCGGTGATCGCGGCCATCAACGGTCCGGCGGTCGGCGTGGGGGCGACGATGACGCTGCCGATGGACGTGCGCCTGGCGGCCGAGGACGCCAAGATGGGCTTCGTCTTCGCGCGCCGCGGCATCATCCCCGAGGCTTGCTCGTCGTGGTTCCTGCCGCGTGTCGTCGGCATCAGCCGCGCGATGGAATGGGTCTCGACCGGGCGTGTCTTCTCCGCGCAGGAGGGCCACGAGGCGGGCCTGATCCGCAGCCTTCACCCCAAAGGCGAGCTGCTCGACGCGGCGCACGCGCTGGCCGACGAGATCGCTGACAACGCCGCGCCGGTCAGCGTCGCGGTCGCGCGTCAGCTGCTGTGGCGGATGCTCGGCGCCGAGCA
>DASXER010000136.1:0-7034 GCA_036490015.1 Solirubrobacteraceae bacterium | reverse complement strand
GGACACGGAGCTGAAGCGCTCGCTCGCACGCACCGCGTAGCCGGACCAGTTGGTGCTGTACGTGGTCGTGGACTGGGCGTGGGCGCGGTCCACGACCACGACGCCGCTGAAAGCGATCAGCGCACCGGCGAGCACCGCGAGACGGCTGATGTTCGACACGGGACGGGTGGTCATCGCGGTGAGCATCGCGCGGGCGTTTGGGAGTCGCCTTGGAGCCCGGTTGGAGGTTCCTAGGAGAGACCCGGCCGCACGCGACTCCTCACGCGGTCGCGGTCTGCGCCTCGACGCCGCGGCCGATCAGCGTGTCGCGGCCGGCGTCGGTCCAGATCGTCTGCTCGCGGCCGGGCCCGACGCCGATCAGCGTTATCGGCGTGGCCGTCTGCTCAGCCACGAAGTCGAGGTATTCGCGCGCGCCCTGGGGCAGGTCCGAGAGGCTGCGGCACTCGCCGAGGTCCTCCTTCCAGCCCGGCAGCTCGGTCAGCTCGGCTTCGGTGTGGTGCAGCACCGTCTGGTGGTATGGGAAGTCGTCGAACTGTGCGCCGTCGGCGCCGCGATAGCTCGTGCAGACGCAGATCCGGTCGAGCCCCGAGAGCACGTCGAGCTTCGTCACGGCGAGCGCGGTCAGCGTGTTCAGGCGCGCCGCGTAGCGCAGCGCGACCAGGTCCAGCCAGCCGGTGCGGCGCGGGCGGCCGGTGGTGGTGCCGAACTCGCCGCCGCGCTGGCGGATCGTCTCGCCCATCTCGTCGTGCAGCTCGCTTGGGAACGGGCCGGCGCCGACGCGCGTCGTGTAGGCCTTCGAGATCCCCCACACCTCCTCGATTGCACGCGGCCCGATGCCGCTGCCGACGCAGGCGGCGCCGGACAGCGGGTTGGAGGAGGTGACGAACGGATAGGTGCCGTGGTCGATGTCGAGCATCGCCCCCTGGGCGCCCTCCAGGATCACGATGCGCCCCTCGTCGAGCAGCTCCCACATCAGCTTCGAGGTGTCGGCGATGTGCTGCTCCAGGCGATGGCCGAAGACGAGGTATTCCTCGGTCATCGTGTGCAGGTCGAGCGCGGGGTCCTTCTCGAACGGGCGCAGCGACAGGCGCTTGGGCTCCATCGCGGCGACGATCTTCTTCTTCAGGATCTTCTCGTCGAGCAGGTCCTGCACGCGGATGCCGAGGCGCGCGGCCTTGTCGGCGTAGCAGGGCCCGATGCCGCGCCGGGTGGTGCCGATCTGCAGGCTGCCGAGTTTGGCCTCGCCGGCCGAGTCGAGCAGCAGGTGGTAGGGCATGATCAGGTGCGCGTTGGCGGAGATGCGCAGGCCGCTGACGTCGACCCGGCGCGCGCGCAGGCCGTCCAGCTCCTCGATCAGCACGCGCGGGTCGATCACGACGCCGTTTCCGATCACGCAGCGCTTGCCCGGGTAGAGGATCCCGGACGGGATCAGGTGGAACTTCCACTCCTCCTGTCCGCGCACGATCGTGTGGCCGGCGTTGTTGCCGCCCTGGAAGCGCACGACGGCGTCGCCGTGCTCGGCCACCAGGTCGGTGATCTTGCCCTTGCCCTCGTCGCCCCATTGGGCGCCGACTATCACTACAGCTGGCATAGGAAGTGCAGTTTAGGGAGCGGTTGAGCTTTGCCGCTCGCGTTCGGCGATTTTCTCGCGCAGCTGGCGGTCGGCGTCGAGCGTTTCGGTGCTCTGGCGGCGGCGGTCGTCGCCGTACAGCATGTGCGGATCGCCACAGATCTGGATCAGGCGCGACACGGTGCGCGCGCCGAGCTGGTCGGCCAGCTCGTCGGGCATCAGGTTGCTGGTCGCGACGATCGCCCGCTGCGCCTCGTAGCGGGCGTTGACGATCGAGTACAGCTGCTCCAGCACCCACTCGGTCTGCTTCTCGACGCCCAGGTCGTCGATGTGCAGCAGGTCGACCGCGGCGAGCCGATCGAGGAACGGAACGAGCCCCTCACCGGAGCCCATCGCTTCGCGCAGCACGTTGAGCAGCCGCGGCAGCGAGTAGATCGCGACCGAGCGCCCCGCCTCGATCGCGGCCTTGGAGACGATCATCGCCAACGTGGTCTTGCCGGTGCCTATGTCACCTGTCAGCCACAGGCCATGACCGGCGTCGATGTTCGCGTCGATGGCGCGCACATAGGCGCGCACGAGCTGGACCTGGTCGGGCGCCACGCGCTCGATGTCCGGCACGGGCGCGCGCTCGAAGCCGACGTTCTTGAACAGCTTCGGCAGCCGGCCCTCGAGCTGCGCCGCCTGGTTGCGGGCGATGCGCGCCGGGCGGCAGCCGCAGTCGCGCGCGGTGTTGGTCTCCTCGTCGATCAAAAAGCCGCTGCCGTCGCACATGCCGAGCGCGCACGCGCTGGCGCGCCGGTCCTCGACCCGCACGCTGGCGACGGCGCCGGGCGACTGCTCCAGGAAGATCTCCTCTTCGTCGGCGCTCATTCGGCGTAGCGCTCCCCGGCGTAGTTGGAGAACTTCGGGTACTCCTTCTGGAAGGTCAGCGTGACTTTGCCGACGGCCCCGTTGCGATGCTTGGCGATCAAGAGGTCGGCCTCGCCGGGCCGTTCGGAGTCCTCGTTGTAGTACTCGTCGCGGTAGATGAACATGACGAGGTCGGAGTCCTGCTCCAGGTTCCCGGACTCGCGCAGGTCCGACAGCTGCGGCTTCTTGTCGGGGCGCGTCTCGACCGCACGACTCAGCTGCGAGAGGGCGATCACGGGCACGCCAAGCTCGCGCGCGAGGATCTTCAGCCCCCGGCTCAGCTCGCCGACGGCGGTCACGCGGCTGTCGTAGCGGCTGTCGGTGCGCATCAGCTGCAGGTAGTCGATGATGATCAGCCCGAGCCCGCCCTCGCACTGGCTGTGCAGACGACGGGCCTTGGCGCGGATCTCCAGCAGGCCGACGTCGCTGGAGTCGTCGACCCACAGGGGAGAATTGGAGAGCACCTGTGAGGCTTTGAGGATCTTCGGCCAGCGCTGCTCGGCGACGCGTCCCTTGCGCAGCTCCTCGCCCTTGATGCGCGCCTGCGAGGCGACGAAGCGCTGCGCGAGCTCGGCCTCCGCCATCTCCAGCGAAAACAGCGCGACGGGCTTTTTGAACTCCACCGCCGCGTTCTCGGCGATGTTGCAGACGAGCGCGCTCTTGCCCATCGCGGGACGCGCGGCGACGATGATCAGGTTGCCCGGCTGGAAGCCGCCGGTGATCTCGTCGAGGTCTTTGAAGCCCGACGGCGTGCCCGTCAGGGCGGTGCCTTCGAGCGACAGGCGGTGCAGCTTGTCGAGCTCCTCGCCGAGCACCTCGCCGATGCCGCGGAAGTCCTGCTGGCGGTCGTCGCGGGCGACCTCGAGCATCGCCTTCTCGGCGTACTCGACGAGCTCGCGCGGCGGCGCCTCGTGGCCGAGCACGCTCTCCTGGATCGCGTAGGAGGTCTCCAGCAGACGGCGTAGCAGCGCGTGCTCGCGCACGATCTGCGCGTAGCGGCGCGCGTGGCCGGCGGCCGGCACGACGCCCGTCAGCTCGTCGACCGTCGCGCGCCCGCCGACGCCGTCGAGTTTGCCGCTCTGGCGCAGGCGGTCGCAGACCGTCAGCACGTCGACCGGTTCGCTTTCGTTGTAGAGCGCGAGCATCGCGTCGTAGATGACGGCGTGGCGCTCGCGGTAGAAGTCTTCCGGGCGCAGGCCCTCCTCGATCACGAGCGCGTACAGCGAGCGGTCGGACAGCAGGATCGCGCCGAGTACCGACTGCTCCGCCTCGAGGTTGTGTGGAGGCGTGAGGCCGGGCGCCGTCGCGGCGGGCGCGCCTTTGGACGGGGATGAGGCGACGCTTACGGCCATGATGGGCACTCTAGATGCCGGTCCCGGAGCGTCCGGGCGGCCATCTCGCTAAATCGGCACGAAATTGGCATACGAACAGATGTTCGCTGCACGCCCGGACGGTGCCATGTGTGTCAGGAGCGTTTCGGCATTGTGCCCATTCTGCAAACTGGCGAATTGGGCCTATAGAGCGTGGCTAGTATGCCTGCCGTGATGGTTCAACCCATTGGAAAGGCGGGAGGACGTGGTCATCGAGATCATGACTGTTGGTCTGTTGATCACAGCGATCCTCCAGCTCATCATCTCTATCTCGCGATAGTCGAGAAGTGACGTTGAGCAACCGTTCGAGAGTCCCGGTCGCTCGACGGTGGCCGTCAGGGACCGGAGGCCGGCGTTGTGTGCCGGCGGCGTACGGGGCCTGAAGGGAAGGCGTTGGAGCAGCGTGAAGCGTCCGTAGGCCCGGTTCACCGGTGGGCGCGGCAGCGCAACGGCCGTACGGTGCGGCCTGCCATCACCGAGGCGCTTCGATTGCCCAACTCACGGCCCCCTACGTTTCGGCCGATGCCCTTGTTGGCGGCGCCTTGCGGCGCTAAGCTGGTTTCAGACGTACCCCGGTGGACCTGACCGCCGGGTTCCAATGGGTTTTAGAAGCGGCGCCCGCCTACGGCGCCGCTTCTTTTGGCGCCACCTCGCGCCGCGACCTATTTCTTCGCGACGATCATCGTCTTCACGGTCGCGGGCACTCCCTCGACCACGTCGACGACGACCATGTAGGTGCCGACGTTCTTGATCGGCTCCGGCAGGTGGACGTTCTTTTTCTCGATCCGCAGGCCGCGTGCTTCGCGGATCGCGGTCGCGATGTCCTGCGCCGTGACCGAGCCGAACAGGCGCCCGTCGGCGCCGGCCTGCTGGGGGATCGTCAGCACCGTGCGGTTCAGCAGGTTGACGTTCTCCTGCGCGCGCTCGACGGCCTCGCGCGCGAGGCGCTCGGCGGCCGCCTGTTGCTGGCGGATCGTTTCCACCGCGCCCTTGGTCGCCGGCTGAGCCAGCTTGCGCGGCATCAGGTAGTTGCGCAGGTAGCCCTTGGAGACGTCGACGACCTTGCCCTGCTCGCCGAGCGTGTCGACGTCTTGGAGGAGGATGGCTTCGGGCATCGTTGTTCCTCGGCCTCTAACGATCGCGGTCGCGGTCACGCCCGCGACCACCGCCGGGGCTGTCCTCGCGGCCGCCCTCGTTGACGTAGGGCAGCAGCGCCAGCTCACGCGCACGCTTGACCGCACGGGCGATCTGCACCTGGTGGCGCCGGCACGAGCCGGTGATGCGCCGCGAGCGGATCTTGCCCTTCTCGGAGATGAACTTGCGCAGCGAAGCGACGTCCTTGTAGTCGACCTGCTCGACCTTGTCGCGGCAGTGCTGGCAGGGCTTGCGCCGGCCGCTGCCGGGGCCGCCCCGCTTGTCGCGCCTGCGTACCGGCTTGCCGCGGCCGCGTGCCTTGGCCATCAGCGACCACCGCCCGAAGGGCGACGCACGGGATTGGCTGAGCTGGAGAACAAGCTGATACCTCGCTGTGGTGGCTTCTTAGAACGGAATGTCGTCGTCGCTGCTCGCGCCGGCGACCGGTGCGGTCTGGAAATCCCCTTCGTTGACGGGGACGTCGCTGCCCCTGGAGCCCCCTTCGCCGCCGAATCCGCCCCCACCGGAGGGTTCATCGCGCGAGCCCAGGAACTGCACCGAGTCGGCAATGATATCGATTGCCTGCCTTTTCTGGCCCTCCTGGGTCTCCCACTCCCGCCACTCGAGCCGACCGTCGACCGCGACGGGGCGTCCCTTCTGCAGATAGCGGGCCGCGTTCTCGCCCTGCGCGCCCCATACGGTCACGTCGAAGTAGTTGGGCTTGTCCTCCCATTCGCCGCTGCTGCCGTTCTTGCGGCGCGTGTTGCACGCAACGCGCAGCTTGCAGACGGAGGTGCCGCTCGGCAGCGAGCGCAGCTCGGGGTCGGCGGTCAGGTTGCCGGTCAGCACGACCCGGTTGATGTTGGTGGCAGCCACTTCTGTTTCCTTTCAGCTCGGCGTCAGGCCCCGAGTCTAGAGGCCGTCGTCGCGCGGGATCAGAGAGGGCGCTCGATCGCGCCCGCAATCCCGCTCATTGCGAGGATCGCTTGGCGCGCGGAGAGGTGCGAAAGACCTCGTCCCAGTAGGGCGCGCTGATGCCGAAGCCCTTCGTGTCGTCCTGGAAGTGGTGGCGCATGTGGCGCTCGCGCAGCATCCGGCCGAGCGGTCCGCGCGGGCGGAAGTGGTGGAGGTAGTAGTGCATCATGTCGTAGGCCAGGTAGCCGGCGAAGAAGCCGGCTCCGAGCCCGGGCGCGAAGTCGCGTCCGAAGATCGCGTAGATGACCGCGAACACGGCCGCGGCGAGCGGGATCGAGACCGCCGGCGGCATCACCAGGCGCATCGGGTCGTTCGGGTGGTCGTGGTGGACGCCGTGGATGATCCAGTGCAAGCGCGCGCCGAGCCCGTCCGCGGGCTCGAAGTGGAACACGATGCGGTGCAGCCAGTACTCGAACAGCGTCCACATCGCGTAGCCGCCGGCGGCTAGCCCGATCAGCACGAGCGCGTTCTCGAACGACAGCTCCCAGGCACCGAGCAGCACGATCGCGGGCACGAAGATCAGCAGCGGCACCGACGGGTGCACGCGCGAGAGCGCGTCCAGCACGCGCGACTCGAACATCGGCGGCGAGGCGCGCAGGACGTCGGTCCTGTTGATCTGTCCCTCGCTCATGTCTTCGGCCCAACCCACAGGCCGATCTTATTACGCCCGTGCGGCTCGCCCGGTGCTACTCGGCCGCGGGTGCCGCGTCCTCGCCGGCGGGCTGCTCCTCAGCGGCCGGCGGGGTCTCGGGCTCCGCCTCGGCGGCGGGCACGTCGACGGTCTCGGCGGCCGGCGCGGACTCCTCTACGGGCGCCTCTGGCGCGGCGGCCTCGGCCGGCGCCTCGGCTACGGGGGCTGTTCCCTCGGCCGGCGCCTCGCGGCGGACCTGACCGGCGCGCATGTCGGGCGCGTCGGGCGTGCCCGCGTTCAGCTTGATGATGCGGAAGCGCAGCAGCCCGTCGGTGATGCGCAGCGTGTGGTCGAGCCCGTCGAGCAGCTCGCCGTCTGAGACGTGGAACTGCATCAGGTGGTACTCGGCGCTGCCCTTCTTCTCGATCGGATAGGTCAGCGGCCG
>DASXER010000130.1:0-8991 GCA_036490015.1 Solirubrobacteraceae bacterium | reverse complement strand
CGGTTGGCGGCCGAAGGCGCCTCGCTCGTGCTGTCCGACATCGACCCGACACGCAGCGTGCTCGCGGCGCAGCTCGGGGCGCGGTGGCTCGAACCGGCCGAAGCGCTGCGTGCCGAGGTCGACGTGCTGGCGCCGTGCGCGCTCGGCGGCGTGCTCGACCACGCGCTCGCGGTGGAGCTGCGCTGCGCGATCGTCTGCGGCTCCGCCAACAACCAGCTGGCGAGCGACGAGGTCGCCGACACGCTGGCCGACCGCGACATCCTCTACGCGCCCGACTTCATCGTCAACTCGGGTGGCCTGATCAACGTCTCGCTCGAGTTGACCGGCTACGACCGCGACCTCGCGATGGACAGGGTCGAGCAGATCGAGCCCGTGATGGACGAGATCCTGCGCCACGCCGAGCGGGCGTCGATCACGCCGCTCGCCGCCGCGGTCGAGGTCGCCCAGGCGCGCTTGCTCGGCTCGGCTCAGGCTTAGGCTGTGTAGCTGTACTGGTCCACTGGCGGGTTGGCTTTGCTCTTGGCCTTACGCACGGTGACACCGACGTCGACGGTGCCCACGGTGCCGGCCGGCACGACCACCGTGCAGCTGGTGCTGCTCGTGCAGTCGACGCCCGTCGCCTTCTTCTTGCCGAACTTGAACAGGCTTTCGCTCGTGCCCGGCGCGAAGCCCGAGCCGGTCACGGTGACGGTTTCGCCGCCTTTCACCGGGCCGCTCGAAGGGCTGACCGATTCGACCGCGGGCGTGTACTTGTACTTGGCCTTGCTCGCCGCGCTCGTGCCGCCGGCGCTGGTGGCCGTCAGGTGGACGGTACCGGCGGTGGAGGCGGGCGATATGACGGTCAGCGAGCTGGGGGAGTGGACCGTCACCTGGGTGCTTTCGGCTGCGCCGAAGCTGACCTCGGTGACGCCCGTGAGGCCCGTGCCGGTGATCGTGACGGTCGTGCCGCCACTGGCGGGGCCGCCCTTGACTGACACCTTGGAGATGACCGGCGCGGCCGCGTAGGCGAAGCGGTCGGCGGCCCCGGTCGGGCTCGTGCCGCTGGCCGTCGTGACCGTCACGTCGACGGTGCCGCTGCTACTGCTGGCTGGCGCCGTCGCCACGATCGTGCTTTCCGATTCGACGGTGAAGCTCGCCGCGGCGGTTTTGCCGAACTTGACCGCCGTTGCGCCGCCCAGCTCGGAGCCGCTGATCGTCACTCGAGTGCCGCCGGCGAGCGGGCCGCTGTGGGGGCTGATGAAGCTGATCGTCGGCAGCGATTCGGCGATCGCAAGCATGTGCGTCGCACCCGCGGAGATGCCGAACGCCTCGCTCAGCCCGGATACGACCACGGGCACGTCGCTGAGGCCGGTCGTTTCGCCGTTGCCGAGCACGCCGAATTTCTCGGTGCCCCACGTCATCAGTGCGCCAGAGGTCAGCAGCGCGACGCTGTCGTGCGAGCCGGCGGCGATCTGGCTGACCGCGCTGAGGCCGGAGACCGGTTTCGGGAGCTTCACCTTGACGCCGCTGACGCCGTTGCCGACCTCGCCGAAGTTGTCGTCGCCCCAGCCCATGACGGTGCCGCCGTCGAGTAGCGCGAGCGCGTGGTTTTTGCCCGCCGCGATCGCCTTCACGTCGCTCAGCTGGACGACCGGGTGCGGCGTCGAGCTGAAGCTTTCCGGTTCGGGTTCCGGCACTTCTTCTTCTTCACCACCTCCACCACCGGAGGATTTCGGTTCGGTGTTCGCGAGCTGCGCCGATTCGTCGCTGCCCCAGCTTTCGACGGTGCCGTCTTCGAGCAGCGCGAGCGCGAATTCGCTCCCCGCGGCGATCGCCTTGACTGCGCTCAAGCCTTTCACCGCGCTCGGGGTGAGGTTGTTTTTGGTGCCGCCGACGCCGAGCTGGCCGAGTTCGTTGTCGCCCCACGCCATGACGGTACCGTTGGCGAGCAGTGCCATGCTGAATTCTTCGCCCGCCGCGATCGCCTTCACGCCCGTCAGGCCTTTGACTTCGACCGGCACTTCGCGTTCTTCGGTCGTGCCGTCGCCGAGCTGTCCGCTTTCGTTGTCGCCCCACGCCATGACGGTGCCGTTGGCGAGCAGCGCGAGGCTGTGGTTGCCGCCGGCGGCGATCGCGACGGCGTGCCTGACCTTGGCGACCTGCACCGGCGTGGAGCTCGTCGCGATGCCTTCCTCGCCGAGCTGGCCGAAGCCGTTGTAACCCCAGGACATGACCGTGCCGCTGAGCAGCAGCGCGAGGCTGTGGCGGCCACCGGCGGCTACCTGGGAGACGAACTTCAGACCGCTGACAGGACCGGGCACCGGTCGGTTTTCCGTATTCCCGTCGCCGAGCTGACCCATCGAGTTGCTGCCCCACGCGACGGCGCCGAAGTGGGTCGTCGCGACCGTCAGGGTCGCGGCTTCGCTGGTCTGCGTGCCGACGGCGTTTTTGAAGGTCGCGCGGAACTCGTGGCCGCTTTCGGCGCTGGCGGCGGAAGCGATGCTCAGGACGTCGCTGCTGGCACCCGAGATCGGGCTCCAGTTGATGCCGCCGTTGGTCGAGAGTTCCCACTGCACGGTCGGCGTCGGCGTGCCCGTCGCGGCGACTTCGAACTGCGCCGCTTCGCCCACTTCGACGGTCTCGTTTTCCGGTTGCCCGCTGATGCTGGGCGGCGTGTCGACCGTCAGGGTCGCGGGGTTGCCGGTGGTCGAGCCGGCGCTGTTGCTGAAGCTCGCGCGGTACTCGTTGCCGGTCATCGCCATCGTCACCGATGGCAAGCTCAGGAATTCGGCGGTGGCGCCTGAGATCGGGCTCCAGCTCACGCCTTCGTCGGTCGAGACTTCCCACTGCTCGGCTGGGTTCGGCGTACCCGAGCCGATACAGAGGAATTTGGCTTCTTCGCCTTCCTTGGTGACGGCGTTGAAGGGCTGCGTTTTGACGACCGGCTTGCTCTGCACGGTCAATGTGGCGGCTTCACTGGTCGTCGGGCCGACGATGTTTTTGAACACCGCCCGATACTGCTGGGCGTTGTTGGTGGCGGTCGCCGATTTGATCGTGAGCGTCGTCGATGTCGCGCCTGAGACGTTGCCCCAGCTCGTGCCGCCATTGGTCGAGGTCTGCCACTGCACGGTCGGCGCCGGGTTGCCGGAGGCGGTCGCTTCGAAGCTCGCGCTCTGCCCGGCTTCCGCCGCGACGCTCTGCGGCTGATGGGTGATCGCCGGCAGCGAGTGCACGGTCAGCGTCGCCGTTTTGCTCGTCGCCGAGCCGGCTTTGTTGGAGAACGTGACGCGGTACTGGTTGCCGCTTTCGGAGGCTTTCGCGACGGGGATCGAGATCGACGCGCTGGAGCTGGTTTCGCTCGCGCTTCCGGCGGGGCTCCAACTGGCGCCGCCGTCGCTCGACGCTTCCCACTGCGCGCTCAACGGGGCGGTGCCGGAGGCGGTTGCGGTGAAGGTCGCCGTCTGGCCTTCTTCGACCGTCGTCCCGGCCGGGTTTTTGGTGACTTTGGGAGCGGTTTCGGCGAGCGGGCTGGCCGCTGCGCGAGCGCCCACGCCGCTGCCGCCGCCGGATGGGCCGTAGACGCTGGCGTACGCGCTCGGACTGACGATCGCGAACGCACCGCCGCAGAGCAGCACCAGGGCGAGCACGGCGAGAGCGCGAAGGCTCAGTGGCAGTGACCGCGACGACGGCTTGTCCGCGCCGGGCGAAATTCGCTGCGACTGCGCTGCCATCATCGTCCCGTCCCTCCCGGTCCCTCGGTTTCCCCCGACCGGTGCCTCAGACGCCCCTCTCGCGTCGCCCCCGCTGCCTCACCGGCCGATCGTCGGGGTAGCGTAGCGATTCTGATCGATCGCGCAACCTGCAGATCCGCGCCGCGACCGACGCGCTCTCGCTGGCTTGGTGCGTCGGCCACGAAATGCCTATGTGGCCTGTCGCTCGCGCTGCTCGTCGGTGCCCTTTCCGGCCTCGCGGCGGCGCCGGCGCAGGCCGACGCTCCGTGGACGGCGTCGCTCGCGGGGACGGGCTCGATCGCGGGCACCGTCACCGCCAGTGCGAGCAAGGAACCGGTCGCGGGAATCGAAGTCTGCGCACTCGGCTTCGAAGACGAGCTGTTCGCTGGCTGCGCCGAAACGGCCTCGGATGGCACCTACGAGATAGACGGTCTCGACGCGGGCGAGTACACGGTCGAATTCTTCGTGCCGGAAGGAAGCCTCGACCTCCTTCCCCAGTTCTACGACGGTAAGTCTCGCGCGCTCGAAGCTCAGCCGGTCGCCGTAGGCGAAGGCGCCGTGACAGCGGGGATCGACGCGGAATTGATCGGTGGCGCGACCGTCACAGGCGTCGTGACCGGGCCCACGGCGGAAGCGCTGGCGGGCATCGAAGTCTGTGCCGAACCGCTGGCGGGCGGGCTCTACGAGCGCTGCACGACGACGAGCGCCACGGAAGGCGCCTACTCGCTCGTGGGGCTCTCTCCAGGCCTGTACGCGCTTTCGTTCTCGGCGCCGGCAAGCATGAACTACGCGACCGAGTTCTACGACGGCAGCGCGGAAGGCACGCCCGAACGGGAAGGGGCCGAGCCGGTCGAACTGCTCGCCGAAGGGACGCGTGGCGAAACGAACGCCAGGATGAACCCGGGCGGTGTCATCGAAGGCACGGTCGTCGCCGCCAAGGACAGCTCGCCGCTGGCCGGGATCGAAGTCTGCGCCTTCCAGCCGGCGAACGAAGTCGGTCGCTGCGCGCTGACCGCCGCCGATGGCAGCTACGAGATCGACGGTCTCGCCGACGGGGCGACCGAAGTCTCCTTCGAAGTCCCGTTCACGAGCGGGCTCGACTACGTCGAGCAGTTCTACGACGACAAGTCGCGGCCGGGCGAAGCCGACCTGCTCGCCGTGGAAGAGACGCATACGCTCGCCGGGATCGACGCCGCGCTGGTCGTGGGCGCGCCGGTCCCGCTTTCTGAGCCGACGATCGCGGGCCGTGCGGTGGAAGGCGAAACGCTCACCGCCACGCACGCATCGTGGACCGGCGAGCCTAGCTCCTACCTCGACGAATGGGACCTGTGTCCGGCGGGCGAAGTGAGCGAAGCCTGCGCGACGATCGGCACGGGCGACACGCTCACGCTCACCGCCGCGGACGTCGGCGGCACGATCGCCTTGCTGGAGAGGGCGGGCAACGCCGGGGGTCTCAGCGCGAGCTACGCGGACTCCCGCAACACGGCGATCGTCGTGCAACGCGCGCCCGAAGCAAAAACGGGTGGCTCGCCTCCTCCGGGTGGCCAGGTCGGCCAGCAGGGACTGGGCGGCGGCGTGTTGGGCAGCACGTCCAGGCTGCCCAGCGTCGCGCAGCTAGAGGCGCTGCTGGCGAAGCTCCTGCGCCAGCCCACCGGTCATGCCGCCGTGCGGATCGGCTCGCTCCTAGGCCACGATGGCTACGCGTTGACGTTCCGAGCCCTGGCCGCCGGCAGCCTGGAGATCTCCTGGTATGCGCAGCCGCACGGGGCGAGACATCCAGTGCTCGTCGCCCACCTGCATCTCGGTATGGCCGGCGCGGGCCGCGTGAAGGCGCACGTCCAGCTGACCCCCCGTGGCCGGCGTGTGCTTCGCCACGCTCCTCACGCCGGGCTGCGGGTGCTCGCCAAGGGGGTGCTGGTCGCGAGCGGAGGAAGCCAGACGCCGGTCAGCGCGAGCCGGCACTTGACTGTCGTGCGCTGAGAGCCGCCCACCGTGACTGCCCTTGAAGGACGACGGCCTTGTCGTCCTCCAGGCACGACAGAAGTGGCCTTCCGTGTCAGTCGGAACGTCCATCGAGGCCTTGAAAGCTCAACCTTTGGACTCCACGCAACGACAACATGGTTGCAATGAACGGAATCGGCGCGAGCGTGGGTCCGGTGGAGCGTCTGCTCGAGGATTCCTGGAAGAGTCGCTCGCGAGCGACTCTGAGCCGCCGCGAGCTGCTGGTCGAGAGCGTCGCGGGGCTGCTGTTCTGCGCCTGTGCGATTCCGCTCGGCGTGTACGCGTTCGCCGCCCACCACCTCGACGTCGGCCTCGCCGCTTCGCTCGTCGTCCTCTACGCGGTGGCCTCGCGCATGGTCCGCTTCCCGCTCGGCGTGGGCTACGTGGTCCCGTCCTACGTCGTGCTCGTGCCGATGCTGCTGCTCCTGCCTGTCGGCGCCGTGCCGCTGTTGGCGGCCGCCGGGCTCACGCTCGGCACGTTGGTGCAGGTGCTCGCCGCGCGCGCGAGGCCGGGGCGGCTGATCTCCGCGCTGCCGGACGCCTGGCACGTGCTCGGGCCGGCCGCCGTGCTGCTGCTCGCGGGGCGTGAGCACGACAGCGACCTGCTCACCGCGCTCGTCTATCTCGCCGCGCTGCTCGCCGGTTACCTGCTCGACCTCATCTCCGCCACCTTCAGGGAGGCGCTGATCATGCGCGTCGCACCGCGTCTGCAGCTGCGCGTGATCGGCCTCGTCTGGACGATCGACTCGTGCCTGGCGCCGCTCGGGTTGCTCGCCGCGCGGGCGGCGGGCCGCGCGCCCGGCGACGTGCTTCTGCTGCTGCCGCTGTGCGCGCTGCTGCTGCTGATCTCGCGCGATCGGAACAGCTGGATCGCGAGTGGCCAGCACCGTCTCGACCTGCTCGCGCGTGAGCGACGGCGCCTGCAGGACGCGGTCGGCCGCCTGGGTGAGGCGCTGGCGGCGCGGCTCGACCTCGGCACGCTCGCCGACATCGTCCTGCGCGGCTCGATGGAGGCGCTGGACGCCGACGCGGGACGGCTTGCGCTTGGTCCTTCGCTCGGTGGACAGGCGCTCGAGACCGGCACCGGCAGGCGTTCGCGCAACGTGCTGCGCGCGGCGGCCGCGACCGCGCAGGCCAGTGGCCGGCGCAGCATGGTCGAAGGCGACGGCGCCTGGGCCGTCGCGCTGCCCTTCGGGCTCGAGCACGATCCCGTCGGAGCTTCGGGTGCGATCGCGCTGGTGCGCTCGGACCGTGCCTTCCTGGAGGACGAGCTGGCGCTGTTCGGCGCGCTGGCCGAGCGTGCCGCAAAGGCGGCCGGTGACATCGCGGGCCACCAAGCGCTGCGCGAGCAGGTTCTGACCGACCCGCTGACGGGCCTCGGCAACCGTCGCCGGCTCACACATGACCTCGAAGCGCGGCTGCGGCAGGCGAGCCCGACCGCGCCGCTGCTGCTGGTCGTGTTCGACCTCGACGGCTTCAAGAGCTACAACGACACCTTCGGCCACCAGGCCGGCGACGCGATCCTCGAACGCCTCGGCGGCAGGCTCGCCTCGTCGCTGGCGGGCTGGGGCTCGGCCTACCGTCTCGGCGGCGACGAGTTCTGCGCGCTGCTCGCCGTCGAAGACGGCAACCTGGGCGCCGTGCTGGCGACAGCCGTTCAGGCGCTGGTCGAGCGCGGCGAGCGCTTCGCGATCAGCGCCTCCTACGGGGCCGTGCTGCTTCCGCATGAGGCGACCATGATCGACTACGCCCTGCAGCTCGCGGACCAGCGTATGTACGCGGACAAGCGGGGCACCCGCGCCCCGCCTGGCGGTGAGACGCGCGACGTGTTGATGCAGATCATCCGCGCCGTGCGCCCGGCGTTGCAGGAGCACTCCGCCCAGGTGACGCGCCTCTGCCTGATGACCGGGCGGCGTCTCGGCATGGGCGCCGAGCAGCTCGACGCGCTCGCACGGGCGGCGGAGCTGCACGACATCGGCAAGGTGGCGATTCCAGACGCCGTGCTCGCCCGCCCTCGCGACGGCGCCGACGTGGAGTTCGTCCACCAACACTCGGTCATCGGCGAGCGCATCCTGAGCGCGGCTCAGGCACTACGACCGGTGGCGGTGTTGGTGCGCGCAAGTCACGAGCGCTGGGACGGCCAGGGTCACCCGGACCGGCTCGCGGGTGAGCGGATACCGCTCGGCGCACGCATCATCGCGGCCTGCGACGCCTACGAGGGGCTCTGTATGCCGCCGCCGGAAGGGGAGGGTCTGCGCGAGCGCCAGGCGGCCGTCGTGATGCGCGCCCAGGCTGGGCTCCAGTTCGACCCCACGGTCGTGGACGCCCTGCTCGACGGCATCGTCGCATCCGAGCACGTGGAGTCGGTCGTCGTGGCGACGCACGCCGCCAACGCCGACACCGCCGACACCGCCGCGTCCGCGTCCGACGACGCTGCGGACTCCGCCCGCGAGGGCGACGACAGGCGCCTGGATGAGGCGGCCGCATACCTGCGGGCCGCGTTGCTGCGAGGGATTGCCGACGGCGAGCCGGTCGCCTAGCTGGACGCGAACGACGCCGGGTCGACGGCCCCGGAGGAGATCAGCGCCGAGCCGAAGGCGGCGAGCAGCAGGCCGAGCAGTTGCTCGCGCTCCAGGTCACGGTGCTCGAGCCAATCCAGGATCGCGGCGTCGGCGTGACCGAGCCAGCCGACGAGCGCGCTGCGCAGCAGCGGCGGTGGCGGCTCGCTGGAGCCCGTCAAGCGCTGGCTGATCTCGGCCAGCGTCTGCGAGCGGAAGGCCTCGACGACGGCGCCCGCCTCGGGCAGGCCAGCGGCGCTCTGCATCAGCTTCCGCCAGGTGCGCGCGTTGGCTTCGATCCACAGCAGGTAGGCGGCGAGGCTGCCTTGCAGCTGCTCCAGCGGCGTGCCTTCGCCGCTGGGATCGATCGCCTGCTGCAGCTCGATGGCGCGCTCGCCGACGGCGGCTCGGAACAGCTCGATCTTGTTGGGGAAGTAGTGGTAGAGCAGCGATTTGGAGATGCCGGCGCGGCGCGCGATCTCGCGCATCGAGATCTCCTCGAACGCGTGCTCGGCGAACAGTTCGCTGGCGGCGTCGATCAACAGCCGTCGCCGTGCGTCGGGCTCGAGCCTCGATACGGGTGGCGATGCCATTCGGTCAACAGTGTATTGACCGCTGGTCAGTTATGCGCTGCCCGCCTGGAGGAGAAGCCTGCCTGTCCTAGGCGAGCGCGCTCGAAGCTAGTTCGCGCGTGAAGGCGTCTACAAGCTCGGCCAACCGCG
>DASXER010000043.1:0-5969 GCA_036490015.1 Solirubrobacteraceae bacterium | reverse complement strand
GAGGGGGCGAACGTCGGCGCGGGCGCGGGCGCCGATGGCGGCTCGCCGACGACGGGAACGGGCACGTTGGTGGGAACCTGCGCGGGCCGTTCCTCGTCGTCCTCCTCCGCGCGCAGCAACTGTTCGTAGCGCTCCTCCTTCTGCCCCGGCCGGCGCGCGAGACGCACGACGAGCTCACGCTCGATCAGCCGCGCGAGCGTCGCCTGCACTTCCTCCAGGCCCGCGAAGGCGTGCATTCGATCCGCGCGCTGCTTCAGCTCGCCGGGCGTCTGCGGCCCGCGCAGCATCAGCACGCACATCACGGCCTGCTCGGCCGAGTCCATCGGCAGCGCTTCGGCCAGCAGATGGCGGTACTTGGCCGCACGGTTGCCGCTGGCGAGGCGCACCAGCCCGCGCCGCTCCAACCTGTGCAGCGCGTCGCGGAGCTGCGCCTCGTCGTAGTCGACGACCGGATCGCGGTTGGTCGACTGGTTGCAGGCCAGGCGCAGCGCGTTCAGCGATAGCGGATACACGTCGGGGGTCGTGCGCTGCTTCTCGACCAGACACCCGAGCACGCGGATCTGCTCGGCTGAGAGTTCCAAGGACGCCATGCTCAGCAATGAAGTCTAGGGGTGCGCCGTCGCCGCCCTGCCGCCTGCAACCGCACGGCTAGAGTCAGCCGCATGAGTAGCCAGCCCTTCTCTCAGGGGCGCCACGGCGACGGGCGCCGCCGCCAGCGAGACCTGAAGCCCGAGGATCTGCCCGACAAGCCGGTGCCGATGCGCTGGATCGGCGGCCTGTTCGTGCCCTACCGCGCGCGGCTTGGCGGCCTGCTGGCGCTGATCTTCCTGTCGGCAGCGCTCGGCGTCGTCAACCCGTTCCTGCTGCGCGGGGTGCTCGACAAAGCGATCCCGAAACACGACACGAAACTGCTCAGCCTGCTCGTCGGCGGCATGATCGGCCTGTCGATCCTCACGAGCGTGATCGGCGTCGCGCAGACGTGGATCTCGAACCAGGTCGGCCAGCGCGTGATGCACGACCTGCGCGCCTCCGTCTACCGGCACCTGCAGCGCATGTCGCTGGCGTTCTTCACGCACACGCGCACAGGCGAGGTGCAGTCGCGCATCGCCAACGACATCGGTGGCATCGACAGCGTCGTGACGTCGACCGCGACCTCGATCGTCCAGAACGTCACGACCGTGATCGCGGTCGTGATCGCGATGGTGCTGCTCGACTGGCGCCTGGCGGCCTTCTCGCTCGTGCTGCTGCCGTTCTTCGTGTGGCTCACGCGCCGCGTCGGCGAGGAGCGCCGGCGCATCCAGTCGGTCCGGCAGAGCCGTCTGGCGGACATGTCGACGCTGGTCGAGGAGTCGCTGTCGGTGTCGGGCATCCTGCTCGGCAAGACGATGGGCCAGTCGAGCGAGCTGACCGAGCGCTTCGGCGCCGAGTCGGGCGAACTGGCCGACCTGGAGGTGCGCTCGCGCATGGCCGGGCGCTGGCGCATGGCCTCGGTGCAGATGAGCTTCGTGATCATGCCGGCCGCCGTCTACTGGTTCGCGGGCGAGAGCATCGCCAACGGCGGCCACGCGATCTCGATCGGCACCGTGGTCGCCTTCACGACCTTGCAGACGCGAGTGCTGTTCCCGATCCAGTCGCTGCTGTCGGTGGGGCTCGAAGTGCAGACCTCTTTGGCGCTGTTCGGGCGCATCTACGAGTACCTGGAGCTGCCGGTGGACATCGTCGAGCGGCCGGGCGCGGGCACCCTCGCCCACGTCAGGGGCGACGTCACGCTCGACGAGGTCTCCTTCCGCTACGCGCCCGATTCGCCCTGGACGCTGACCGACATCTCTATAGACGTGCCGGCCGGCACGCGCACGGCGCTCGTCGGAGAGACCGGTTCGGGCAAGACCACGCTCGCCTACCTGGTCGCGCGCCTGTACGAGCCCGAAGAGGGCCAGGTCTGCATCGACGGGACCGACATCCGCGACGTGACGCTGCGCTCGCTGGCCGCCACCGTCGGGCTCGTCTCCCAGGAGACCTACCTGTTCCACGCCTCGATCCGCGAAAACCTGCGCTTCGCGCGGCCCGAGGCAACGAACGAGGAAATCGAAGACGCGGCCCGCGCCGCGCAGATCCACGAGCTGATCGCCTCTTTGCCAGACGGTTACGACACGCCTGTGGGCGAGCGCGGCTACCGCTTCTCGGGCGGCGAGAAGCAGCGCATGGCGATCGCGCGCACGGTGCTGCGCAACCCGCCGGTGCTGATCCTCGACGAGGCGACCTCCGCTCTGGACAACGAGACCGAGCGCGCCGTGCAGCGTGCGCTGGACGATCTCTCGCGCGGGCGCACCACGATCGCGATTGCGCACCGCCTGTCCACGATCCGCGACGCCGACCAGATCGTCGTGCTCGACCGTGGGCGCATCGTCGAGCGCGGCACACACGACGAGCTGATCGCGCTTGGCGGGCGCTACGCGACGCTGGCGGGCGATTCGCTGCTGGCCAGCGGCGAGGAGGAGCAGCAGGCGCTCGCCTAGGCGATGGCGTCGATGTTCAGGCGCACGTAGTCGATCACGACCGGCTCGCCGATCGAGGCCAGCACGTCGTCCATGAACCGCTCTCGCAGATCGCCCTCGGGCAGGCGTTGCACGAACGGCGCGAGCACGATGCTCGACAGGAACGCGCGCGGCTCCTCTGGGCGCTGCGGCGAGGGCTCGAGCCAGCAGTTGGCGTCGGCGAAGCCGGCGCCGAGCACGCGCTCCTGCGTCAGCTCGGCGGACGAATAGTTCCACGGCGGCTCCCAGCCGGCCAGATCAGCCGCGTACGGTTCGCGTGCCGCCAACGCGAAGGCGTGCGAGCGAAGACCGGTTATGTTGCCTTCCCCGCCGCATTGGGCCACGAACTGGCCGCCGGGGCGCAGCGCCCGACGGATGCGCTCGAACAGCCGCTCGTGATCGGCGATCCAGTGGAATGTCGCGGTCGACAAAACCGCGTCGACGGGCTCCGCGACCTCCAGCTCCAGTAGGTCGCATTGGCGCAACTCGACACGCCCCTCCCCCACCAGCTCGCTCAAACACTCAGAAGCGGCCTCGATCATCGATGGCGAGGCGTCTAGGCCGACGACCTTGCCTTGAGGCAGACGCGCGGCCAGCAGCTCTGTCACGCGCCCCGAGCCGCAGCCAGCATCGATCACGGTCTCGTCGCCGCGCAGCCGCAGACGCTCCAGCACGGCCGCGCCGAGGCCTTGCATCACGCCCGATATGCGGTCGTAGCTGGTTCCGTCCCACGCACACGCTGACATACGTATGTACGTTATCACATACTCTCGTCGCCGGCCACGCCCTCGATCACCTTCGACAGCTGCCCTCCCTGCCAGGCGAGCGGCGAGCGCAGCGGCGGTGGCGCGTCCTCGACGTGCAGCCGCGCGCCCGGGATCGCACCTGCCCAGGCTTCGCCGACATGCAGCGGGTGGCTCGGGTCGGCCTCGTCGCGACTCGCCACCACCGCGCACGGCACAGCGATCCGCTCCAGATCGGCCAGCTCCGCGAACGGCCGCGAGCGCGGCACCGCTTCCAGCGCGTCGGCGACGGCCAGCGGAAAGCGATGCGTCCCCAGCCGCTGGCGCAGCACGGTTTCGATCGTCGCCCGCATCGACTCCGGCAGCTCGTCGAGGTCGTAGGCATCGACGAACCCCTCCACCCCGCCTTCGCGCAAACCGCGGGCCAGTGCGTCCCAGCCGTCCAGCTCGGCGGCACCCTCAAAGGTGGCAGGGTCATAGGCGGGCGTGATCAGCACGAGCCCGGCCACCCGCTCAACACGTTCCAACGCGAAGCGCGCGGCGGTGTGCGCGCCCATCGACGCCCCGGCCAGCACCGCGCGCTCCACGTCGCAAGCATCCAGCACCGCCTCTAGGTCGTCCGTCAGCGCCTCGTAGGAGTAGTCGCCCCCCGCCGCCGGCTCGGACTCCCCGTGCCCGCGCGCGTCAAAGGACACGACCCGGCACCCAGCTCGCTCCAGCACGCGCGAACCCATCACGACATAGCGGCGCGTGGCGGTCAGCCCGTGCAGCAGCACGACCGCTCGCGAACCCTCGCCACCGACTTCGCCACTGAGCCGGCTGTCGGCGGTTACGACGCTGAAGGGCCCGGCGCTCAGGAGGCGTGCACCGAGGCGTGCTCGCGCACCAGCTCGGCAGTGCGCTCGGGGCGCTCCCAGAAGAACAGGTGCCCGACGCCGTCGAAGATCTCGAGCTCCGAGCCGGCGACCTTCGACGCGATCAGCTCGCTGTTGCCGACCGGCAGCATTTCGTCGGCCGTGCCGTGGATCACTAGCGTTGGCAGCTCGATCGAGGACAGCCGCGCGCTCGTGTCGTGCGCGGCGCAGGCCTGCATCTGGGCCATGATCACGGGGATCGCGACGGCCCGTTCGTGGGCAGCGCCCGAGAACCGCCCGAAGGCCTCGTCGTCTCCCGCGTACGTGGGCGAGACGTTGACCTCCCAGCCGGCGCGGATCGCGCGCTCACGGTCGCCGGACATCATCGCCTCGCTGAGCTTCTGCAGCACCGCTGGACCGGCCATCGAGCTGCCCTCGCCGCCGCAGTAGGTGCAGCCGAGCGTCAGCGTGCGTACGCGCTCGGGCGCGGCCAAAGCCAGCTCCTGGGCGATCATGCCGCCCATCGAGATGCCCATCACGTGCGCGGTCTCGATGCCGAGCGCGTCGAGCAGACCGAGCGCGTCGGCGGCCATCTGCGGGGTCGTCACGCCACCGTCGAGCGGCGTCGAGGCGCCTATGCCGCGGTGGTCGTAGACGATCACGTCGAAGTCGCGGCGCAGCTCTTCAAGGAACGGCTCGCCCCAGCTGAGCGCGGTGCCGCTCATGCCCATGATCAGCAGCAGCGGCTCGCCGGCGCCGCTGCGCTCGTAGTCCAGCTCGATGTCCCCCACGGTTACGAGTGTCATGGGCGCGATCCTACTCCCTCACACAGGCAGCGCGAGCTGGCCGGGATCGTCTTCGGCCCTAGCCTCGCTTCCCTCCAACCCGGCGACGCGCACGCCGAGCAGACGCACGGGCCTTGGCGGCGCGTAGGCGGCCAGCAGCTCGAGCGCGACGCGACGCACGACGGCGGGGTCACGAGTGGCGCGCTCCAGCGACCGCGCGCGCGTGACCGTGGTCCAGTCGTCGAGGCGTACCTTGATGCCGATCGTGCGCCCGCTGCGCTCGTGTCGGGCGAGGCTCTCGCACAGCTCCTCGGACATGCGCGCCATGTGCCCTGCCATCTCGCGCGGATCGCGTAGGTCTACGTCGAACGTGCGCTCGCGCGACTCGGAGACGACCTTGCGCTCCTCGCTGACGATGCCGTCGTGCTCGAAGCGCGCGCGGCGCTGAAGGTCTCGTCCGAGGTTCGGCCCGAAGCGCCCGACGAGCAGATCCAGCGGCGCGCTCGCCAGCTCGTTCAACGTTTTTATGTTGAGCTCCTGCAAGCGAGCGGCGGTCTTCGGCCCGATGCCGGGCACTAGCCCCGGCGGCGAGGCGCCGAAGCGCGCGCACGCCTCTTCACGCGTCAGCGCGAGGAAGCCGGCGGGCTTCTCGGCGTCGGAGGCGACCTTGGCTATGAGCTTGTTCGGGCCCATGCCGATCGAGCAGCGCAGGCCGAGCGTGGCGTGGATCTCGGCGATCAGGCGCCGCATCGCCGCGCGCGGCGAGAACAGCCCCTCCAGATCCAGATAGGCCTCATCCAGGCCGACGACCTCGACGCGCTCCACGTGCGCGCGCACGATCGCCATCATGCGCCTTGACACGTCGCGGTAGGTGGGGAAGTCGGGCGGCAGGAAAACCGCCTGCGGGCAGAGTCTTCGCGCGCGCGAGGCGGGGATCGCCGAGCCGACGCCGAAGCGCCGCGCCTCGTAGGACGCGGTGGTGACGACCGAGCGCGGGCCATCGCCCGCCACGATCACCGGCAGGCCGCGCAGCTCGGGGCGTCGTCGCAGCTC
>DASXER010000006.1:0-7210 GCA_036490015.1 Solirubrobacteraceae bacterium | reverse complement strand
GGCACCGCCGGCGTCGGGCGCTCGCCCGACGGCGACGTGCGCCTGTCGGAGACCACGCTGCGTATGCGCGACGAGGAGCGCCACGATCTGATCGAGGAGGCGCGTCGGGCCGCCCAACGCATGATCCTTTCGCACCGCCCCCCGCACGACGAGCTGGCGGGGGAGCTGCTCGAGAACGAGGTTCTCGAGCGCGACGCGATCGAACGCATCATGCAGGGCGTGCCACGGCTGGAGCGCGCCCCTGGAGTGGGCCTGCGTGTGGTGGCCGCCGCCGAGGCGACGACCGCCCCCGCCATGCCCGCTCCGATCGCTCGACCCGAGGCCTAGGGGAAGGCCTCGGGGCGGGCGGTTATAGACTGCGCGACGTGTTCAGCCGCATCGACCACATCGGCGTCGCCGTCGAGCAGATCGAGCCCGCGCTCGAGCTGTACCGCGACGGCCTGCGCCTAGAGGTCGCCCACCGCGAGGTGGTCGAGTCCCAGGGCGTCGAGGCGGTGCTGCTCGACGTCGGCGAGAACCACGTCGAGCTGGTGGCGCCGCTCGCGCCGGACACGCCGGTGGGCAAGTTCATCGCGCGCAACGGTCCCGGGCTGCATCACGTCGCCTACCAGGTGGAGGACATCGACGCCACGCTCGCAGCGCTCGCCGCGGCCGGGCTGGAGCTGATCGACAAGCAGCCGCGCGTCGGCATCCGCGGCTCGCGCGTGGCCTTCATGCACCCGCGCTCGACGGGCGGCGTGCTGACCGAGATCGTCCAACCCGCGGCTGGAGGTCATTGATGGCTGACACGATTCGCATCAGCATCGGCTTCCACGGTGGGCAGGTGCTCGCCGTGCGCGTCGCCGAGGAACAGCTCAAGGCGCTGAACAAGGCGCTCGGCAGCGCCGGCTGGCACGAGCTGGAGACCGAGGACGGCCCGGTCAGGGTCGACCTCGCGAAGATCGTCTACGTGAGCTCCGAGAGCCAAGAGCCGCGCGTCGGCTTCGGCTAGACCGCCGGGCCGTGTATCGCGAGAAGCTCAACCTGGAGGAGCGACTGCTCCTCCAGGCGCGCACGCGCTGGCACTCCGAGCGGGCCGAGCGGGCCGTCAGGGGCTTCTCGGCGCTCGGCGAACACGCCGCCTTGTGGTTCGGGGTCGGCGTCGCGGGCGCCGCTCTGGACTCGGCACGTCGAGCCGAGTGGCGTCGGGGCACCGGCACCGTGGCGATCGTCTACGCCGCCAACACCGCTATCAAGCAGGTCGTGCGCCGGCGCCGGCCGGCGCTCCCCGGCCTGCCGCCGCTGACGAGCACCGCCACCGATCTCAGCTTTCCCAGCGCGCACGCCTCGACCTCGTTCGCCGGCGCGTTCGTCTACTCGCGTCTGGGGCTGCCGCGCGGCCCGCTGCTGGCGCTCGCCGGCGGGATGGCGGCCTCGCGCCTGTACCTCGGCGTGCACTACCCGAGCGACGTGCTGGCCGGCGCGCTGTTCGGCGGCGCCGTGGCTTCGCTACGCGAGATGGGCGCGACGGCATGAGCACGCGCATCGGCATCGTCGGGATGCCCAACGCGGGCAAGTCCTCGCTTTTCAACGCGCTCACGAAAGCCGGCGCCGAGGCCGCCAACTATCCGTTCACGACGATCGAGCCGAACGTCGCCGTCGTGCCGGTGCGCGACGGGCGCCTGCAGCAGGTGTCCGACACCGTCGGCGCCTCGGAGATCGTCTGGGACACGATCGACTTCCACGACATCGCCGGCCTCGTCGCGGGCGCCCACAAAGGCGAGGGTCTCGGCAACCGCTTCCTGGCGAACATCCGCGAGACCGACGCGATCGTGCACGTCGTGCGCGCGCACACCGACGAGAACGTGATCCACCCCGAGGGCAAGGTCGACCCGCTGAGCGACGTCGAGACGATCGAGGCCGAGCTGATCCTGGCCGACCTGGAGCAGGCCGAACGCCGCGTCGAGCGGGTCGCCAAACAGGCCCGTGGCGGCGACCGGGCGGCCGCCGCCGAGGAGGCCTGGCTGAACGAGGTCATCGTGGCCCTGCAGGAAGGTCGTCCAGTGCGTACCGTGCCGGTTCCCGAGGAGGCGCCGCACGCGGCGCGTGACCTCGGCTCGCTGACGGTCAAGCCGGTGCTGTTCGTCGCCAACGTGGACGAGGGCTCCGATGAGGTGCCGCAGGCGATCCGCGAGCACGCCGCCGCCCAAGGCGCGCGCTCGGTCGCGGTCTCCTCACGGATCGAGTCCGAGCTGTCCGAGCTGGACGACGAGGAAGCCGTCGCGATGCGGGCCGAGCTGGGAGCCAGCGGCGGCGAGGCGGCGGCTGGGACGCCGCTGGAGCGCGTCGTTGCTGAGGCCTTCGCGCTGCTCGAGTTGATCGTGTTCTTCACGGCCGGCGAGGCCAAGCCCGCGCAGTCCTGGCATCTGAAGCGCGGGCTGACCGCCTGGCACGCCGGCGGCGAGATCCACACCGACATCCAGAAGGGCTTCGTGCGCGCCGAAGTGATCGGCTGGAAGGAGCTGGTCGAGCGCGGCGGCTACGCCGGCGCCCGCGACCACGGCGAGCTGCGCATCGAGGGCCGCGACTACGTGATGCAGGACGGCGAGGTCATCTCGATCAAGTTCACGCCATGAGCGTTTCGAGCCGTTTGGCGAGCCGGCGCATGCCCATCTCCGCCGCCTTGGCCGCTCCCGCTTCGTAGTCGGTCTCGCGGTCCGGTGGGCGCTCGACGTCGATCCGCTGCAGCGTCGCGATGTGCTTGAAGTCGCGGAGCAGCGAGTCGTTCTCGCTCAGCGCCGCCGCGATCCTCGGCCGCATCGAGCCCTCGCCGGCGCGTGCGGCATCGAGCGCCGCCTCTAGCGAGCCGTGCTCGACGAGCAGCGCGGCGGCCGTCTTCTCGCCCACGCCCGGCGCTCCCGGGATGCCGTCGGAGGGGTCGCCGCGCAGCGCGATCAGGTCCGGCACGAGCGCCGGCCCGATGCCGTAGCGCTGCTCGACCTCCGTGGGCCCGATCAGCTCGTAGCCGCCGCCCTTCTTCAGCTGCACGACGCGCACGCGCTCGCCGGTGGCGCCGAACAGGTCGCGGTCTGCCGTCATCAGCAGCGCCTCGCCGCCGGCCTCCTGCTCGACGCAGGCGTGCGAGAACATCACGTCGTCGGCCTCCAGCGTGTCACTGTCTTCGTAGACCCAGCCAAGCGCGGCGAGCAGCTCTCCCGCGCGCCCCCACTGGTCGGCGAGCGCCTCAGCCATCGGCTCGCGGTGGGCGTGGTAAGGCGGGTAGCGCTCGACGCGATAAGCGGCCTGCTCCGCCCCCATGCAGGCGACGACCACACGCGCGTCGAGCGGCCCCTCGGGCCCGACCAGGCCGAGGATCGCGTTGACCGTGCCAAGCAGCGCGTTGACCGAGCGCCCCCGCTCGTCGGTAATCGATTTCGGCAGCGCGAAGAAGGACCGGTACAGCAGCCAGGGGATGTCGGCTGCGAGGAGAGGAGGGCGCGTCATCGCCCGTCAGACTACGTCGGCAGCGCGAACGCCGCTGCTTGCGCGACCCGGCACGCAATCTAAAAAAAATCGGTCTAACTCGGCGCTTCGACGCCGCCGCTCGCCGACGGGGAGCTGCCCGTCCTGGGAGGGCTGCTGCGTACGGTCGCCTGTACGCCCCCCTGCGGGGTTGTGGGCGTCGCGGGCGTTTCCAGGTGCGACTGCTCGCTGTGGTCCGGCTCGTGCTTCGTGCTCTTGCCGGCCTTGACGCTGAAGTAGGCCCAGGTCGAGCTCAGGCCGAGGCGGCCGGCGAGTTCGGGCCCGTTGACGACCGTCGAGCCGCCCGTGCCCAGCACGCGCGCCGAGACGATGCGCGGCGAGACCCCGCGCTTGAGCACTTCGATGCCGCGGAACGCCCCTTTGAACAGGCCTTTGAGGCTGCGCGCCGCGGCCGCCATGCTGAGGCTGGTTTTCCACTCGAACGTCGAGCCCTTGTCGTATTCGTCGAGGACGCCCTTCAGCCAAGGCTCGGGCGCCGCACCCGGAAAGCCGTTCTCGACGTCCTCGGTCATGCCGCCCGAGCTGGCGAAGAAGTAGGTGATCGCCGGCTGTCCTTCGTAGGTGACGATCTGCCCGGCGGTCGCCGCGACCGCCGCGTTCGTGGCCGGCGTTTCGGCCGCCGCGCCACGGTAGACCTGCGAGCGCGTGTCGGCGTAGACGTCGAAGCGCGAGCCGCCCGCGTGCGCGGTCAGCGCATAGGTGCGCGAAGCGACCGCCTGCGCCTCCAGCGCCGCCGCCGGCCAGCTCGGCGACATCTCCGCGCCGATCACGCCGCGCACGTAGCGTTCGAGCCCGAGCGTCTTGACGTGGGAGCCGACCAGGACCTTGACGGTCGTTTTGGCGGGCGCCTGGGCGAGCGCGGTGCCGGTGTAGTAGTGGGCGAGGATCTGTTCGTAGGTCGCGCCGTGCTGGGCGTAGCCGTAAGCGCCGTCCTGGCTCATGCCGACCCCGTGACCTTCACCGGCCCCTTCGATCACGAGCGTCGAGGAGGCCGCGGCCATCGCGGGGATGGCCAGCGCGAGCAGCGCGGTGAGCAGCGTTAGGCAGCCGACTGTCCGTCGCCTGCGGCGCCCGCCGGGAACGGGCGTTGGGGCTTGATAGGTTGCGTCCATGACCGCTTCCCTCTGCACGAACAACACTCCAGTGCGCGTAGGGTCGCGCTCGAGGCGAGGTGCTCCCATGTGGTGCAGGTCGGGCTCTGCCGGTGCCCTGTTGAGGACTGCACGATGACTGGCGTGGACGAAGAGAGGAAGGTTCTCGACGCCGTCCCGTGCGAGCTCTTCATAGGTGGCGAGTGGCGCGCGGCCAGCGGTGGGGGCACCCTGGAGGTAGAGGACCCGTCCAATGGCGAGGCTCTGGTCGAGGTCGCCGACGCGTCGGTCGAGGACTCGTTGGCGGCATTGGCGGCGGCGGCCGATGCGCAGGCCGAGTGGGCGGCGAGCGCGCCGCGAGAGCGGGGCGAGATCCTGCGCCGCGCGTACGAGGCGATCGTCGCGCAGACCGACGAGCTGGCGCTGCTGATGACGCTGGAGATGGGCAAGGCGCTGGCGGAGTCGCGCGCCGAGATCTCCTACGCGGCCGAGTTCTTCCGCTGGTTCTCCGAGGAGGCGGTGCGGATCCATGGTCGCTTCATGGTGAACACGACCGGCAAAGGACGCATCCTCACGATGCGCCAGCCGGTCGGCCCATGCGTGTTCGTGACGCCATGGAACTTCCCGACCGCGATGGGCACGCGCAAGCTCGCGCCGGCGATCGCCGCCGGCTGCACGATGGTCGTCAAGCCCGCCCAGCAGACGCCGCTGTCGATGCTGGCCTTGGCGCGTGTGTTGGAGGAGGCTGGGCTGCCGGAGGGCGTGTTGAACGTGATCACCGCTAAGCGCTCCGGCGCGGTTGTGGAACCGCTGCTGAAGGACCCGCGTACGCGCAAGCTGTCCTTCACCGGTTCGACCGAGGTCGGCCGGACGTTGATCGAACAGTCAGCCCAGCAGGTCCTGCGCGTATCGATGGAGCTCGGCGGCAACGCGCCGTTCTTGGTGTTCGAGGACGCCGACCTGGATGCCGCCGTCGAGGGGGCGTTGCTGGCGAAGATGCGCAACGTGGGCGAGGCCTGCACAGCCGCCAACCGCTTCCACGTGCACGAGTCGGTGGCCGAGGAGTTCGCTGCGCGGCTTGCTGAGCGGATGGGCGCGATGAAGGTCGGGCGCGGTACCGAGGACGGCGTCGACGTCGGGCCTTTGATCGATGAAGCGCAGCGGGGGAAGGTTTCGGAGCTGGTCGAGGACGCTGTCGGGCGGGGGGCCCGGGTTTTGGTTGGTGGCGGTGCGCCGGACGGGCCTGGCTATTTCTACGAGCCGACCGTTTTGAGCGGCGTGCCGGATGACGCGCGTCTTTTGGGTGAGGAGATCTTCGGCCCCGTCGCGCCGGTCGCGAGCTTTGGTTCTGACGAGGAGGCGGTTGCGGCCGCGAACCGGACCGAGTACGGGTTGGTCGCTTACGTGTATACGCGTGACCTGGAGCGCACGTTCCGCGTCTGCGAGGGCATCGAGACGGGCATGATCGGGGTTAACCAGGGCGTCGTGTCGAACCCCGCGGCGCCGTTCGGGGGTGTGAAGCAGTCGGGGTTCGGTCGCGAGGGCGGGTTCGAGGGGATCGGGGAGTACCTGGAGACCAAGTACGTGGCGCTGGGGGTTTAGGGGGGAGGGCCGCAAGCCGCTGGTGGGTCGGACGTCATTCATCGAGCCATCTAGCGACTCCGCCGTGGTCTGAGCACGTTCCGCTTCGTGATTCGCTGAAGCTATAGGTTCCGTCTTCGCATTCCGCGGTGGCCCCCGCCGGTTGGGTGGAGCTTTCGTACGGTTTGCAGACGATGTTGCCGGCCGAGTTTTCGTATGTCCCGGCGGGGCATTCTTCTTGTTGCTGGGCTAGTTCGTGTTCTCGCCTAGAGAGGGCTGCTCGTTCTCGTCGTTCGCGCGCTTCAGTTTCGTGGCGACGCTTGGCTTCGGCGTGCAGAGCGCGTGCGCGTGCGAGCGCTTCGAGTTCGGCCGCGCTGTGGTGCCGGACGATGTGAATAGACCGCGTCGTGGGTGCGCGACCGCTCATCGTCGCTTCGACATCGATCGGATTCCTCCCGATGTGGAGACGAAGCCTGTCGCGCCAGTGTCCGGAGTGGACTGCAACTCGGCTGCCGTTCACCGAGATCGACGCGCCCTCGGATGATGTACCTGAGATCGTCGCTCCGGGGGTGGATACGGAGTAGCTGCCCCGTCTCAGATGAAGTGCGACGCGGATTGCCCTCGCGGTGACCGAAGGAGCGCGCGTGCCGCCGGTCACGTTCGCGCTGTTGGCACCGCAGCCGGCGAGCACCGACACTGCCAGCAACGCGGCGCCGACCGGCACCTGGCGTGCACGGAACATTGTCATCCGCTCCTCCCGAGATCGTGGAACGCGGGCAGGCTAGCGTATTCCAGGGTTTGGAACCAGGACGCGGAGCGCTGAAGCGGGAGGTAAGCACTCCCTACCCCTGGGGTGTCCTTCAGCGTCGGCCATATGCGGCGAGATTGGTCTTGCACACACCAACTCGTCAACACAGGAGGCCCAAGATGAACACCACCACCGCCCGCACCACGATCCTCGCAGCACTCGCGGCAGCCGTGACATTCGTAGGCGGCACACCCGCCGCCAACGCTCA
>DASXER010000140.1:0-1545 GCA_036490015.1 Solirubrobacteraceae bacterium | reverse complement strand
CGCTCGGAGAGCGCCTGCCAGCGCAGCAGGTGGAAGTAGTTCGCGGGCGTGGTGGGCAGCGCGACCGTCATGTTGTCCTGCGCGCACAGCGACAGGAAGCGCTCGATCCGGGCCGAGGAGTGGTCCGGGCCCTGGCCCTCGTAGCCGTGCGGGAGCAGCAGGACGACGCTGGACTTCTGGCCCCACTTCTGCTCGCCGGAGCTGATGAACTCGTCGATGATGGTCTGCGCGCCGTCGGCGAAGTCGCCGAACTGCGCTTCCCACAGCACCAGCGCGTCCGGGCGCGCGACCGAGTAGCCGTACTCGAAGCCCATCGCGGCGAACTCCGACAGCAGCGAGTCGTAGACGAAGAACCGCGCCTTGTCGTTGTCGAGCTTCTTGAGCGGCGTGTACTCGGCGCCGGTGATCCTGTCGACGAGGACCGAGTGCCGCTGGCCGAAGGTGCCGCGGCGGGAGTCCTGCCCGACGAGGCGGACCGGGTAGCCGTCCTGCAGCACCGAGCCGAAGGCGAGCAGCTCGCCGGTTGCCCAGTCGACGGCGTCCTCGCTCACGCTCGCCGCGCGCCGGTCAAGCTGCGGCTTGAGCCGCGGGTGCACGGTGAACCCGTCGGGGATGGACACCTGCGTGTCGATGATCTGCTTCACCAGGTCGAGCGTGATCGCGGTGGGCACGCCGGCGTGGTCGACCGGGCGGTCGCTTACCTCGGGCGCCGCCACCGTGCCTGGCTGCGCCGGGAGCTCCGCCGCCTCCCTGGTCTCCTTGAAGGCCCGCTCAAGCTGCTGCTGGAAGTCGCGCAGCGCGTCCTCGGCCTCCTCCATCGTGAGGTCGCCCCTGGCGATAAGCGACTCGGTGTACAGCTTGCGCACCGAGCGCCGCGCCTCGATCAGGTCGTACATCAGCGGCTGGGTGAAGCTGGGGTTGTCGCCCTCGTTGTGGCCGCGGCGGCGGTAGCAGACCATGTCGATCACGACGTCCTTGCGGAACGCCTCGCGGTAGGCGAACGACAACCGTCCCACCCGCGCGACCGCCTCCGGGTCGTCGCCGTTCACGTGGAAGATCGGCGCCTGGATCATCCGCGCCACGTCTGTCGCGTAGACGCTCGACCGCGACTCCATCGGCGAGGTGGTGAAGCCCACCTGGTTGTTCACCACGATGTGCACGGTCCCGCCGGTGCGGTAACCGCGCAGCTGGGACAGGTTCAGCGTCTCGGCGACCACGCCCTGGCCGGCGAACGCCGCGTCGCCGTGGACGAGCACGGGCAGCACGGTGAAGCCGTCCTGGGACTTGTCGAGTACGTCCTGCCTGGCGCGGACCACGCCCTCGGTGACCGGGTCGACGCACTCCAGGTGGCTGGGGTTCGCGACCAGGCTGGCGGGGATCTGCCTGCCGCTCGCCGCGGTGAACTTGCCCGACGCGCCCAGGTGGTACTTCACGTCGCCTGAGCCCTGGGTGGACTTCGGGTCGAGGTTGCCCTCGAACTCCTTGAAGATCTGCCCGTAGGACTTGCCGATGACGTTGGCGAGCACGTTGAGCCTGCCGCGGTGC
>DASXER010000094.1:0-17432 GCA_036490015.1 Solirubrobacteraceae bacterium | reverse complement strand
TGGATGCAGTCCACGGGACACACCTCGACGCACGAGTTGTCCTTGGTACCGATGCACGGCTCGGCGATTACGTAGGCCATTCGCTTCTTTCTTGCGTAGGTTTGCTGGGGTCCCGCACGGGGAGGGGCATATTGTACGAATCATGCTGCTGCTTACCGGCGCCACCGGCCTCGTGGGCACCACATTGCTGCGCCGGCTGCTGGCCGAAGGCGTGCAGGTGCGCTGCCTGGTGCGCGATCCGCGGCGGCTCGGAGCGCAGCGCGTGAAGGTCCAGATCGCGCTCGGCGACCTCGCCGACCCGCCCTCGTTTCGCAACGCCCTGCGCGGCGTCGACACGGTCGTGCACCTGGCGGCGGCGATCCGCGACCAGCCGCACGCCTCGATCGAGGAGCTGGACGGGATCGCCACCTGGCGCATGGTCGAGGCGGCCGAACGGCGTGGCGTCGAGCGCTTCGTGTTCTTCTCCGCGCTGGGCGCATCCGACTATCACCGCACGCGCTGCCTGCGCGCGAAGGCGCTGGCCGAGCAGGCGGTGCGCGAGTCGCGCCTGGAGTCGATCGTGTTCGCACCGTCGATCGTGTACGCGCCCGGCGACCCGTGGCTTACGCTCTTGGAGCGCTTCGCGCTGTTGCCCGTGATGGCGATGTCGGGCTCGGGGCGGGCGCTGTACGAGCCGATCTGGGCCGAGGACGTGGCCGACTGCGTGGCGGCGAGCCTGCACCGCGCGCGCGAGCCCGGCGGACACCGGCGCTACGAGCTGGCGGGGCCTGAGCGCATGAGCCATGAGCAGATCGTGCGCACTGTGATGGGCGCGCTGGGGCGCAGCCGACCGCTCGTGCGCGTGCCGACGCCGATCGTCTCGCGCGGGCTGCGGATGCTGGAGGCAGCGATGGGGCCGTCCGCGTTCGCGACCTGGGACGAAGCCGAGCTGATGGAGGCCTCGATGGTCTCCGAGCGCGGGACGGCGGACGTGGAAGCGTTCGGCGTGCGCCCGCAGGCTATGTCGGCTGTGCTGGAAGGAGCGTAGGCGCCAGATTCTTTTTATAGGTGCGTCGCGCGGTGGCGGGTCGCGCGCCGCCGTGATCGTAAGACGGAGTGAACGACAGCGCGCGAGCGCTCAGCGGATCGCGCGCAGCTCCACCCCGTGAGCGACCCCTTGCCAGGCGGCGTCGGCTGTCAGCGCTGGGGCGCCCAGCCGTTGCGCCAGCGCCAGACACGCCCGGTCGCCGAGTGAGAGCCCCGCGGCGCTGGTCAACGAACACCTCGGCGAGATTGACAGCCGAGATGGCCGCACCGCTGGCCACCGCCTCGGCTACGACGTCGGCGCCGGGCTCGTCACGCAGATGGGCAAGGAGCGCGGAGGCGTCGAGTACGAGCGCCAACTAGTCGGTGCCCTCGCGGTCGGCTTCCGCGCGTCGCTCGGCGAGCAGCTCATCCACCATTGCCCCTCCTGGGAGACCACGGAGCAGCCCGCGACTCTGCTCGGCGACGGCGTCTGTGAGCGGCGCGCGGCGGTCCGCCCACGGCTGGGCGCGTTCGAGCTGCGCCGCGAGCGCTAGGAGGTTGGCCTCCCCCGCTGGCCTGCCGACGAGCTGCACGCCGAGCGGCAGACCGTCCTCGCCCTCGTACAGCGGCACGGAGATGCCCGGCTGGCCGGTGGCGTTGAAGACCGGCGTGAAGGGCGTGAACCAGCCCGATTCGGTGAACGTCTGCATCGGGTCGGCCGCGGCCGTGTCGAGCGCGCCGAGCGGCAATGGACGCTGGGCCAGGGCAGGCGTCAGGAGGGCGTCGTAGTCGGACAGGAACGTCACCAGCCGGCGCGCGAAGGCCTGCAGGCGTGTGGTGAGCGCGAGCACTTCGATGGCGCCGAGTTTGCCGACCATCGAGTAGATCGCCCAGCTCATCGGCTCCATGTCCTCGGCCGTCGGCTGACGGCCGGCGAGGATGCCCGAGTAGGCGATCGAAAGCGAGATCTGCGACGAGAAGACGCCGCCGAACAGCTCGCCGAGGCCGTCCACGGCCCACGGCGGGTCGACCTGCTCGACCTCGTGCCCAAGCGAGCGGAGCAGTTCGGACGCATCGGTCACGGCACTGGCGCAGATTGGATCGACCGTCGCGTCGGGCGTCGGCGGCGCAATCGTGGCGGCGATCCGCATCGGCTTCGGCTCGCGCCCAGCCGATATGGCGAACGGCTCGTCCGGTTCCGGTGCCCAGGTCGCGTCGCCCGGCTCGTAGCCCGCCAGCACGTCGAGGACCGCCGCGGTGTCGGCGACCGTGCGGGTCAGCATCCCGTCGATCCCGAGCGAGGAGTCGCCCAGCTCCGGGGCGGCCGAGATGCGCCCACGCGTCGGCTTCAGCCCGACGAGCCCCGTGCAGGCCGCCGGGATGCGGATCGAGCCGCCGCCGTCGTTGCCGTGCGCGACCGGCACGAGGCCGGCGGCGACGGCGGCGGCCGCCCCGCCGCTGGAGCCGCCCGGCGTGCGCTCCAGGTCCCAGGGGTTGCGCGTCGGGCCGAACAGGCGCGCCTCGGAGACCGGCAGGATGCCGTACTCGGGCAGCGTCGTGGTGCCGACGATCACGAAGCCCGCATCGCGCAGGCGGCGGGTGATGTTGTGGTCGTAGTCGGCGACGTGGTCGCGCATCAGTTCGCAGCCGTAGGTCAGGCGCATGCCCTTGACGGGGCGGTTGTTCTTGATCGCGACCGGGACGCCGGCGAACGGACGATCGTCGCCGGGCGCGACCGCGTCGGCCGCCGCGAGGGCACCGTCGACGTCTACGTCGACGAACGCGTTGAGCGCCGGGTTGTGCCGCTCGATACGGCTCAGCGACAACTCGACGAGTTCGCGAGAGGTCACCTCGCCGCGACGCACCATGGCCGCCAGCTCGACCGCTGAGCGGTACATGAGATCGTCGTCAGCCATGGGAGCCTCCTCGTCGCTCGCTGTCGCGCGACACGAGGCCGCACCCGGTTTGCAGCCTACTCCCGGCCGCTTACCTGCGACGATATGAACCTGCCCAAAAGGCAGCTCCCCCCGTCAAGCATCCAGCTCAGAAAGCGAGTGCCATGAGCGCGGTTCAGGTTCAGTCACCAGCAGAGGTCCAGTCCGGCCTCGAGGGCGTCATCGCCTTCGCCACAGAGATCGCCGAGCCCGACAAAGCGGGCGGCGCGCTGCGCTACCGCGGCGTCGACATCGAGGATCTCGTCGGCGCCGTCCCCTACGAGCAGGTCTGGGGCCTGCTGGTCGACGGCCATTTCAAACCCGGGCTGCCGCCCGCCGAACCGCACGGCCTGACCGTCCGCTCCGGCGACCATCGCGTCGACGTGCAGTCGGCGCTCGCGATGCTCGCGCCAGAGTGGGGCTTCGGCCAGCTGATCGACATCACCGACGAGGAGGCACGCGACAACCTGGCCCGCGCCTCGGTGATGGCTTTGTCGTTCGTGGCCCAGTCCGCGCGCGGGATCGGCAAGCCGCCGGTGCCGCAACGCGAGATCGACGGGGGCAAGACGATCCCCGAGCGTTTCCTGATCCGCTGGCGCGGCGAGGCCAACCCGGACCACGTCAAGGCGATCGACGCCTACTGGGTCTCGGCCGCCGAGCACGGCATGAACGCGTCGACCTTCACCGCCCGCGTGATCGCCTCGACCGGCGCCGACTGCGCGGCCGCGCTGTCAGGTGCAGTCGGCGCACTGTCGGGCCCGCTGCACGGCGGCGCACCCTCGCGCGTGCTGAAGATGCTCGAGGAAGTCGAACAGATGGGCGACGCCGACCGTTGGGTCAAGGAAGCCCTGGACCGCGGCGAGCGGCTGATGGGCTTCGGCCACCGCGTCTACCGCGCCGAAGACCCACGCGCGCGCGTGCTGCGCCGCACCGCCTCAGAGCTGGGCTCGCCGCGCTTCCAGGCCGCCGAGGCGCTGGAGAAGGCGGCGCTCGCGGAGCTGCAGGCCCGCCGTCCCGACCGCGTGCTGGCGACCAACGTCGAGTTCTGGTCGGCGGTCGTGCTCGACCTGGCCGAAGTGACGCCGGACCTGTTCACGCCGATGTTCACGTGTGCCCGTGTGGCCGGCTGGTCGGCGCACGTGTTGGAGCAGAAGCGCGAGGCGAAGCTGATCCGTCCGAGCGCCAAGTACGTCGGCGAGGGGCCGCGCGCCACGAGCGGCGTCAGCTGAGGCTCACGCTTAACCGCAGGCCCTCGAACAGCGGTCCGCCGTCGAGTTCGAGCGCCTGCAGTAGCCGGATGACGCTGCGCACGCCCGGCTCGCACTTGGCGCGCTCGATCTTCGATACGTGCGTGCGGTGCATGCCCGCGGCGTCGCCCAGCTCTTCCTGGGACAGCCCGGCGCTCTTTCGCGCCCGACGCAGGTTGGCGCCGAAGGTCTGCAGCGGATCGTGCATCGCACGAGCGACTATCTCCCTATGACGACAAGAGGTCTACAGACAGTTGTATTCGTATGTGTAGAAACCCTGGGACCGGTCGGTACCCTGCGCCTATGCGGCCCCCCGACTTCTTCATCGCCGGCCACGAAAAGTGCGGCACGACCGCGCTCTACGAGATGCTGCGCGAGCACCCGCTGGTGTTTCTGCCGGAGCTGAAGGAGCCGCACTTCCTCAACGACGAGCGGCGGCCACGCTTCCCGCCGAAGCTGGCCCGCGCGCTGCCGCAGACGATGGACGAGTACCTCGCGCTGTTCGCCGGCGCGCGGCCCGGGCGGCTCGCGGGCGAGGCTTCGGCCTCGTATCTCTGGTCGCACAGCGCGGCCGCCAACATCGCCGCGCTGCAACCGGGCGCCAAGGTGATCGCGATCGTGCGCGAGCCGGCCAGCTTCCTGCACTCGCTGCACCTGCAGCTGCAGCGCGCGCACTATGAGTCCGAGAAGGACCTGCGCAGGGCGATAGCGCTCGAGGCCGAGCGTCGCGAGGAGCAAAGCATCCCGGCGCGCTGCCCGTTCCCAGCGATCCTGCAGTACTCGGATCACGTCGCCTACATGGAGCAACTGCGCCGCTACCTGGCCGTGTTCGCGCCCGAGCAGCTGCTGGTGCTGATCTACGACGACTTCCGCGCCGACAACGAGGGCACGGTGCGTCAGGTGCTGCGCTTCCTGGGGCTGGACGACGACGTGGCGGTCGAGTCCAAGCAGGCCAACGTCACGACGCGCACCGTACGCTCGCAGGGGCTGGACGAGATGATCACCTCGGTCGCACTGGGCAGCGGGCCCCTGTCGGGCACGTTGAAGACGCTCGCGCCGCGCGGGTTGCGCCGCGGCGCCGCACGCGCGCTACGCCGTCGCGTCGCGCTAGCCGAGCCGCCGCCGCTGGACGAGACACTCGCGTTGGAGCTACGGCGGCGCTACAGGCACGAGGTCGTGGCACTGGGCGAGCACCTGGGACGCGACCTCGTCGCGCTCTGGGGCTACGACGCGCTCTAGATGGTTAGGAGCGCAGGCTGCGCAATGCCCGCCGCCCCCGCGCGCGCAGGCCGGTGGGCTTTTCCTTGGCCGGCTCCATCAGATGGTGCTTGAACGGGTTGGATGGGTCGAGCAGGTGGTCGTCCCCGTATTCGTAGCGCCCTGGCACTTCGCTTTCGCTCGGTAGCTCGATGTGCTGCTCCTGAACTTTCGCGCGCCAGCCGTGGAAGCCCTCGTCGACCTCTTTGGCCGAATACCGGCGTTGCAGGAACTTCTCGCGCGCGTGCTCGGCGCTGAGATAGAGGTAGTGGCGCATGTAAAGGGATTCGGGCGCCATCGCGAGGCCCTCGAACTTGACCTGGTGCCCGCCCATCGTGGTGAGGTCGATCGGGCCGTCCTGGCGCTTCCAAGCGTTCAGGCGCGCCGGGAACCAGGGCAGGAACGGGTAGTACCAGTGCATCGTGCGCTGGAAATCCGGGTGGTCGTGGTCGGGCGACTCGCGCACCGGCAGGAACGTGAACTCGAAGAAGTTGACCGCGTTGAAACCTGCCTCATCGACTTCCGCGATCGCCTCGGCGAGCGTCTGCCCGCGCGTCGGCGAGACGCGGATCTCGTCGGCGTCGTGGTGCATCAGCCAGTCGGCGTCCAGTGTCCTTGCGAGCTGCTCCTGGCGTTCGCATTGGGGGTTCAGCGCGAACGTGCCGTCGCGCGGCAGTGTCTCGATCCCGACCACGCCGCGGCCCTCGTAGCGTTCGGCGATCTGGAGGGTGTCGTCGCTCGATTCGTTGTCGATCACGTACACGCCGACGCCCTGCTCGTGCAGGTGCTCGATGCAGCCGGCGATGAAGCGCCGCTCGTTGTACACCTGCAGCATGGCCACGATGCGCACGGCGGCCATGATCGCACGGGTCGGCCGCTCAGCCGAGCTTGTCGTAGCCCCAGAGCGTGACGAGGTCGCGCCCCAGGTATTCGCTCAGCGCCACCACCTCGCCTTTGTAGCGGCGGCGCAGATCGAGCATGAAGGCGTCGTCGGGCGGCGGCGGCTCCGTGTAGAGGTAGCGTCGGCGCAGCAGGCGGAAGGCGCGGTGGCGCAGGCGTCTGCTGGTGAGCGTCTTGACCGCGCCGCGCGCCGCGCGGGCGGCGGGGTTGCGTCCCAGGTGCATCGCGTCGACGAGGTCGTCGACCTGCTGCGAGCGCACGTTGCGCGAGGTCGTGTTCTCGTCGGCGATCTCGACCGGGCCATCGGCGTCGACGCCGAGGAAGCGCAGCACCTGGCGCACGGTGCTCTCGTTCTCGGCGCGGAAGTCGTCGTAGATCAGCACCAGCATCTGCTCGCGCGGGAAATGGGCGCGGTAGCGCTCCAGCTGCTCGACGTAGCTGACGTGCTCTGAGTACTGCAGCTGCTGGGGCAGGTGCGAACGGCGGGGGATGCGCTTTCCTCGCCGCCGCGCCGCTTCGAGCGAGATCGCCTTGCGCAGGTCGGGCTCGTCCTCGATGTGGCTGCGGTACAGCTGCAGGTGCAACGAACGCAGGAAGCTGGCGGGCTCACGCAGGATCGCGATCATGCGCGCCTCCGGCTGGGACTCGGCGATCCGCGTCGCGGCCGTGCGCGACCACAGATAGGAGGCCGAGGCCTCGCCCGCGAGCTGCTCGGGGGCGGCGTCGGCGAACAGCGCCAGGTAGTCCTCGCGCGTCTGGGGCAACAAGCGCGCCAGCACCCGCCCCTGCGGCGGTTCGAAGCGCCGGCGCATGTCGTCGGCCAGGAACTGCGGCTCCTTGAGGTTGGGCATGTAGATCTGCGGATGGGCGCGCAGCGAATGCCACAAGGCGGTCGTGCCGCACTTGTGATGGCCGACGACGAAGAAGTCGGGGAACCTGCCGGACGACGAGCCGCGCGCGGCGCCGTTCGTAGGCTCGGCGGCGGGCATCGGCATGACAGGAAGAATCGCAGATGAACAAAGAGGGCCCGGCGTGACGCCGGGCCCTCTTCGAGCTTCTGAACCGCCGGAAGCGGCTCTCTACATCATCCCGCTCATGTCGGGCATGCCGCCACCGCCGCCCGCGCCTTCCTTTTCCGGCACTTCGGCGACGATCGCCTCGGTGGTGAGGATGTTCTTTGCGATCGAGGCCGCGTTCTGCAGCGCCGAGCGCGTCACCATGGCCGGGTCGATGATGCCTGCCGCGACGAGGTCGACGACCTCGTTCGTGGACGCGTTCAAGCCATGGCCTTTCTTGGCCTTGCGCACGTCGTTGACGACGACGGAGCCCTCAAGCCCGGCGTTCTCGGCGAGCTGACGCAGCGGCTCCTCCAGCGCGCGGAGCACGATGCGCGCACCCGTACGCTCATCGTCGGAGCCGTCGGCCGAAGCGCCGTTGGCGTCGACGCTGACCGCGCTCGAGGCCTGCAGCAGCGCGACGCCGCCACCGGGCACGATGCCCTCCTCGAGTGCCGCACGAGTCGCCTGCAGGGCGTCCTCGACACGGTGCTTCTTCTCCTTCATCTCGGTCTCGGTGGCGGCGCCAACCTTGACCACCGCGACGCCGCCGGAGAGCTTGGCCAGCCGCTCCTGGAGCTTCTCGCGGTCGAAGTCCGAGTCGGTGTTCTCGATCTCGGCTTTGATCTGGTTGATGCGGCCTTTGATCGCGGCCGCGTCACCCGAGCCGTCGACGATCGTCGTCGTGTCCTTGGCCACGACCACACGCCGCGCGCGACCGAGCTGGGAGACCTGTGTGTTCTCCAGCTTCAGCCCCATCTCCTCGGTGATGACCTCGCCGCCCGTGAGGATCGCGATGTCCTCCAGCATCCGCTTGCGGCGGTCGCCGAAGCCGGGAGCCTTGACGGCCACGCCGGTGAACGTGCCGCGCAGCTTGTTGACCACGAGCGTCGCGAGCGACTCGCCCTCGACGTCCTCGGCGATGATCAGGATCGGCTTGCCGCTCTGGATGACCTGCTCCAGCACGGGCAGCACGTCGCGGACGGAGCCGATCTTCTGGTTGGCGATCAGGATGTAGGGGTCCTCCAGGGTCGCCTCCATGCGGTCCTGGTCGGTGACCATGTAGGGCGAGATGTAGCCCTTGTCGAACTGCATACCCTCGGTGAACTCGAGGTCCATGCCGAACGTCTGGCCCTCCTCGACGTTCACGACGCCGTCCTTGCCGACCTTCTCGATCGCGTCGGCGATCACGTCGCCGATCTCTTCGTCGCCGGCCGAGATCGTCGCCACGCGGGCGATCTGGTCCTTGCCGGAGACCTCCTTGGACTGCGAGGCGATGTTCTTGACGACCTCGTCGACGGCTTTCTCGATGCCGCGCTTGAGGGCGAGCGGGTTGGCACCGGCGGCCACGTTCTTCAGGCCCTGGCGAACGATCGCCTGGGCGAGCACGGTCGCCGTCGTGGTGCCGTCGCCGGCCACGTCGTTGGTGGCCGTGGCGACCTCGCGCACGAGCTGGGCGCCCTGGTTCTCGAACACGTCCTCGACCTCGATCTCACGAGCGATCGTGACACCGTCGTTGGTGATCGTGGGCGCGCCGAACTTCTTGTCGAGCACGACGTAGCGACCCTTCGGGCCGAGCGTGACCTTGACCGCGTTGGCGACCGCGTCCACACCCGCCTCGAGCGCCGCACGGGCCTCGGAGTTGTACTTGATGTCCTTGTGTGCCATGTGTCTCAGATCTCCTTAAGCGAGCTTGGCGAGGACGTCGGACTCGCGCAAGACGAGCAGGTCCTCACCGGTGTCGGGGTCCTTGATCTCGGTACCGCCGTACTTGCTGTAGAGGACCTCGTCGCCCTCCTTGACGTCCATCGGGATCCTCTTGCCGCTCTCGTCGAGCTTGCCGTCGCCCGCGGCGAGGACCTTGCCCTTCTGCGGCTTCTCCTTGGCGGTGTCGGGGAGCACGAGGCCACTTGCGGTGGTCTGCTCCTCCTCGATCGCCCGCACGATCAGACGATCGCCCATGGGCTTGAGCTTCATATTCGGAAAACCTCCATCTAGAGAATGCGACCAGCGGCCTCCAGACGCGCACCAAATGGGGCCCGGATCCGCCCTTTTGGCACTCTCGGGTGGAGAGTGCCAACCTCAGGAGCCAATATACAAAAGATCTTTGCCCGCTCCGGCACTCTGGACACGCGAGTGCCAATTTTCACCGCCCGGACACACGCCGGACGACCGATGCCCGACCTGCCGGAGGGCGTTCGCGGCTAGTTCTGAGCGCCGCCGAAGCCCTTTATGGCCTCGGTCATGCCAGACGGCGTGTCGAGTATCTGCGAGAAGCGCACGACGGTCACGATGTCGTCCATCGACACCCCGCGGCCGTAGATCTGCTCGAGGAACTTGATCAGCTCCTCGTGGCGACGAAACTCGGGGTTGTCGTGCTTGATGTCGCGCGGCGACAGCTCGCCGAGCTTCATCACCTCGACCTGGTCGATGACGGCTTCGAAGATCCGCTCGCGCGGCGAGTACTGATACCCGATCGTGACCAGCACGGCCTGGTTCTTGCGGTACTTGCTGGACTTGTCGCCGAGCCTGATCGTGGCCGTCTTGCGCCCGCGCTTGAGCTCGTCGGCGAAGATCGTGGAGTAGAAGTTGAGAACCTGCATCGCCGGGCAGGCTACCGGTCTTCTGCCAGGTAGGCCATAGCGAGGTCCACCATTTCCCGCTCGGCCTCGTGGCTGAGCCGCTTCTTCGCCTCCGCGAGGGCGATCCACCGCACCTCTTCCACCTCGTCGTCGTGGTCGGCGATGTCGCCGCCACGGTGCTCGAAGAGGTAGAACAGCACCGACTTGCCGATCGTACGGCCGTCGCGGCGGTACCAGTAGCGGGTTTCGCCCAGCTCGGAGACGACCTCGGCGACGATGCCCGTCTCCTCGCGCACCTCGCGCTCGGCGGCCTGCACGGCCGTCTCGCCGGGGTCGACGTGCCCCTTCGGCAGCGCCAGCACGCGCGAGCCGTCGGCAGCGCGGCGCGTCGGCACGATCACGACCACCTCGCCGTCGCGCACGACGACACCGCCGGCCGAGAACTCGCGCGCCTCGCGCTTGCTCGGCCGCTCGTCGGCGGCCGGCGACTCAGAAGACATATTGCTTGAGCGCGTCGGGGTCGTGGACCACCAGCCGGCCGCGCCCCTGTGAGATCACTCCCGCCCGCTCCAGGACCGCCAGAAAGCGGCTAGCGGACTCGCGCGAGGAGCCAGCCAGCTGGGCGAGATCCGACTGTGTCGCCGTCACGAGCACGTCGGCCCCGGCCTTGCCGGTCGCGATCTCCTCGTCGACCAGCTCGCCGAGCACCACCGCGACGCGGCTCTGCACGGTCTGGAAGGACTGGCGCGAGAGACGTTCGTTCATTTCGCGTATACGCCGGCCGAGCGCGATCACGAGCCGCATGGCGATCTCCGAGTGCTCGCTCATCAGTCGGCGCATGTCCGGGCCGAGCACACCGACGACGCTCATGCGGTCGATCGCCTCGACCGTCGCCGAGCGCAGCTCGTCCTCGAACATCGCGAGCTCACCGAAGATGTCTCCGGGGCCGAAGTTCGCGAGCGTCAGCGTGCGGCCATCGCCGTGGCTGCGCACAGCGCGGGCGTGGCCTTCGCGCACGACGTAACACGTGTCGCTCGCGTCGCCCTCGCGGAACACCGCTTCCCCGGCCTCGAACGTGCGCGGCACGGCTACGTCGGCGATGCGCATCAGATCGTCGCGCTCGAGCGTCGAGAACACGGGCACGCGCCCCAGCAGCTCGACCAGGTCCCCCGACGGCGTCTCTGCCATGCCTCACGAGATACCACAACCGGGGGATGCGGTGGGACACCGCCGCTATCGTCGTAGGCATGTCTTCCAAGAAGCGGGCGCGGGCCGCGGCGGCGGCGCTGATCTGCCTCGCGGCACTGATCCCAGCGCAGGCCGGCGCCCGCCAGGCGCGGGCGCACTCGGCGGGCCGCGAAGTCAACGTCAAGGACCTGCTGCGCTCGCACCAGCTGTGGGCCACGATCAACGTCTGCAATCCCTCCGACAAGCCCGACACGGTCGGGATTCGTGGCTCGATGCCCGCCGACGGCGTGCGCAAGGACCGCATGTTCATGGCCTTCCGCCTGCAGTACCTCGAAGCGACGAGCAACACGTGGCTCGACCTGGCGAAGGCCGCGAGCCCGTCCTGGGTGCCCGTCGGCGCGGGCAGCTCAGCGCGCCAGGGCGGCTTCAGCTTCATGCTCAAGCCAATGGCCAGCAAGCCGGCGGTCACGCTGCGCGGCGTGGTCGACTTCCAGTGGCGCAGCGGTAAGACCGTGCGCCAGTCGGGAGCGCGGCTGACGAGCACCGCGCACAAGAGCGTGACCGGCGCCGACCCGGCCGGCTACAGCGCGGCCACCTGCGTCATCGGCGGCTGAACAGCCGCGGATCGTTGGTGATGATCCCGTCGACGCCGATCGCCGTCAGGCGCTCGATCATGCGCGCGTCGTCGACGGTCCACACGAACAGCTGACCGCCGCCTTCGCGCACGGCCCGCAGCAGCGGCCCGGTGACGACCCGCCAGTGCGCCATGATCGCGTCGAAGCGACCGTCCAGCAGGGCCTGCCGAGCACGGCGCGGCAGCATCGCGCGGTAGCCGGTGAGGATCGCTAGCGCCGGCACCGCCGTGAGCATGTCGGTGGTGTAGTCGCGCCGCACGCGCGGCACCGACCAGCCGAGCCGCAGCGCCGGTTCGGCGCGACGGATCAATGCCAGCCCCTCCGGGAACATGCCGCTGATCAGCGTGCGCGGCACGAGCTCGTGCTCACGCAACGCGGCGAGCACGCGCAACTCGTAGCCGGGCAGCTTGACGTCGACGTCGAACTGGAGGCCCGCGAAGTCGGGTCCGGCGAGGTGGGCGAGCGCGTCGTCGAAGCTCAGCCGAGGACGCGCGCGCGCGTCCTCGTGATCGTGGGCCACCACCAGCTCACCCGAGCCGTCGGGACGCTCGGCGAGCACGTCCAGCTCGATCATGTCTACGCCCAGGCCCAAGGCGGCGTCGAAGCTCGCGAGCGTGTTGCCGGTCTCGACGTGCGCCGCACCCTTGTGGCCCACGCGCAGCGGCGCGCCGGTGCCGGATTGAGGACGGCTCATCGCCGGCACGATCGCAGAGCCGGGGGCGGCAAGGCGCGGGCGCACGCGCCCGTGTTGTCGCTCAGGCTTCGACCGTGGCGCTGCGGTGGCGTGCCTGGATCGCCTCGATCGCCGGTCGGGCACCGACGTATGGGGCGAGCACGGTGTAGCTCAGGTGGTCGACGAGCGAGGGCAGGCGCGCGAGCCGGTGGTTGGCCACGTAGGTGCCGATGATCCCCCACACTGCACCGGTCACCGCCTCCTTGGCGATCAGCGGAGCGCGACGCGGCTCGGGCCCGGCCGACGTGATGAGGTCGGTGAGGGCGCCGACCGAGCGCGTCATGCGCCCGATCATCGCCGGCCCGACTTCGAACAGGTCGATGAACGCCAGCCGTAGCAGCGCCTGGTGGCTGACGAGATGCTCGACGAACGCGCCCATGGCATTGCAGACGCCTTCCTCCCAGGTGGCGGCGTCCTCGAGCGCCGGACGCACGGCATCGGTCGTTTCGCGCACGAATTCGTCGAGCACGGTCAGGAAGCAGTCCTCCTTGCTGGCGAACTGCTTGTGGAAGGCCTCGGTCGAGACGCCGGCGAACTGCGCGATCTGCGGGTCGGTCAGCTCGGCGTAGCCCTCGTCCATCGTCAGGTGCACGACCGAACTGAGCACGCGCGCGCGACGGTCGTCGCTGGCCAGGAAGGCCGCGGGCGCCGGCGGCAGGTGCGGCGGACGTACGAGCGAGAGCGTGCGCAGGCGGACCTCGCCGTGCGTGCGGTAGGACTCGATCCAGTCGAGCACTTCGTCGGTCAGTCCGAACAGTTGCTCAGGTTCGCCCGCCAACATGCGGTTGAAAGCGATGTGCCGCACACCCGCCACGACGGCGCGCGAGGTCAGTTGCGTGAAGCAGACGTCGGGCGGCGCGAGCGTGAGCGCGGTGCCGACGATGCGCTCGAAGATCAGGCCGGCGAGCTGCATCCGTTCGCGGGCACGCGGTCCAATCCCGAGCGAGTCCACGAGTACCAAGTGCGGCCCCTTCGGCTCCTTGGCGGCGCCGTCGAGCATCGCCTTGCAGGCCGCGTGCATACGGTTGATCCAGCCGCGCTCGCCCTGCCAGGCGTCGAGCACGCTCTTACGCGCGTGGGCGACGACGATGTCGTGCGCGCCGAGGAAGCACTGTTCCTTGTTCGGGAACAGTTCGTAGAAAGCGCGGCGCGATACGCCGGCGAGCGCGATCACGTGAGCGACCGTGGTCGCCTGGTAGCCACGCTGCGCGACGCACTCGATCATCCCGCCGTAGAGGCGGCTGCGCTGGTTACGGGCCACAGCCTCACGACCCATACCGTTCGGACCGTGTGGCAGTCGTCGATACAGCGGTGCGACGTGATCAGAAGTTTGACTCATCCGCATAATTTCGAGACGCCGAATTCTAGACGCTTCGTCCCTCTGTAGACACCCCTCTGCCCCTGAAGGCGATTAAATAACAAAGGATTCGAATACTTCCACTCGTGTCTCTAACCCATCCAAACGTCCGACAGACAAGGCGATTCGGACGTCTCGGATTGCGCACACTGATGCGGATTGACCCGCCCGGGTGGGTCGTCTATGCGCTGAGCGTCAGCCGGCGAGGGCCCGAGTGAAAGCCCTGGTCGAGCAGCGCGCCGGCCAGCGGAGAGGCGATCGCCGGCTGTCCGTCGATGCGCTCGAGCGACAGCTTGACAACACGACCGGCTCGCACGGCATCGGCTAGCGCCTCCAGCGCGGCCCGGAGCACGACATCGTCGGCGCCTTCGCCGAGCAGCGTCAACAACCCGCGTCCGCCGCGCTCGACGTACAGCACGGGCCGCTCGGCGACGCTGACCACATAGGCGCCCGCGACACGCGCCGGGCGGCGGTCGCCATCGCCCCGCTTGGGCCACGGCAGCGCCGCGCCATAGGGTTGCGCGGGATCCGCGGCGGCCAGCACCAACGTGCGCGGCTTGTCTGACGCAGCGCCCGGCTCACCGACTGGCGAGCGCAGCCGCTCGACGGCGCCAGGCAGCGCGAACTGGGCGCCGCCCATGCCCTCGATGAAGTAGCCGCGACGGCAGATGCCCAGCGTCTCCAGCTTGCAGAACGTGTCGTACAGAAGCGCGAAGCCGCCTTTGATGCCCTCGGCAAGCGTCTGCTCGCGCGTGACGATGCCGTAACGCTCGAGCAGCAGTTCGGCCAGCACGCGCCGGCGCTCGGGACCCGCGCCGGCGTCGGCGTCGGCGAACAGCGCCGCCGTCAGCGACCAGCGACCTTGCACCTGTGACTGCGCCCCGCTCGAACGGCGCGGCGCGAAGCGCGAGCGGCGCCCACCGCCCGCGCGCCCAGAGCGGACAGCGCCCTCCGAGCGCGCCAGGGCGAGACGCGGCGCCCGTAGCGGCGCCCAAGCGTCGTTGGTCGCCTCGCCCGCCCACACGAGGTCCCAAAGCGTCTCGCGCAACACCTCGGCCGAGACGTCCAGCTCGGCCAGCAGATCGGTGAAGAAGCACGGTCCGCCGGAAAGCCGGGCACGAAGCTGCGCGTGCTCCTCAGCGTCCGTCGCGCGCGCGGAGCCGCCGAGCGGCGGCGGCCCGATCGCGGCCGCGTCCTCGCGGAAGTAGAGCGCCACGCGGCCAGAGCGCCCGCTCGCGCCGCCCCCCACCCACACCAGCTCGCCGCTCGCGCACAGCGCGTCGAGCCAGGTCGGCGAGTAAGCGCCCGTGCGGCGCGGCAGCACGTCGCGCTCCCAGACCTCGACGGGCAGCGCGAGACCTTGAAGTGGCACGAGCACCTCACGCAGGCGGTCGATGCCAGCGCCCGCGGGACGATGACGGTCGACGCCCTGCCAGGACGGCAGGAAGGCGCCCAACCGACGCTGCTCGGCGGGCTCGATCTCCTTGCGCAGCGCCGCCAGCGAAGCGCGCCGCAGCCGGCGCAACACCTCGACGTCGCACCAGTCGCGCTCGGTCCCCCCAGGCCGCAGCTCCCCTCGTATCAAGTTCCCGTCGCGCTCCAGCTCGCGCAGCACGGCGGCACCGTCGACGCCGTAGCGCGCGCGTACGTCCGCCAGCGAGAAGGGGCCGTGGCAACGGGCATAGCGCGCCAGCAGCGAACGCAGCGCGTCGGGCACGTCCTCAAGGAAAGCCTCGGGCAGGCCGCCGGGCGGCATCGCGCCGAGCGCGTCTCGGTACAGCCCGGCCTCGTCGGCCGCCACGTAGCGCTCCTCGCCGCCGATGCGCAGGCGGATCGCGCGCCGTTCGCGCTCCAGCTCGGACAGCAGGCCTGCGGCGTCGATCCCGTCCAGCACACGCTCGTCGACCTCGGCCGCGCTCAGGTCGCCGATCTGACGCAGCACGTCGTGCAGCGAGTCGCGGCCGGTCGCCTGCAACAGCTCCGAGCGGCGCTGCAGGTCGGCCTCGACGCGTTCGAGCGCCTCGGCGTCGATCAGCTCGCGCAGCTCCTCCTGGCCGAGCAGCTCGCGCAGCAGGTCGCGGTCGAGCGACAGCGCCGCCGCGCGGCGCTCGGCACTCGGCGTGTCGCCCTCGTACATGTAGGTCGCGACGTAGTCGAACAGCAACGAGGAGGCAAACGGCGACGCGTGCTGTGTCTCGACCTCCACCAGCGAGATCTCGCGCGTCTCGATGCCGTGCAGCACCTCCCTGAGCCCCGGCAGATCGAGCACGTCCTGCAAACACTCGCGATAGGTCTCGAGGATGATCGGGAAGTCCTCGTAGCGCCGCGCCACCTCCAGCAGGTTCTGCGCCTTCAGGCGCTGCTGCCACAGCGGCGTGCGCCGACCGGGGTAGGCGCGCGGGATCAACAGCGCGCGGGCCGCGTTCTCGCGGAAGCGGGCGCCGAACAGCGCCGAGGCCCCCAGCTCGGCGACGATCGCCTGCTCGACCTCCTGCGGCTCGAGCGCCAACAGCTCAGCCGCCGACGGCAGCGCGTCGGCCTCACCGGCGTCGAGGTCGGGCAGGTGCATGATGATGCCGTCATCCGTCCAGATCGCGTCGCACTCGAGCTCGAAGCGCTCGCGGATTCGCGCCGACAGCGCCAGGCCCCAGGCGGCGTGGATGCGCCCGCCGTAGGGCGAGAGCAGACACAGTCGCCAGTCGCCGATCTCATCGCGAAAGCGCTCCAGCACGATCGTGCGCTCGCTCGGCAGCACGCGCGTCGCGGACTGCTGCTCGCGCAGGTAGGCGAGCAGGTTGCGCGCCGCGCGCTCGTCGAGGTGGCAGTCGCGCTCCAGCGTCCCGGCCTCCTGCTCCACCGCCCAGCGCGAGAAGGCGCCGATCGCCTCGCCCAGCTCTTTCGGACGGCCGACCGAGTCGCCCTTCCAGAACGGCACGGCGCCGGGGGCGCCGGGCGCGGGCGTGACGATCACGCGATCGCGTGTGATCTCCTCGATGCGCCAGGTCGAGGCGCCGAGCAGAAAGGCCTGCCCCGGCCGTGCCTCGTAGACCATCTCCTCGTCCAGCTCGCCGACGCGACGCCCGTCGGGCAGCGTGACGGCGTACAGGCCGCGGTCCGGGATCGTGCCGGCGTTGGCGATCGCGAGCTGGCGCGAGCCCTTGCGCGCGCGCACGACCCCGGCCAGCCTGTCCCACACGACACGCGCGCGCAGCTCGCCGAACTCCTTGGCCGGATAGCGCCCGTCGAGCATGTCGAGCACGTTCTCCAGCAGCTCACGACTCAGCTCGCCATAGGAGTGAGTGGCGGTCACGAGGCTGTGGATGTCGTCCACCGAGATCCCATCGGGGTCCGCCGAGACCGCCATCGCGACGACCTGCTGGGCGAGCACGTCGAGCGCGTTGCGCGGCACGACCGTCGGCTCGATCAGACCTTCGTGCATCCGCCGCGCGACGACCGCGCACTCGAGCAGGTCGCCGCGAAACTTCGGAAAGATCCGCCCGCGGCTGACGTCGCCGACGTTGTGACCGGCGCGGCCGATC
>DASXER010000154.1:0-35534 GCA_036490015.1 Solirubrobacteraceae bacterium | reverse complement strand
CCTCGATCGGTTCCTCGTTGCCGTCGTCGTCGACGCCGCCGAGTTTGTCGAGGATGCGGTAGATGCGGTCTCCGGCGAACAGCCTCACGAGGTCGTCCTCCGCCGACAGGAAGAAGCGTGACTCGCCCGGGTCGCCCTGACGGCCGGCGCGACCGCGCAGCTGGTTGTCGATGCGACGCGACTCGTGGCGCTCGGTGCCGCAGATGAACAGGCCGCCGGCGGCCATCACCTGCTCGCGTTTTTCGACCACCTCACGCTCGAGCGAGGGCAGCAGCTCCCGCGTCCGCGCCGCGATCGCCTCCTCGTCGTCGCTCTCGAAGCCTTCGCGCGCCAGCTGCTGCTCAGCGAGGTGCTCGGGGTTGCCGCCGAGCTTGATGTCGACGCCGCGGCCAGCCATGTTGGTCGCGATCGTGACCGCGCCCGGCTGTCCAGCCTCGGCGACGACGTCGGCCTCACGTGCCGCGTGCTCCGGTTTGGCGTTCAGGACGGTGTGCTTGACGCCGTGGCGCGTGAGCCGCTCGGAGAGCAGCTCGGAGACCTCGACCGAGATCGTGCCGACGAGCACCGGCTGGCCGTTCTCGTGACGCGCGGCGATTTCTTTCACGACGGCCGACCACTTGCCCTCCTTGGTCTTGTAGACCTGATCGTTGCGATCGGCGCGGACCATCTCTTCGTTGGTCGGCACCTGCACGACCGGCAGGTCGTAGATCTTCAGGAACTCGGTCGCCTCGGTCAGCGCCGTCCCGGTCATGCCGGAGAGCTTGTCGTAGAGGCGGAAGTAGTTCTGGTAGGTGATCGTCGCGAGCGTCTGGTTCTCCTCCTGGACGGGCACGCGCTCCTTGGCCTCGATCGCCTGGTGCAATCCCTCCGACCAGCGACGCCCGTCGAGGATGCGCCCGGTGAACTCGTCGATGATCTTGGCCTCGCCGTCGATCACTTCGTAGTCGACTTCGCGCTTGTAGAGCGACTCGGCGCGCAGAGCCTGGATCAGGTGGTTGACGAGATGGCCGTTCTCGGCCCGGTAGAGGTGGTCGATGCCGAGGAAGCGCTCGGCCTTCGCGACGCCCTGCTCGGTGATCGCGACCGTCTTCTGCTTCTCGTCGACCTCGTAGTCGAAGTCCGCGACGAATTTCTTCTTCATGCGCGGTTCCATGCCTTCGGGCGTCTTGCCCGACTTCATCTGCGGCGCCAGGCGCGCGAACTTGACGTACAGATCGGCGGCCTGTTCGGGCGCGCCGGAGATGATCAGCGGAGTACGCGCCTCGTCGATGAGGATGTTGTCGACCTCGTCTACGACCGCGAATGGATGGCCGCGCTGGACCTTTTCGCCGAGGTCCTTGGCCATGTTGTCGCGCAGATAGTCGAAGCCGAACTCCGAGTTCGTGCCGTACACGACGTCGCAGGCGTAGGCGGCGTGCTTCTCCTCGTAGTCCTGCTGGTTCTGCAGCACGCCCACGGTGACGCCGAGCGCGTCGTAGATTGGGCTCATCCATTCGGCGTCGCGCCGGGCGAGGTAGTCGTTGACGGTCACGACATGCACGCCCTTGCGCCGCGGGCGCTCCTCCTCCCCCTCCTCGGGGTCGGATCCGCCGGCTGCCGCCGGGTGCACGGCGAGCGAGTTGAGGATCACCGCGAGCGTCGCCGTGAGCGTCTTGCCCTCGCCGGTCTTCATCTCCGAGATCTGACCGTCGTGCAACGCCATCGCGCCGATCAGCTGCACGTCGAAATGGCGCATACCCATCGTGCGCTTGCCGGTCTCGCGCACGATCGCGAAGCACTCGGGCAACAGATCGTCGAGCGAGTCTCCGCCCGCGGCCCGCTCGCGCAGCTCGTCCATGCGCTGGCGCAGTTCGGCGTCGGAGTCGTGCTCCAGCTCGGCCTCGAACGCACCGATCAGCGCGACGCGCTTCTGATAGCTCTTGAAGCGCTTCGCCTCGCCAGCGTTCAGCGCGCGATCGAGCAGAGAGGGCATGGCCCAAGAATAGCTGCCGACGGGGGTCGCCTGCGAGGCTCGCCCAGAGCGCCACGGGCGCTCAGCCGCCGAAGCTGAGCGTGCGGCTCGTGCGCTTGCCGTGACACTCGGCAAGCGTGACTTCCAACGGCCCGTCCGTGTTGACAGCGAGTTTCGCGTTGCAGTCAACGTGGGCTCGCTTGGCGTCGATCGTGACGTGCGAGACGTTCGTGGCGATGATGTCGAGTGCGTCCGAGCGCGTTTCTGTCGGCGCCGCCCCCCAGGCCTTCGACTGGCTCGTGTACGGGATCACGGGAATCGTGCCACCGCTCAGAATCAGGATCGGCGCAGCCTTCCAGACACCCCCAGGCGCGTTTTCCAGCTGCGGCGCTTTAGCCAGCGGCGCGTACAGCACTTCAGGCCCGGGCCGTGGCGCGGTCCCTTCCTGAGACGGGAGCGACGAGTTCTTCCTAGCCGCCGCCGAGGGGGCCGCACACAGCAAGAGCAACAGGCTCAGCAGCAATCCGCGGCCCCATCCCCATGTCTCACAGCCCGACTCCCCCGATCGTGTTTATGACGAGGGAGCAGTCAATACCCCCGAGCGGAGGCCTGTAAACAACCGCTCGGATATGTCTCAAACGGAGGGAAGCGGGTCGTTCGGGAGCGTGCCGTTGACGCGCGGAGAGGCGGCGTGGGCCTCGCGCCGATGACGACGTTTGTCGCGGTGGCGCTTCACTTGGCGGGCCAACTCGTCGACCATCAAGTTGAGCGAGTGGATCATGTCCGGCGAGGCGTCGCACGCGCGCAACGTGACCCCCTTGAGATAGAGCGTTGCCTCGGCCACCTGGCAATCGGCGACGCGCGGGTTGGGCTCCATCGAAAGCTCGATCTCCAAGCGGGCCAGATCTGAAACCTGACGGGCAACCTTGCCCAGACGACGCTCGGCATGTCGGCGCAAGTCGTCGGTGACTGGGACGTTTCGACCCCTGATGTCTATCTGCACGGTCGGCTCCCTTCGGTCGGCCTTTTCTCTGGCGTGATTCGATGCTACGCCGGAAGGCGGCGGATGTAAATGGCCTCTCAACGCATTTACCCGAGTTGGCGTCGGAGTGACAGAATCGAAGGATGGAAGTTGGAAAGGCGGAGGTGGCCGCGCCAGCCCGCAGGGCGAAGCCCGAGGACAGCCGCGCCCACCGCAGCCCATGAAGGCCAACCTCGCCTGGTCGCTGAGCCCCGGCGTGCTGATCGCCTCGGCGATCGTGGGCGCGATCTACGTTCGGCGCTGGCGCACGGTCAGGGCCAGTGGCTCGGCGCGACGTGGCGACGAGGCGCCGGTGTGGAGGCTGTGCTGCTTCATGGCGGCGATCGCGATCGCGCTCCTAGCGCTCGTCTCGCCGATCGACGCGCTCGCGGACCAGCTGTTCTTCATGCACATGGTCCAGCACATGCTGCTGCTCGACGTCAGCCCGATCCTCGGGATCCTCGGCCTGACAAAGGTGATCCTGCGCCCGGTCACGCGCGCCGTGCATGAGCTGGAGCGACGTGCGGGCGCACTCGGCCACCCCGCCGCCGCGGTCGTCCTGTACGTGACCGTCATCTGGGTCTGGCACATCCCGGCCGCCTACGACTTCGCCGTCACCCATCCCGTGATCCACGTGTTCGAGCACATCAGCTTCGTGCTCGCCGGCTCGCTGTACTGGTGGCACCTGCTGTCCCCCATCCGTGCACGGCTGCGGCTCGGCGGGCTCGGCCCAGTGATCTACATGGCCAGCACGAAGCTGTTCGTCGGCGCGCTCGGCATGGGCCTCGCCTTCGCACCCTCGGCGATCTATCCCTACTACGTCCACCACGCGCGCGTGTGGGGCATCTCCGCCGGCACCGACCAATCGATCGCCGGGCTGATCATGGCCGTCGAGCAGTCGCTCGTGATGGGCACCGCGCTGGTCGTGCTGTTCATGCGCGCGCTGACGGAGTCAGAGCGCGAGCAGCAACGCAAGGAGCGCTACGAGCTCGTCTGAGGGGCCCGCGCCTGCAACGCGACACGGTGGCGCATACTGTCGAGAATGCCGCTGTGGCCGGCGATCGCGTCGATCAGGATCGCCCCCGCGGCGATCTCCGTGCCGGGCAGCACGATGCTCGAGCGCACCTGGGCGCCGTCGCTGACGCTGACGCCGTCGCCCAGCACCAGCGGACCGGTGAGACGAACGCCGCTGCCGATGCGCACGTCGCGCCCGATCCACACCGGACCCTCGACCTCGGCATCCGTGGGCAGCGTCGTGGACGTCGCGACCATCACGCCCGGGCGCACCTGCTCACCCTCCACCTCGAGCTTCAGCTCTCCCTTGAGCGCGTCGAAGGTGCCCTGGCGCAGCTCGGCGAGCGAGCCGACGTCGTTCCAGTAGCCGCTCATCTCGTGGATGTAGAAGGGCACGTCGTTCTCGAGCAGCACCGGGAAGACGTCTTTGGCCCAGTCGACGAACGGGGTCGGCGGGAAGTAGTCGAAGATCTTCGGGTCGAACACATAGATGCCGCAGTTGCCGAGCGTCGACAGCGCTTCCTCGGGCTCCGGCTTCTCCTGGAAGCCGGTGATGCGCCCGTCGCGGTCGTGCAGGACGACGCCGTACTCGCGCGTGTCGGGAACCTGCTTGACCGACAGCGTCGCGACGCCGCCGGCTTCGCGGTGACGCGCGACGAGCGCTCCCAGGTCGATGTCGGTGAGCGCGTCGCCGGAGATGATCACGAACGGCTCGTCGCCGAAGAACTCGGCGCAGGCACGCACGCCGCCGGCCGTGCCGAGCAGCTCCTCCTCCATGCTGTAGGTGATGCGGTCGCCGAAGTAGTCGCGGATCGTGTCCGGGAAGTAATGGAGGTTGGCGACGACGCTCTCGAAGCCGTGGCGCTCGAGCAGGTCGAGGATGTGCTCCATCACCGGCCGGTCGAGGACCGGCACCATCGGCTTCGTGATCTCGTACGTGAGCGGCCGCAGGCGGGTACCCAAGCCCGCCGCGAGAACCATTGCCTTCATTTCCCGGTTCCCCCCGCTTCGAACCTAATACCTGTAGTGATCCGGCTTGTAGGGGCCCTCTATTGGGACTCCTATGTAGTCGGCCTGCTCCTTGGAGAGCGTCGTCAGCTTCACTCCTAGCGCGTCTAGGTGCAGGCGTGCGACCTTCTCGTCTAGGTGCTTGGGCAGGACGTAGACCTTCTTCTCGTACTCGTCGTTCTTCGTGAACAGCTCGATCTGGGCGATCGTCTGGTTGCTGAACGAGTTGCTCATCACGAAACTCGGGTGCCCGGTGGCGTTGCCCAGGTTCAGCAGCCTGCCCTCGGAAAGCATGATGATCGCGTGACCGTCGGGGAATACCCACTTGTCGACCTGCGGCTTGATGTTGACGCGTTCGATGCCGGCGATCTTGGACAGGCCGGCGATGTCGATCTCGTTGTCGAAGTGCCCGATGTTGCCGACCACGGCCTGATGCTTCATGCGCTGCATGTCGGCCGCCTTGATGATGTCCTTGTTGCCGGTCGTGGTGATGAAGATGTCCGCTGTCTCGAGCACTTCACCGAGCGTCTTGACCTCGTAGCCCTGCATCGCCGCCTGCAGTGCGCAGATCGGGTCGATCTCGGTGATGATCACACGCGCGCCCTGGCCGCGCAGCGATTCCGCGCAACCCTTGCCGACGTCGCCGAATCCGCAGACGACCGCGACCTTGCCGCCGATCATCACATCGGTCGCCCGGTTGATGCCGTCGATCAGCGAGTGCCGGCAACCGTAGAGGTTGTCGAACTTCGACTTCGTGACGGAGTCGTTGACGTTGATCGCCGGGAACAGCAGCTCGCCGGCCTCGACCATCTCGTAGAGGCGGTGCACGCCGGTGGTCGTCTCCTCGGTGACGCCTTTGATGCCCTGGCCGATCTTCGTCCAACGCTGCGGGTCCTCGCGAAGCGTGCGGGTGAGCGTGTTGAGGATCACCGCGTGCTCCTCCGATTCCGCGGTCGAGGCATCGGGGACGGCTCCGGCCGCCTCGTACTCGGTGCCCTTGTGCACCAGCAGAGTGGCGTCGCCGCCGTCGTCGAGGATCATGTTCGGGCCGGTCGAGCCGTCATCGCCCTCGGGCCACACCAGCACCTGCTCGGTGCACCACCAGTACTCCTCGAGCGTCTCGCCCTTCCAGGCGTAGACGGGCACGCCCTGCGGGTCCTCGGCCGTGCCGTCGGGGCCGACGGCCACGGCGGCGGCAGCGTGATCCTGGGTCGAGAAGATGTTGCAGCTGCACCAGCGAACCTCAGCCCCAAGAGCGGTCAGGGTCTCGATCAAGACAGCCGTCTGGATCGTCATGTGAAGCGAGCCGGTGATGCGAGCCCCACGCAAAGGCTGGCTGTCGGCGTACTCACGCCGGATGGACATCAAACCGGGCATCTCATGCTCGGCAAGAGTGATCTCCTTCCGACCAAAGTCGGCCAGAGAAAGATCGGCAACACGAAAGTCAGTAGCGGTCGATGCGGTCATAGCTGACATGACTGAAAGCTCCTATCGGTCACGAGAGCGCCCTTGCTACAGGGACAGACGAGGCCGAGCGTGGCGGATAAGACCGTCGCAGCGCTCCTCGGCCGAAACGGGAAGCTATCACAAGGCCAGACGCCCCCGGAATGGAAGGCCGATGAGCTGACCTACTGTTTGACGCGCACCGGGCAAGCGAAAGTCGAACCGGGCGAAACAGAGACGAGACCTTCCCCGCTTGCGCGTCAAAAGGATCACCGCAGACACAAATGAGCGCGCCCAGCAAAGCCCAACGCCCGCTGCCATCAGCGGCGTAGCAGCGTTCGCCGTGCGCCAACGCCGCAACGATGCTGGCGATGAGCGCACCCAACTGCACGGATGACTCCGAATCGTCGATTGGGCAACGAGCTGACCGAGCAAGCCCGCGATCTCTACACGCGGTCAGAGCACGCACAACCGAGCCAAAGCGAAGCGACTCGTCCAGAACCAACAAAGCGCGGGGCGCGAGGACGCCGATGACCAAGCTGGGCGGGCGAGATAATCCGAAGCAAGCGGCAAAAAGCCCGCCCAGCGAAGCGTCAGCGCCGTCGCTCGACGCCCGCGCGCTCTTACAACTTCGCCAAAGAAGCCTTCAACTCGTCGAGAATCGGCACGGGCCCAGGATCCACGCCGCGCAGGGCCGCAAGGTAGATGGAGACCAGATCCCCGAGCAGCACCAGCGAGATCACGCGCTCGATCGCGGTCTGCCCGCGTGTCTCGAGGCGAAAGCTCGCGACTGCGTTGCTGGCGATCAGCCGCTCGGTCAGGTCCATGCGCTGCTTGACGCGCGGGTGGGCGTCGGAGTCGTCAAGGAACACCGCCGTGAAGCGTCCGACGTCCTTGGCGCCCTCCCAGCCGACGATCTCGTTGTGATCCAGCTCGGGCAGCTCGTTGTAGAAGCAGGGCTGCTTCGCGTTCTCGTTGATCTGCGTCTTCCAGCGGTAGGCGATCGGCGTCGTCAGGCCGGCGCCGGCGACGACGGGGGTGGTGCCGTGCAACCCGCGTGCAACTTCCTTGGCGAGCGAGTCCTCGGGCGCGTCCGGGCCCCACTCGGCGACGAGCTGCTCGACGTGCGAGGCGGCGACGTCGATCTCCGACGTCAGACGTGGGCCGGCGCCGCACAGCGCGGCGACCTCGAGCGAGGCGACGGTCATGTAGGCCACGGCGGCGCGCGGCTGGAAGCCGCCGGGCAGCGGGATCACGGGCACGCCGTCGGCGCGCGCCATCTCGGCCAGCCGTCCGCCGGTCGTGACGACCGTGCGCCTGGCGCCGAGCGCACCAGCCGACTCGTAGCAGGCGAGCGTCTCCTCGGTGTCGCCCGAGTAGGACGCACACAGGACCATCGTGTCGGGGGTCGTCCAGCTGGGTAGGCCGTAGGCGCGCGTGACGAAGATCGGCCGCGAGGCGTGGTCGCCGAGCGCCGCGCGAGCGAGCGCTCCGCCGATCGCCGAGCCGCCCATGCCGGCCACGACGAGGCCGGCGGAGGTGTCCCAGTCCTGCATGATCGCCGACTCGACGCGCCAGAGCGCGTCGCGCAGGTGCTCGGGCAGCGCGAGCACGTCATCGAGCTGGCCCGAGGCGTCCACCTTGGCGATCAGCTCACGCGTGATCCCCTGGGCGGCCGGAGTGGCGGTGGCGCCATCGCTCATCAGCTGCTCGTCTCCTGTTTCGTGGGGATGGTGGCTTGGATCACGGTGCGTCGGCGTTGATTCTCACAGTCGCGTCGGACCTCCGGCGCGCTTAGAACTCGATTGCCCCGTCGGGGACTTCGACACCGGGGAAGATACGCATACCGCGCGTGATCACGTTGTCCGCTCCGATGCGGACGCCTTCGCCGAGCACCGCCCCGCCCGTGACCTTGGTGCGCGGGCCGATCTTGACGCCCGGAGCGACGATGCAGTCGCGCAGCTCGCAGCCCTCGCCGATCTCGCTGCCGCGCAGCACGACCGCGCGCTCGACCGTGCTGTCGGCGCCGACGCTGACGTCCTCGCCCAGCACCACCAGGCTGCCGACGCGCGCGCCCGCGGCGACGCTCGCCCCGCGCTGCAGCAGGGCCGGCGGCACGGCGCGGCCGTCCAGCCGGGCCCCGTCGTCGAGCGACAGCCAGCCGTCGCCGAGCAAGACCCCGGTGCGGACGTTGCCCTCGATGATGTCGAACGTGCCCTGCAGATAGCGCTCGGGGGTGCCGATGTCGAGCCAGTAGCTCTCGCTCGCGAAGCCGTAGAGGCCGTCTCCGACCAGCCGCGGCCAGACCTCGCGCTCGATCGAGACGTTCGCGTCCGGCGGGACCATGTCCAGGATCTCGCGCTCGAGCACGTAGGCGCCGGCGCTGATCAGGTTGCTCGGGAGCTTCTCGGCGCTCGGCTTCTCGATGAACTCCTGCACGCCGCCCTCCTCGTCGAGGACGACCAGGCCATATGCCGACGGATCCGCCACCGCCACCAGCGCGAGCGTCGCGCGCGCGCCCGTCGCCTCGTGCTGGGCGATCTGCGCGGTCAGGTCGATGTCCGTCAGCACGTCGCCGTTGAGCATCAGGAAGCGCTCGTCGAGCATCGACTCGGCGAGCTTTACCGCCCCGGCCGTGCCGCGCGGCTCGGGCTCTTCCACGAAGCGCAGGCGGATGCCGTGCCCGGAGCCGTCGCCGAGCACGCTGCGTACGCCGTCGGCGAGAAAGCCGCAGGACATGATCACGTCGTCGATGTCGTGGGCGCGCAGCCACTCCAGCATGAAGGAGATGAAGGGCCTATCGACGAGTTGCACGACGGGCTTCGGAACGTTGGAGGTCAGGGGCCGCAGCCGGGTCCCCTGACCGCCCACCAGGATCACAGCCTGAATTGGCGGCTCACCGCCTCCCGATGCCCTCGTAGACGAGGCCGGCCGCCCGCACCGCGTCGGGGTCGAGCGCGTTGCGCCCGTCGATCACGAGCGTGCCGCTCATGGCCTCGGCGACCTGTGCCCAGTCGAGCTCGACGAGCTCGCGCCACTCGGTCACCAACACGGCCGCGTCGGCGCCGTCGAGCGCCTCGGCGGCCGAGCCGCAGTAGCCGAGCTGAGGCATCAGCGCGCGTGCCTCCCCCTCGGCGATCGGATCGTAGGCGTGGACCCTGGCGCCCTCGGCCAGCAGCCGCGCCGCGAGCACGAGCGAGGACGCGCCGCGCATGTCGTCGGTCTCGGGCTTGAAAGCGAGGCCCAGCATCGCGACCCGCTTGCCCGCGAGGTCGCCGAGGTGGCGCTGCAGCTTGGAGACCACGCGACGCTTCTGCAGCTCGTTGACCTCGGTGACGGCGTTCAAGAGCTGGAAGTGGTAGCCCGAGTTCGCCGCCAGCAGCTTCAGCGCGCTCACGTCCTTGGTGAAGCACGAGCCGCCGTAGCCGATGCCAGCCTGCAGGAAGCGCGGGCCGATGCGGTCGTCGAGGCCGACGCCGCGCGCCACCTCGATCACATCGGCGCCCGTCTCCTCGCAGACGTTCGCGATCTCGTTGATGAAGGAGATCTTCGTGGCGAGGAAGGCGTTGGCGGCGAGCTTGATCATCTCCGCGCTCGCGATGTCGGTCCGCACGAGCGGCGCGCTCAGCGGCTCGTACAGCTCGATCACTGCCTCTCCGGCCCAGCTGCCGTCGTCGCCGATTACCACCCGGTCGGGGTTCATGAAGTCCTTGACGGCCGAGCCCTCCTTGAGGAACTCGGGGCAGGAGACGTAGGACATGGCCTGCTTGCCGCCTTCGCGGAAGACGCGTTGGATCGTCGCGCCGGTGCCGCACGGCACGGTCGACTTCATCACCAGCGCGTGCCTGTCAGAGCCCGGCATCTTCTCGACGACGGCGTTCACGGCGGTCAGGTCGGCGTCGCCGGAGTGGGTCGGCGGCGTGCCGACGGCGACGAACAGCAGGCGCGCGTGCTCGAGCGCGTCCGACAGCTCGGTCGAGAAGTGCATCCGCGCCGCGTTGCGCGCGATCAGCTCCTTCAGGCCCGGCTCGTAGATCGGGATCTCTCCCCGCTTCAGGCGCTCGATCTTGCTCGCGTCGATGTCGACGCAGTAGACGTCGCTGCCCAACTCGGCGAAGCCGGCGGCGGTCACCAGGCCGACGTAGCCGGTGCCGATCACCCCGATTGGCTGGCGTGCGCTGCTCATCGAGCCGGGAAGGCTATCCGCTGACGACCTACAGGACGGACGGGTTGCCTATTGCGCTACCGCGAGGAAGGCCTCGTAGCGCCGGATGTCCCTCAGCGCACGGGCCTTTTCCTCGCTGCCGTCCTCGGCCCGCTCAGCCACCGCGCGGGCTTCGGAGAGCTTCGACTCATAGAGGGAGCGGTCGAGATTATCAGGGGAAATCGCCTCCTCGACCAGCACGAGTGCTCGATTCTCGGCGAACTGAAGGTAGCCCTCGGCCTGCGCGAAACGTACGATCTCGTTCTCCGAGCGGTAGATGCGCAGCTCCGTCGGCACGAGCGTCGCCAGCAGCCCTTCGTGGTTGGCCAGCAGGCCGATCGAGCCGATCGCGGTCTTGGTGGAGATCATTTCGACCTCCTCGCTGAAGACCTCGCCCTCGGGCGTCAGGACTTCGACTGGGAATTTCGAATGTGCCACCCGCGCCTACTCTTTGTTGGCCGCTTCGACGACCTGCTCGATCGTGCCCTTGAGGAAGAAGGCGCTCTCGGGAACCTCGTCGTGCTTGCCGTCGATGATCTCCTGGAAGCCGCGGATCGTTTCGGCGATCGGCACGTAGGCGCCAGGCGTGCCGGTGAACTGTTCGGCGACGAAGAACGGCTGCGACAGGAAGCGCTCGATCTTGCGCGCGCGCTGCACGGTGAGCTTGTCCTCGTCGGAGAGCTCGTCGATGCCGAGGATCGCGATGATGTCCTGGAGCTCCTTGTAGCGCTGCAGGATCTCCTTGACGCGGTTGGCGACGCGGAAGTGATCCTCGCCGACGATGTCCGCCTTGAGGATCGTCGAGGTCGAGTCGAGCGGGTCGACAGCCGGGTAGATGCCTTTTTCCGAGATCGCCCGCGACAGCGCCGTGGTCGCGTTGAGGTGGGCGAACACCGACGCCGGCGCCGGGTCGGTGTAGTCGTCGGCCGGCACGTAGATCGCCTGGATCGAGGTGACCGAGCCGTTCTTGGTCGAGGTGATGCGCTCCTGCAACTGACCCATCTCGGTCTCCAGCGTCGGCTGGTAGCCCACCTGCGACGGCATCCGGCCCAGCAGCGCCGAGACCTCGGAGCCGGCCTGCACGAAGCGGAAGATGTTGTCGATGAAAAGCAGCACGTCCTGACCCTGGTCGCGGAAGTACTCGGCCATCGTCAGGCCGGACAGCGCGACGCGCATACGGGCTCCGGGCGGCTCGTTCATTTGCCCGAACACGAGCATCGTCTTGTCGATGACGCCCGACTCCTTCATCTCCAGCCACAGGTCGTTGCCCTCGCGCGAGCGCTCGCCCACGCCGCAGAACGCCGACAGACCGCCGTGTTCCTTGGCCAGGTTGTGGATCAGCTCCTGGATCAGCACGGTCTTGCCCACGCCGGCGCCGCCGAACAGGCCGACCTTGCCGCCCTTGGCGTAAGGCGCGAGCAGGTCGATGACCTTGATGCCGGTCTCGAACATTTCGGTCGTCGGCGTCAGGTCCTCGACGCGCGGGGCCTGCTGGTGGATGCCGCGGCGCTCGATGTCCTTGGGCAGGGGCTCGCCCAGGTCGATCGGCTCGCCGAGCAGGTTGAAGATGCGGCCTAGAGTCGCCTCGCCGACCGGGACGCTGATCGGCGCGCCCGTGTCGATCACCTCGACGCCGCGCGCGAGGCCGTCGGTCGTGTCCATCGCGACCGCGCGCACGCGATCGTCGCCCAGGTGCTGCTGGACCTCGCACACGAGCACGGTCTCCTCGGCGCCGGGGCTGATGCCCGGCGCCTCCTCGCCGGCGGCGGCCGCCGAGCGCTTGACGGTGATGGCGTGGTTGATCTCGGGCAGGCGGTCGGGGAAGACGGCCTCGATCACGACGCCCTGGATCTCCTCGATGCGGCCGACGTTCTGACCGGTGGGGTCGTCGTTCGTGCTCGGCTCGGTGGATGTGGCTGCCATGGTCGTGAGTCTCCTGTCTTGCTCGTAAAAAGGGGTGGTTTGGGCGAGGCCCTCGTCGTCAGGCCAGGCCCTCGGCGCCGGCCACGACCTCCATGATCTCCTGCGTGATCTCGGCCTGGCGGGCTCGGTTCATTTGCAGCGTGTACTCGGTGATGATTTCCCCGGCGTTCTCCGAGGCGCTGCGCATCGCGGTCATCTGGGCGCCGAAGAAGCCGGCGGCGGACTCCACGAGCGCGCGATAGATCGAGATCTCGACGAAGTCGGGCACGAGCCGCTTGAGGATCTCCTGCGGGTCGGGCTCGTACTCGACGGGCGAGGGTTTCTTGTTCTCTGCTGAGTCGCTGCCGGGCTCGTCGAGCGGCGTGTGCGCGAGCGGCAGCAGCACGTCGCGCGTGACACGCTGCGTCAAAGGCGAGACGTAGGCGTTGTAGACGATGTCGACGCGGTCCAGCGTGTTGTCGACGTAGGCCTGCATCAAGTCGTCGGCGATCGAGCGCGCGTCGGCGTAGGCCGGTTTGTCGGCGAAGCCCGTGTAGCTGCCGGTCAGCTCGTTGCCGCGGAAGGTCAGCGAGGAGACGCCGCGGCGTCCAGTCGCGTACCAGACCGGGGTCTTGCCTTCTTCTGCGAGCTCCTGGGCGAAGCGCACGCCGGAGCGGATGATCTGCGAGTTGAACCCGCCGGCCAGACCACGGTCGCCCGTGACGAGCAGCAGGCCGACCTTGGACTCGCTCTCGTGCGGGCTGAGCAGCGGGAAGCGGCTGGCCTCCGAGCCGGCCGCTGCAGCGGCCTGGCGCGTCATGCGCCCGATCGCGTCGGCGTACGGCCTGAGCGCCTCGATGCGCTGCTCGGCGCGGCGCAGGCGCGCGCCCGCGACCATCTCCATCGCACGGGTGATCTTCTGGATGTTCTTCACCGAGGAGATCTTGTTGCGTACGTCTCGCTGTGAGGCCATGGTCGATTACCCGCGGTCGAGGCCTAGGCCTAGGCCGCCGCGTGGGCCTCCTCTAGGGGCTGGCCCTCCTCGTCGAGGTCGTAGCCGAAGTCGGCGGCGAAAGAGTCGACGGCCTTGGCCACCTCGGCCCGCACGTCGTCAGACCAGTCGCCGCTGGCGATCTTGGTGCGCAGCTCGCCGTGCTGGGAGTGCAGCCGTTCGGTCAGCCCGAGCAGGAACTCCGGCACGCGCTCCACGTTCAGGCGGTCCAGCGCGCCGTTGGTGGCGGCGAAGATCTGCACCGTCTGGTCCTCGACCGGAAGCGGCGCGCGCTCTGACTGGTTCAGCGTCGAGACGAGCCGCTCGCCACGGGCGAGGGTTTTCTGCGTGTCGGCGTCGAGGTCGGAGCCGAACTGGGCGAAGGCCTCGAGGTCGCGGAACTGCGAGAGCTCGAGCTTGATGCGTCCGGCGACTTTCTTCATCGGGCCGATCTGAGCGTTACCGCCGACGCGCGAAACCGAGATGCCGACGTTGATGGCGGGCCGCACGCCGGAGTTGAAGAGTTTCGACTCCAGGAAGATCTGCCCGTCGGTGATCGAGATCACGTTCGTCGGGATGTACGCCGACACGTCGCCGGCCTGCGTCTCGATGATCGGCAGCGCCGTCAGCGAGCCGCCGCCGAGGTCGTCGTTGAGCTTGACCGCGCGCTCCAGCAGGCGCGAGTGCAGGTAGAAGACGTCGCCTGGGTAGGCCTCGCGACCCGGCGGGCGGCGCAGCAGCAGCGACATCTGCCGGTAGGCGTAGGCGTGCTTGGTCAAGTCGTCGTACACGCACAGCGCGTGACGACCCGAGTAGAGGAAATGCTCGGCCATCGCGCAGCCCGCGTAGGGCGCCATGAACTTGATCGGAGCGGACTCGTCGGCCGGCGCAGCGACGATGATCGTGTTATCGAGCGCGCCGTTCTCCTCCAGCGTCTGCGCGAGCGCGACGACCGTCGACATGCGCTGTCCGATCGCGACGTAGACCGAGATCACGCCGGTGTCCTTGTTGTTGATGATCGTGTCAATCGCGATCGCCGTCTTGCCGGTTTGGCGGTCGCCGATGATCAGCTCTCGCTGGCCACGACCGATCGGGATCATCGCGTCGATCGCCTTCAGGCCGGTCTGCATCGGCTCGGTGACCGGCTGGCGCTGGACGACGCCCGGGGCCTTGAACTCGGCCGGACGGCGCTCGGAGGTGTTGATGTCGCCCTTGCCGTCGAGCGGGCGGCCGAGCGGGTCGACGATGCGGCCCAGCATGGCGTCGCCGACGGGGATGTCGAGCAGGATGCCGGTGCGCTTGACGGTGTCGCCCTCGGAGACGCGCTCCCAGTCGCCGAACAGCACGACGCCGACATTGTCGGACTCGAGGTTCAGCGCCAGGCCGGTGACGCCGTGGCTCAGCTCGAGCATCTCGAAGGACATGCAGTTCTCCACGCCGTGCACGCGCGCGATGCCGTCGGCGACCGATAGCACGGTGCCGACCTCGGTCAGCTCGGCGCGACCGGCGTCGAGCCCCTCGATGCGGCTCTTGAGGATGCTTGTGATCTCGTCAGGATTGATCTGCATGTCGTCTAGGAAGCTCCTTGGGCAACGTGCCTGCGCAGCTGCTCCAGTCGGGTTCTGATTGAGGCGTCGAGGATCGAGTTGCCGACCCTGACGATGATGCCTCCGATGATGTCCGGGTCCACGTGCGCGGCGAGGCTGACCGTGCGTCCGGCGCGCTCGCCGATCGTACGGCCGAGGTTCTCCGTCGTCGTTTCGTCGAGCGCGATCGCGCTCGTGATCTCAACCGGCAGCGTGCGGTTCTCCTCCTCCCACAGCCGCTCGTAGTGAGCGCGGATGCGGAAGATGACCGGCATACGGTGGCTTTCGATCAGCAGCGAGAGGAAGTTCAGGAAGATCTCGTCGGCGCCGTCGAGCGCGCGATCCAGCGCGTCCTGCTTCTCCTTGGTGGAGAAGTACGGCGAGAAGAAGAAGATCGCCAGTTCGCGGTTCGTGTCGAGCGCGTCGGCGAACTGCGACAGCTGCTCGCGCAGCTCGTCGAGCTTTCCCTGCTCGCGCGCGACCTCGAACAGAGATCGACCGTATACCTGGGCGAGCTCCTCCATCAGTTCTGCGACGGTCCCGTCGAGATGTTCGAGAAGTCCAGTTCGTTGAGCGCCTGCTCGACGAGCGCACGCTGGTCGGCGTCGTCGAGCGTCTTGCGCGTCACCTTCTCGGTGGCGAGGATCGTGAGGTTGGCGACCTCCTTGCGGATGTCGTCCAGCGCCCGCCGCGTGGCGGCTTCGATGTCGCGCTCGCCGCGCTTGGCGGCCTCCTCGAGGATCTCCTGGCCTTTCGCCTTGGACTCCTGTTCGTGCGTGTCGGCGGCCTGGCGGGCACGCTGCACGATCTCGTCGGCCTGGGCGCGCGCCTCCTTCAGACGCTCACGGTATTCCTCGAGCACCTTGTCGGCCTCGCTGCGCAACTGCGCGGCGGCGTCGATGTCGCCCTCGATCGACTTCGCGCGCGTGTCCAGCGCTTTGCCGATCTGCGGGAACACCGCCTTGCGCAGGATGAACAGCGAGACGGCGAACACCACGAGCGTCCAGATCATGATCCCCACGTTCGGGGAGATCAGGAACGAGCCGCTGCTGGCGGCGAGTGGGGTGTGTGCGACGACGGTGCTCATAGCGGCCTAGAGGAAGAAGGCGATGAAGCCGCCGACGAGCCCGTAGAAGAAGCAAGCCTCGGTGAGCGCGAAGCCGAGCCACTGGTCGCGTTCGACCTCGGCACGAAGCTCAGGCTGGCGGGTCTTGGCCTGGATCGACGCGTTGAACACCGCACCGATGCCTGCACCGGCTCCGGCGGCGCCGCCACCGGCTCCTACCCCGAGCGCGATCGCGCGACCGGCGTCCTGGCTCTGCTTGATGATCGGTTCCACGGCCCCGATCAGCGGGTGCAGCGCCGCGAAAATGTGGAGAAACTGCATTGCTCGATAGCTCCCTTACTAGTTAGTGGCTCGAGACCGCGCTACCGAGATAGATGGCGGTCAGGATGGAAAAGATGAACGCTTGCAGGGCGGCGATCAGCACCGCCTCGAACAGGTAGATGGCGATCCCGAACGGCAGCAGTAGCCAGGTGACCCACTGGTCCCCGACCAGCACGCCGAGCTCGCCGCCCATGAACGCGATCAGCATGTGCCCGGCGAGCAGGTTCGCCCACAGCCTGACCGTCAGCGAGATCAGGCGCAGGAAGTTCGAGAGGATCTCGATGCCGAAGATCAGTGGCACGATCGGGCCGGTCACGCCGCTCGGAAGCAGGCTTTTGAGGTAGCCGATCGGGCCGTGGTGTTTGATCCCCTCGTAGGTGAACAGCACAAACACCGACAACGCGAGTATCAACGGGAAGGCGACGTTCGTGTCGGCGGCGAACAGCTGCAGAGACGGGATGTGGGCGCCGAAGATCGCGAACTTCTCGCCCGAGTTGACCGGCAACGGGATGTAGCCGATCAGGTTCGTGACGAGGATGAAGACGAAGATCGTCGCGATCAACGGGAAGTATTTCTTCTCCATCCGCTCGTCGAGGTTTTCCTGCGACATGCGACGCGTGAATTCGTAGAACGCCTCCACGGCGACCTGCAGCCGACCTGGCCTTTCCTTGAGCCGTTTGGCAACGTAGAACATCACCCCGAGCGTGATGCCGACCGCCAGCAGCAGATACAGGACGCCCTTGTTGAACGCGACCGGACCGACCTTGAACCAGGTGTCGAGCTTGAACTCGTCGGTCGGCGAGAACACGCCGCTCGCGACGCTCGGCGCCTTGTGCGACTTGAAGCCGAACACGAGGATGAAGAAGACGATCCCGCCAATCCATAGGCCGGTGACCGAGTAGAGGAGCTTTTTGCCGGTCGTCATCCCCTGCTTTTCGCCGCTGCCGGGGACGATCGGCGCGGTTCCCGCGACCGCGCTCATTGCTCCGTCCCTCCAGCACCGGGGCGGCCGGACACGACGCGGATCGCGAACGCGACGGAGTAACAGACGAACACGATCACCGCACAGGTCAGCCCGTCGGGGCGCCCACCGGCGACGCCCGCCAGCACGATCGCGCCGGCCAGCAGCCAGATGCGGCCGAAGGCCTCGAAGAGATTCACGCCGAAGCGGCTGCGCAGCACGTCCGAGCGGGCGATCCAGCGCTTGTCGGCGTGCTCCAGCAGGCTTTGGGCGATCCACGCGACCGCACCGACCACGTAGCCGAACGCGGGCGCGCCGAGCGCGATCGCGGGCGCGGCGGCGATCAGAACCACGAGCACGTCGAAGTTGCGCGCGAGCGCCAGCCCTACCGTCGAAAGGCTGGAAGGACCCTCCCGGCGGGCGCCGGGCAGGCGTGCGTAGTGCGCAGTGGCATCGAGGTCAGGCATTGCGTGGCGCCACCCTACAGACGACCGTGTCCCCCCGCTGTGAAGTAGCGGAGCCGTCGAGTCCTCCAACGATCTGTCGGCGGCGGCGCCAGCATACCTATTCCACGACTTCGTAACAACTTTGTGACAGTCGCTACGCGCCTCGCGAGCGAGGGAATGAATGCCGATAACCCGGAGTCCTCAAGTGTGCCCAGAAACCCTCTCTCGTTCTGGGCGCCCAGGGGAGGAGCTCGCCAACCGGCGGGCTCCTCGTCTTTGGGCTAGCCGCCCGTCTACGTACGACCGACAGCGAGCCGCAGCAGGCCGAAGCGCCCGCGACGGCGCTCATAGGCCGTCACCAGCAGCACCGACAGCGCGATCGTCAGGGCGCCGCCGACGATGTCGAGCAGATAGTGGTTGCCCGTCGAGAGCACGGCGAAGCCGGTCACGAACGGGTACACGACGGCAAGCGCGCGCAGCCACACGCGCGAGCTGGCGAGCCACACGGCGATCGTGCACCAAACAGCCCAGGCGATGTGCAGCGACGGCATCGCCGCGAGCTGGTTCGCGTCCGAGGCCAGCGCACCGGTGTGCCACGAGCCGATCGCGTGCGTCGAGGCGACCACGTCGGTGAAGCCGCCGAGCATCCGCGGCGGCGCGACCGGGAAGCGCCAGAAGACGACGAACGCGAGCACGTTGACGAGCACGAGCGCGTTGCGCAGCGGACGGTAGATGTCGCTGCGCCGCCACCACAGCCAGGCGAGGATGCCGAGCGTCACGACGAAGTGGGCGTTGTCGTAGTAGTCGGACAGCAGCAGTCCGACGGTGCGATGGCCCGCCAGCCAGTGGTCCAGCGAGCGCTCCGGCGCGATGCCGAGCCGTTGCTCGAATTCGAGGATCGAGCGACCGTGGGCGAGCGCGCTCGACAGCCTCAGCGGCGCGAGGTTCGTGATCGCGTCGTACACCCAGCAGAGCCAGCCGATCACGAGCAGCTCGACCCACCAGCGACTGCGCCCGGGCGCGCGCGACGAGACGGCTACGGCGGCACCGGAAGAGGACGCCTCGGCCGTGATGGCGGGACCGGACAAGAGAGTGATCTTAGCCTCGGGCCGCGATGGCCCAGCGGCGACGGGAGCGAGCTCTCGCTAGGGGGCGACCGGCTCGAGGCCGCGCGCGGCCATCGTCTCGAGCACGCGGGGGAGCGCCGCCGCCATGCGCCGCCAAGAGCCCGGCGCGCCGTAGTCGTCCGCGTCGTGCAGCAGCAGCACGGCGCCCTCCCCCGCGCCATCGGTGACGCGCGTGTGGATCGAGTCCGCCGTCGCGCGTGCCTCCCAGTCGCGTCCCCAGTGGCTCCACAGCAGCGTCCGCCAGCCGCGCTCGCGCGCGATCCGCAGCGCCGCCCCGTTGAGTACCCCGTACGGCGGGCGATACAGCGTCGGCGAGCGCCCAGCGCTGTCCTCGATGCTCGCCAGCGCGCGGGTGAGATCCTCTCGCACCTGCCGTGGCGCCAGCCGTAGGAGGTTGCGGTGACGATCGCAGTGGATGCCGATCTCATGGCCGGCGGCGAGGATCTCGCGCGCCAGCGACGGGTTGCGACGGATCTGCTCGCCGACGAGGAAGAAGGTCGCCGTCGCGCCGTGGGCGGCCAATACCTCCAATGCCGCCGGCGTACCTTCGACGTGCGGGCCGTCGTCGAAGGTCAGTCCATAGCCGGCTCCGCTGGCGGTGTGATCCTCGACGCCAAGCGGCGCGCGCAGCGCCGGCCAGGCGCCGGCGAGCCCCGGGAGCAGGTAGCCGGCGAGTGCGGTGGCGGCTACCGCCCCGGCGATTCCAGCGCCGGGAATGCGATGATCGTCGGTGGACATGGTCGATCTCGTGCTGGGTATCGCGGCAGCCGTCGGGGCCTCGAGCCTCTACAGCCTAGGGATCGCGTTCCAGGCCGTGGACGCCAAGCAGGCGCCACCCGAGCAGCACCTGCGCATCGCGCTCGCGCGCACGCTGATCCGCCGCCGGCGCTGGCTGCTCGGGACTGGGCTCTCGGTGCTGGGCTGGCCGCTGCAGCTGGTGGCGCTGCTGCTGGCGCCACTGGTGATCGTGCAGCCGACGCTCGCCGCGGGGCTCTTGATCCTGATGCTGATGGCCGAGCGTATGCTCGGCGAGCACGCCGGGCGCAACGAGCACCTGGCGATGGGCGCAATCGTGACCGGCGTGCTGCTGTCGGCCCTGTGCGCGCCGCCGCGCAGCACGCACACCTCGCAGCACCTCGTGCTCACGCTCGTACTGGTCGCGATCGGACTCGCCAGCGTGCTGCCCTACGCGATGCGGCTGCTGTCGCGCAGCAACGCGCATCTGACGGTCGCGGGCGCCGGCCTGGCGTACGCGTGGAGCGGCATCTCGACCAAGCTCGCCTCGGACGACCTGTCGCGTGGCCACCTGCTGCTCGCCGCCGTCTGGGCGCTGTCGACGATCCCCGCCTCGGCGCTCGGCGCGCTGAGCGAGATGAGCGCGCTGCAGCTGCGACCGGCGATCCAGGTCGCGCCGGTCGTGTTCGTCGTTCAGACCGTCGTGCCGATCGTGTTCGCGCCGCTGCTGCTCGGCGAGAGCTTCGCCGCGACGCCGCTCGGCGGCATTCCGCTGAGCTTGTCGCTGGCGCTGCTCATGATCGGCGCGACGATGCTCGCGCGCTCGCCGCTGCTGCTGGCGCTGATGGAAGGCGACGGCGCGAGCGACGAGAGCGGCACGGCTTCGAGCCGCGCCGAGCCGAGCCACGAGACGATCCTTTCCAGCCCGCGCAGCGAGCCGGGCGAGCCGTCGGATTCGACGACCAGCACGTCGCCGGCGCGCATGGGGCGCTGAGGCAGCCGTTCGGTGGCGCCGATCCTCAGCTCGCCGCGGACCGGTGTCGCGCCGTCCGTCCGCGCGAGCACGAGCTGCCCGACCGACAGGCCGCCGGGCGGCTCGAGGTAGTAGAAGCTGCGGTCGAGCCCGAGCGCGTGCGCCTGAGCGTGCAGCAGCGCGCGCGTGTGCTCCCAGCGCAGCGGGCCCGAGCCGGGGACTTCGGGGAGCAGCTCGTCACGTAGCGCGTGAACTTTCGTGATCCGGTTGCGACTGGGCACACGCGCGCCGTCCGAGAAGGTCACATGGATCCCGCGACGCGCGAGCGCCGCCGCCAGCGCGGTGATACGCGGCCCTGGTGCGCGCACGACGAGCGCAACGTCCGGCGAGCTGGTTGCCACGTGGGCGAGCGGATGGACGCGCAGCACCTTCGCGGCCAGCGTCGTGACCTCGTCGGTCGACAGCATCCAGCCGCCGACCCCGAGGAAGATCGCGAACGAGGTGCCGAAGGCCACCAGCCGCAGGCGCCATGTCGGGATCGGGCGCACACGCCGGGAGACGCCCAGCACGAGGTCGACCGCCGCGGGATCCTCGGCCTGCGTCTCACCCGCGACCGCGCCCGCGTCGGCGCGAGCCTCCCCCGCCGCCGACTCGTCGAAGCTCGCCTGCACGTGCGCACGCAGCTCGTCGGTGTCGTTGGCCAGACGCACGAGGTCGAGCGAGGCCATCTCGCGCGTGTTCAGGCGCGCGTGACCGACGGGCAGACCGTAGGAGACGACCGGCGTCCCGGCGGCGCGCGCCTCCAGGCACGTGACGCCGCCGGTCGAGTGCACGAGCACGTCGGCGGCGGCGAGGATCTCCGGCATCTTGTCGGTGAAGCCGTAGACGCGGACGCGATCTTCGCCGGCGAAGACCTCCTGCAGACGAGCCTGCAACTGCTCGTTGCGTCCGGCCAGGCAGACGATGCTCGTGACCTCCGGAGCCTTGACGAACTCTGTGACCGCACCGGCTATGTCGCCGACGCCCCAGCCCCCGCCCGAAACCACCACCATGCGCCCGTCCTCGGGCAGGCCCAGCGCGCGGCGCGAGTCGGTCGGGCAGCGAGGCTCGAGGAACTCGGCCGAGATCAGCGGGCGCACGAGCTTGACGCTGCCGCGACCCGCGATGCGCTCGACCGAGGGCATCGACTCGCCGTACATGACGAGGTGCATGTCGATCCCTGGCTGCGCCCAGAAGAACAGACCGGTCAGGTCGGTGATCGTCGCGACCGTCGGGCAGTCGATTTCGCCGCGGCGCCGCAGGCGCGCGAGCACGACCGTCACGGCCGGGTAGGTCGAGACGATCACGTCCGGTTCGTGCTCGGCGATCGTGCGCGCCAGCGGCCGCGAGCCGAACAGGCACAGGAGCTTGCGCGCCATGAAGCGAACCGGGGCGACGTGCTCCAAGAACCAGTACACGACCGTGTAGCTCCATGGGATGAAGCGCAGCTGGACGCGATAGCCATCCTCGACCACCGGCCGCAGGACGTGACCCATCGCGCGTAGACCGTCGATCACCGTCACCTCGGCTGGGTGCGGCGAATCCTCGATCTGCTGCGCCAGCGCCCGCGCGGCGGCCGCATGTCCCTCGCCGACGTCGGCCGAAAGGATCAGCACCCGCTGGGCGTCGGAGGCTGCGCGCAGTGTGCCTTTGCGTTTGCGCCGTCGCATGGATGAATTAGCACGAGCTGACCCGTGCGGTTACAGCGCCCACGCGGGGCCGGCCGGACGGACGCCGAATGCCACGTCACAGCGTACCGGGCATCCTGGACGCGCGCGGGGCAAAAGCCGCGAGAATGGAACGATCCAGGCCGCGACACCGACAAACGTCCTAGGCGCCGACACGACACGTCTGGAAACGACGACGCGCGCGGGCATCGAACGCCTGCTGAGTGCCATCGGGATGCTCGGCGTCCTCTGCACGGCGTTCCTGATCGCCGCCGGGGCCGCCGGCGGCCCCTCACAGTACGTGCCGGCCGACAGCGGCGGCTGGCCCGACTGGCTCGCCGGCCCGCTGCGGGGCATCGGTCTCGGCCTGAGTAGCGGCGGCTTCCAGGCGCTGATGCTCGCGATGTGCGCGAGCTACCTGCTCGTGCTGTTTGGCGCTCGGATGCTCCCGACACGCGTGCTCGCCGGCGCGATCGTGTTGACCCAATTGATGATCGTCCTGGGACCGCCGCTGATCAGCCAGGACGTGTTCGGCTACCTGGCCTTCGCGCGACTCGGCGCCCTGCACGGGCTGAACCCCTACAGCCATTTCGCCGCCCAAGCCCCCGCCGACCCCGTCTACGGCTTCGTCGGCTGGCCGTTCGCGCACTCGCCATACGGACCGCTGTTCACGCTCGGCAGCTACGCGACGGTGCCACTCGGCGTGGCCGGATCGCTGTGGGCGATGAAGCTGATCGCGCTCGCCTCCAGCCTGTCGGCGACCTGGCTGTGCACACGCGCGGCCGAGCGCCGCGGCGGCTCCGCGAACTGGACCGCCGCGTTTGTCGGCCTGAACCCGGTACTGCTCGTGCTGGCTCTTGGCGGCGCCCACAACGACCTGATCGCGATCGCACTGCTGTCGCTCGCGCTGGCGACGCTCTCAAGCTCACCCCGACGATCCGTGGCGGCCATCGTGGCCGGCGTCGGCGTGAAGGTCACGGCCGGGCTCGCGCTGCCGTTCCTCGTGCTCCAGGCGCGCGCGCGGCATGAGCGCCTCGGCCGCGCCGCGACGGCGCTTGCGGGGCTCGCCGCGCTGCTCGCAGTGGCGGTGGTCGGCTTCGGCCCGCACGCGCTCGGCTTCGTCTCGGCGCTCGGCGAACAGCAGGAACTGATCGCGACTCACAGCATCCCCGCAGAGACGGCGCGGCTGTTCGGCCTCGACGGCACTCCAGGCTGGTGGCAGCACGTGTTTCTGGCGGCCTTTCTCGTCGTGCTCGTCGTCGCACTGTGGCGTGTTTACCGCGGCGCCGACTGGATGCTCGCGACGGGCTGGAGCACGCTCGCGCTGCTGATCTGCACGACGCACCTGCTGCCGTGGTATGCGATCTGGCTGTTGCCGCTAGCGGCCGTCGGCGGCGACCGGCGCCTGCGCGCCGCCACGCTGCTGTTCTGCGCCTACGCGGTCCTGATCCACCTGCCGCTCGCCAACTCGCTGCTCAGTCCCGGCTCCGGCGTCGCGAGGCTCGCCCCCCACCCCGGCGTCTCCTTCGCCGTGCTCGGACAGCGCCTGGAATTCACCGGTCTCGAAGTCCTGCACCACACCACGCTCGATCTCCGCTGGTGAGGCGTCGGGCCGCAGACGACGCAGACGGATCGCATCGAGCCGGCGGAACTTGAGGATCTCCAGCACGTAGACGAGATACACGCTGGCGGCGATGACGACCAGCCCGAGACCCGCCATCACCAGCGTCCAACCGGTGTAGAGGCGGCCGTGGTGGTTGCTGTAGGGCACGAAGCGCAGCGCCAGCGCGAACCCGGCGAGCATCAGCGTCCACGCGTACAGATAGGCGATCGTGCGCCGGCTGGAGAAGCCGATGCGCGCCATGCGGTGGTGGAAGTGCTCGCTGTCGGCGCGATAGACGGGCTGGCCGTACTTCAACCGCTTGAGCACCACGAAGGTCGTGTCCAGGAACGGCACCGCGAGCAGGATCAGCGGCAGCACGAACGACACCACGGCGGTCGTCTTGACGGCCGCCTCGACCGTCACGACCCCCATCAAAAGGCCGAGCAGGTTCGCGCCGCAGTCGCCCATGAAGCTCGCCGCGGGCGGGAAGTTGTGGACCAGGAAGCCGAGCGCGACGCCGGCCGTGACCGCCGCCAGCACACCGGGCGGCTGGCGGGAGAGGTCGAAGGCGATCACGACCATCGCGCCGGCGATGATCGCGCAGACCCCCGCCGCGAGACCGTCGACGCCGTCGGAGAAGTTAACGACGTTCATCATCAGCACGAGGCCGATCACGGTCACGATCGGACCGGCGTTCGTGATGCCGTGGCCGGGGAACTGGAGTTTGCCGACGAACGGCAGCGTGATCGCCTTCACCGCGACGCCGTAGTGCACGACGATCACCGCCGCCAGGAACTGGCCGACGAGCTTCACCGCGGGATGCAGGTCGAAGCGGTCGTCGAGCGCACCGACGAGCGTGATCACGCCTGCTCCGAGCAACACCCCGTGCCACAGCTCGTGCTGAGCGTTGTATCCCGCCGGCAGCCAGATCAAGCCCGCGACGAGCGTGCCGCCAAGCATCGCGAGGCCTCCCAGCAGCGGCGTCGGGCGATCCGAGAGGCCGCGCTCGCGCGGTTCGTCGAGCACGCCGAAGCTGCGCGCCATGCGCATCGTCAACGGCGTGAGCACAGCCGTGACGACCGCGGCGGCCAGGAACGCGTAAAGCGCTTCGAGCTCGGTGGGCACTCTGGCACAGGATGGCACGCGCCGGGGTCGAGAGTCACCGTCCTGACCGCAATCGTGCTAATCGTCTCGACGTGTTGCTGCGCGCTCCCAAGCGAGACGACGCCGTAGCCGTAGCCGGGCTGCTCGTCGATCGGCAGACGGCTGCCTTCGGCCGGTCTGAGGGCGCGCTGGGCGATCTGCTCGACGAGTGGGAAAGCTCGGAGCTCGATCTCGGGCGTGACGCGATCGTGGCGGAGTCCAGCGGAGGTGTGCTCGCCGGCTATGCGGTCGCGCACCGGTTCGGCACCTTCGCCGTCGTGGAACCCGAACAGGAAGGGCAAGGCTTCGGTTCCGCCCTGTTGGACTGGTGCGAGCGTCGCCAGCGCGAGCTGGGCTGGAAGGAGCACCGCACGTCGATACCGGCCGTGAATGTCCGCGCCAAGGCCCTGCTCTTGGGTCGCGGCTACGGTCTCGTGCGCAGCAGCTGGAGTATGAGGTTGCCACTCGACCAGCTCCCAGACGCATCGGTGCCGCCGGGTGTGACGCTGCGGATGCTCGAAGCCCGCGCCGACGGCGCCGCCCTACACGAGCTGGATCAGGCCGCGTTCGCGGCCGTCGCGGGAACAGAGCCGATGTCGCGTACGGCGTTCGCCGAGGAGCATCTGCAAGGCCACGACCTCGATCCATCGCTGAGCCTGGTGGCCGAGCGCGGCGGTGAAATCGTCGGGTTCGCGCTCACCTGCCGGCGACAGGCGGAATCCGCGGCCTATATCGACATCCTCGCCGTCCACCCCCGCCAGCAAGGTCGCGGCGTAGGCCGCGCGCTGCTGCTCGAAACGTTCGCCGCGGCGCGGCGCGCGGGGCTCGACGAAGCGCAACTAGGTGTCTCCGGCGACAACCCGAAGGCGCTGCGGCTGTACGAGGGCGTCGGCATGACAGCCCGTGCCCAACTCGACATCTACACACGGCCCATCCGAGCTGACGGTTGAGCGCAGCTTGACGCCTCGCCAGGTACTGGGGGCTCGTCCCTCGACGCCGGAGCTAGACCGCGGCCGGAGCCCGCAGGCCCTCGTACAGCGGGTAGCGCTCGACGATCTGCGCCACGCGTTCGGCCAACTCGCCGGCGCGTGTCTCGTATTCGGGCGTTAGCGCCGCGGCGAGGATCTTCCCGACCTCGCTGAAGTCCTCCGCCTGCAGGCCCCTGGTGGCCAGCGCCGGCGTGCCGATGCGCAGGCCCGAGGCCTCCATCGGCGGGCGCGGGTCGAACGGCACGGCGTTGCGGTTGACGGTGATCTGGATCTCGTGCAGCCGATCCTCGGCCTGTTTGCCGCTCAGTTCGGGCTCGCAGTCGCGTAGGTCGACGAGGATCAGGTGCACATCGGTGCCGCCCGTCAAGACGTTGACGCCGTGCCCGGCCTGGAGCAGCTCGTCGGCGAGCGCCCGCGCACCCTCGATCGTGCGCCGCTGGCGCTCGGCGAACAGCTCGCTGGCGGCGACCCGCAGCGCCACGGCCTTGGCGGCGATGACGTGCTCCAGCGGCCCGCCCTGCTGGCCCGGGAAGACGGCCGAGTCGATCTTCTTGGCGTGCTCCTGCTTGCAGAGGATGATCCCGGCGCGCGGCCCGCCGAGCGTCTTGTGGGTCGTGGTCGTGACGACGTCGGCGCCGAAGTCGATCGGGTTGGGGTGCAGCCCAGCCGCCACCAGGCCGGCGAAGTGAGCCATGTCGACCATCAGCAGCGCGCCGACCTCGTCGGCGATCTCCCTGAAGCGGGCGAAGTCGAGCTGGCGCGGGTAGGCCGACCAGCCCGCGAGCAGCAGCTTCGGGCGCTGCTCGCGCGCGATGCGAGCGACCTCGTCCATGTCGATCAGGCTGCTGTCGCGGTCGACCTCGTAGGGTGCGATCTCGTACAGGCGCCCGGAGACGTTGATTTTCATGCCGTGCGAAAGGTGGCCGCCGTGGGCCAGCGAGAGCCCCATGATCTTGTCGCCCGGCTGCAGCAGCGCGTGGTAGACGGCGGTGTTGGCCTGCGCGCCGGAGTGCGGCTGGACGTTCGCGTGCTCGGCGCCGAACAGCGACTTGGCGCGGTCGATCGCGAGCTGCTCGGAGACGTCGACCCACTCGCAGCCGCCGTAGTAGCGCCGTCCCGGGTAGCCCTCGGCGTACTTGTTGGTCAGCACCGAGCCCTGGCACTCGAGCACGGCGCGCGGGACGAAGTTCTCCGAGGCGATCATCTCCAGCGTCTGCTGCTGGCGCGCAAGCTCGCCGTTCAGGGCGTCGGCGACCTCGGGGTCGACCTCGGCGAGGGGGCGGTTGAAGTAGTCGAGGCTCAGCTCGGACACGGCGCTCTCCTTGACGACGAACGATCAGGAACCTTGTGCCCAGGCGCGCGGCTGAATCGCTGACCGCTTCCCGGTGGTCACTTCCACCTCAGGGCGCCAGTTGCGGCAGCTGTCACGAGGCTAGCAGGAGGGCAGGATCGCCGCCCACAAGACGTCTCAGCCGAGCGCGCCGAGCTTCTCCTCGACGGCCTCGCGCTCCAGCGGACCCTCGCGCAGGACATGCCAGCGCCGCTCGGAGTCGAAGTCGCGCAGGTCGATCACGGTCGAGGCGGCGCCGGCGAGGGTGCCGCCGTCGATCACCAGGTCGGCGCCGTCGAGCAGGCTCGGCGCCACCTCGTCCAGCGTGCGCGCGTCGGACCCGCCCGACAGGTTGGCGCTCGATTGCATCAGCGGGCGACCGACGTCCCGCAGCGCCGCGATCTGCTCGGGCAGGCTCGGTACGCGCAGCCCGACGGTCGCCGGATCGGTGCGACAGGCGGGCAGGAATCGCTCGCCACGGTTGACCAACAGCAATGTCACGGGTCCCGGCAGCAAAGCCCTCAAGGCCTCGCGCTCGATCTCCAGCAGCTCTCCCATCTCGCCGAGCGCGGCGTCGAGCGAGAAGAACATGACCGCACAGGCGCGCCGGCTGGGCCGGCCCTTGAGCTTGAACAGGCGCTGAACCGCGTCCTCGTTCTCGGGGTCGCAGCAGACGCCGTACACGGTGTCCGTCGGAAACACGGCCACGCCGCCATCGGCGAGGCATTCCTCTAGCCGCTGCGCGTCCTCTCTCTCAAGCCCTTGGCTCATTCACGCTCCGCGATCACTACGCGCTCTATACCCGCAAGGTCCCGCTTCGAGACTACATCCTCGAAACCCGCCGCGCGAGCCAACTCGACGGTCGTCTCGGCTTGGCCCGCGCCGACCTCGAGCGCGAGCAGTCGAAGCCTCGGACGCGAAGCGGCCTGCGCCAGCAGCGCGCGGATCGCGTCGAGCCCGTCGGGCCCGGCGAACAGGGCCTCGGCAGGCTCGTGGCGCAGGATCTCCGGTGCCAGCGTCGCGCGCTCGCGCTCGGCCACGTAAGGCAGGTTGGCGAGGACCGCGTCGAACTCGTCGCCTAGCCCGTCGAGCAGGTCCGAGCGCAGCCAGCGCACCTCCAGCCCGAGCCGCGCGCCGTTGCCAGCGGCGACGTCGAGCGCGTCGGGGCTGCGATCCGCGCCCGTCACGTCCAGGTCGTCCCGCTCCTGCTTGAGCGCCAGCGCGATCGCGCCGCTGCCGGTGCCGAGATCGAGCACACGCGCACCCTGGCCCAACCTTTCGACGCCGACCTCTACGAGCAGCTCGCTGTCCGGGCGCGGGATCAGCACGCGGCGGTCGACGTGCAGCTCGACGTGGCGAAAGCCCTTGCCGCCGACGATGTAGGCGACCGGCTCGCGTTCGACCGAGCGGCGACGAACGGCGTTCTGGAACTCATGGACGGCCGCGCCAGCTACCTCCAGGTCGCGATCAGTCAGCAGGCGCGCGCGCTCGACGCCGAGCACATGCGCGAGCAGCACTTCGGCATCCAACCTCGGCGTCTCGCACCCGGCGGCCGAGATCGCCGTGATCGCGCCATCGAGCGCGTCGCGAACCGGCGTCCCTCCAAACGCGCCCATCAGGCCCCCGCCTGCGCCTCCAAGCGGCGTCGCTTCTCATCGCTCTGCAACGCCTCGGTGAGCTCGTCGAGCTGGCCTTCGAGCGCCTGGTCGAGGTTGTGCACGGTGAGCTTGATGCGGTGGTCGGTGACGCGGCGCTCGCCGAAGTTGTAGGTGCGGATCTTCTCGGCGCGATCACCGGTCCCGACCTGCGAGCGCCGGTCGGCCGCCAGCTCGGCCTGCTGCTCGGCGATCGCGCGCTCGTACAGCCGCGCGCGCAGCACGCGCAGCGCCTTCTCGCGGTTCTGCAGCTGGGACTTCTCGTCCTGCATCGAGACCACGATCCCGCTCGGCTTGTGCGTTATGCGCACGGCGGAATCGGTCGTGTTGACCGATTGCCCGCCGGGCCCGGAGGAGCGGTAGACGTCGATCTGCAGGTCGTTGGGATCGACCTCCACGTCGACGTCCTCGGCCTCGGGCAGCACCGCGACGGTGGCGGTCGAGGTGTGGACGCGCCCCTGGGACTCGGTTGCCGGAACGCGCTGTACGCGGTGCGTGCCACCCTCGAACTTGAACACCGAGTAGGCGCCCGTGCCCTTGATCGCGAACGTGTACTTGCCGTCGCCGATGTCCATCGGCTCGCTCTGGAAGCCACGCCGCTCGGCATATCGCGTCAGCATCCGGTAGAGGTCGCCGGCCCATAGCCCGGCCTCGTCGCCGCCGGCGCCGCCCTGGACCTCGACGATCACGCTCTTGTCGTCGTTGGGGTCGCTCTCCACCATCGCCAGGCGGATCTCCTCTTCGAGCTGCTCGGTGCGCGCCCGCGCCGCGACGAGATCCTCGCGCAGCTCGGCGTCCTCGCCCATCTCGGCCAGCAGCTCCTCGGCGCCGGCGGCGTCGTCCTGGGCGCGGCGCCACTCCGCCGCCAGCTTGGCGGCCGGCTCGAGCTGACTGTAGGCGCGGCCGGCCTCCGCGTAGCGCTCGCGGTCGGAGATCACCTCGGGGTCGGTCATCTGCGCGCCCAGCTCGGCGAAGCGGGCCTCGATCTGGTCTACCAGCTGTTCGATCATCGCCGTCCGAGGCTACACGCTGGCGCGGGGCCCCCCGGGCGACCGGACGGCTCGTCGGGCGCATCGCACGGAGCCGGCGCGCGCCGCGAGCCCCATGCCGGCCGCGGCACGCACCGGCAGTGTCAGGCGGTCGCGACCTCCGTGGCGGAGGCCATCTCCAGCAGCTCGTCGAGCGTCGCCGAGAGCGCCTCGCGGGCGTCCTCGTCGAGCGGCAGCCCGTCGGCGCCGAGCGCTTCATCGGCCTGGGGAATCGGCAGCTCGCGATCGACCACACGCGCGCCGATCGTCGCCAGCACCTTGCGTGCCTCGGCCTGCGCCCACACCGCGCCGAACAGGCTCGTGCTAGCGCCGATCACGGCCGCCGGCTTGTTCATCAGCGGCGTCGTGGCGAACGGTCGCGAGACCCAGTCGAGGCCGTTCTTGAGCACGCCGGGGAGCGAGCCGTTGTACTCGGGCGTCGCCACGAGTACGGCGTCCGCTGAAGCGATCGCGGCCTTCAACGCCGCGACCGCCTCGGGCGTGCTCGCCTCGTCGTCCTCGTTGAACGGCGGGATCTCGTCGAGCCGGTCGAACAGCGCCAGCTCGACGTCCTCGCCGAGCAGCGCCCGCGTCGCGCTCAACAGGCGCGTGTTGTGCGAGTCGCGACGCAGGCTTCCCGATATTCCGAGGACCTTCGTCATCGCCCTACGCCTCCCTGACCAGCTCTAGCGAGACCTGCAGCTTGACGTCGTTGTCGAGCGCGAAGCCGCCCTTCGGCAGCGGCGCGTTCCACTCCAGGCCGAACTCGCGCCGGTCGATGATCGCCTCCAGCTCGACGCCGAGCTTGTCGTTGCCCGCGATGTCGACGTGCGGACCGACGATCGAGCCGCGGCCGGTGACGACGTGCGTGTGGCCCTTGATCGTCAGCTCGCCCTCGACCTCCAGCTCGCCGCCGTCGGCGACGCGGATGTCGCTGGAGGCGAACTCGATCTTCGGGTGGTTGGCGGTGTCGAAGAAGTCGGGCGTTTTCAGGTGGCCGGCGAGGTTCTCGTCTTTGACGACGATCGAGTCGACGACGACCGAGCCGTCCAGGCGCGGGCGACCCTGCTCGTCGGCCACGAGCTCGCCCGTGTAGTCCTCGAAGCGGCCGCGGAAGGTCGCGACGACCATGTGTTTGACGGCGAAGCCGACGTGGGAGTGGACGGTGTCGATCTTCCAGGTCCCGGTTGCTATGGGCTGTGTGGTGGTGGTGGTGCTCATCGGGTATCTCCTGTCGTGTTCTAGCGTGTGCGGACCGTGGTCCGTTTACAACTTGAACAGAGTGTAGCACCAAACCGGACCTTGGTCCGCTTGATAGGATTGTGTCTATGGACACAGTCTTCGAGCTGCCCGTTATCGAGCCGGACCCCACCGAGCGGGCCGACGCCGCACGCAATCGCCAGCGCATCCTGTGCGCCGCCCAGCGGCTGTTCGAGGAGCGCGGCGTGTCCTGCGTGTCGATGGACGACGTCGCCCGCGCGGCCAGCGTCGGCAAGGGCACGCTGTTCCGACGCTTCGGCTCGCGCGCGGCGCTCGCGCGCGCCGTGCTGTCAGAGCGCGAGCGTCAGTTCCAGGAAGCGATCATCCGCGGCGAGCCGCCGCTCGGCCCGGGCGCCTGCCCGCAGGAGCGGCTGATCGCCTTCGGCCGCGGCGTGATCGACATGCTCGACGGGCACGTCGAACTGCTGCTCGCGGCCGAGGACGGCGGCGCGCGCTTCGCCTCCGCCCCCTACGCCGTCTACCGCCTGCACATGACGCTGCTGCTGCGCGAAGCCGAGCCCGCCTGCGACGCCGAGTTCCTCGCCGAGACGCTGCTCGCCGCGCTCGGCGCCGACCTGTTCGTCTACCTGCGCGACGCGCGCGAGATGCCGCTCGAGCGGCTCAAGACGGGCTGGGCGGAGCTGGTCGGGCGCCTCGTGCCGGTCGCGGTCGCCGCGCCGGCCATCGCCGCGCTCTGAGCGGCGGCACCCACCGGGCGCGGACCCAACTCAGCTGCCGCTAGGCGACGACCTCGACGCCAACCAGATCGGCGGCCGTCAGCTCACCCGGCTTCTCCAGCGCCAGCACGGCCTCCAGCGCGGCGATCGCGACCGCCAGCTGGTCGAGGTCGGGCTCACGCGTGGTCAGGAGCTGCAGCTTCAGCCCCGGCCACATGATCGCCCGCACCCAGCCGCGCGAGCGGTTGCGCCCGGCGAACTTGATCAGCTCGAAGGAGATGCCGGCGATCACGGGCACGCCGAGCACGCGCGTCAGCATCAGCCAGTACCAGGCCGGCAAACCGAGCGGCGCGAACACGAAGATCGCGACGATCATCACGACCAGCAGGAAGCTCGTGCCACAGCGCGGGTGCAGCCGCGAGAAGCGCTGCGCGTTGACCGGCGTCAGCGGCAGCCCGGCCTCGAAGCAGGAGATCGTCTTGTGCTCCGCGCCGTGGTACTCGAACACGCGGCGCAGGTCTTTGATCCGCGACAGCAGCGCCATGTAGCCGAGGAACAGCGTCGTGCGGATCAGGCCCTCGACCAGCCAGAACAGGAACGAGGAGCCGAGCTGGTGCTTGATCAGGCTCGTGATCCCGACCGGGATCAGGAAGAACAACACGACCGCCAGCGCGAGCGCGAACACGATCGTGCCGATCCACAGCACGCGCGGGATCTCTTCCTCCTCCGCGGGCGCACCCTCGGAGTCCAGCTCCACCGGCAGCTGCGCGTTGGCGGCGATCTCCAGCGCGCGGAAGCCGATCGCCATCGAGCCGACCAACGCCACGACGCCGCGCAGGATCGGCAGGCGCAGCACGCGGTGGCGGCGCATGGCCGAGTCCAGCGGGAAGCTCTTGACCTCGATCTCGCCGAGGGCGGCCTCGGTCGGGTCGCGCTCGCCCTCCTCGAACTGTTCCGGAGTTGGCTTGCGCACGGCCACCGCCCAGTTGGAGACACCGCGCATCATCACGCCCTCGATCACGGCTTGGCCGCCGACGGGCGCGTCGCGCGCGGCGCTCAGCTCGCCGGGGCCCGCGTCGCGCACGCGCGGGTCGAGCGCCACCGGACCGCCCACCGCGGCGGGCGGCGCCTGGACGCTCCCAGCGGCAGCGGTGGCACCGACCACGGTCGGTGTGGCAATCGGCGCGCCCGCGGCGTTACGCGCGGACACGACGCCTACTTGGCTGCCGCTGATTTCGTTTGCGTGGCGTGCAGGCGGCCTTTGGCTACGCGGCGCTGGAAGCGCTCGACGCGACCGCCTGTGTCCATCAGCTTCTGACGACCCGTGTAGAACGGATGACAGTTCGAGCAGACCTCGACGTGCATCTCGTCGCGCGTCGCGCGGGTCGTGAACTCGTTGCCACAGGTGCAGCGCACGTGGGCCTGAACGTATTTGGGATGGATTGTCGCCTTCATCGTGAAGTGATTCTAGCGAGCGACAGAAGCGTCGTGCGCGAGTGGGCTAGCCGAGGGCTTCGCCGGAGCCCGTGCCGGTCGTGCTGGTCGTGCTCGGCGGTGCACCTTCGCCGCCCGTCAGGCCCTTCGGCTTGACCGGCTGCTGGCACTTCGAGGTACGCATCTCCGCGACCTTGATCGTCTTGCCCTTCCCGTTCAGCCAGCGGAAGCGCACATCGCCGCGGTAGGAGGCTGGGGCGGCCAAGTTCGTGACCTGTTTGAGGTACTTGAAGACCTTCACGCCGGGCGCGGCCGTGCGCCACACGCCGAGCCCCGGCGAGGCGATGTCGTGGAAGGCGAGTTCGTCGGCCCCGCGCTCCAGCACGTCGACGCGCATCTGCATCTTGGCGCTGCCCGGGACGACCGTCATTTCGCCCGCGAAGGTCGCCGAGCGCCCGGCCTGTTCGGTCGAGGTGATGCACTGCTCGAGGCTCGCCGAGGCCGGCTTGGTCGCGGGCGTCGAAGGCACGTCGGTCGCGGCCGCGACGGCGGCGCTCGCGAGCGCGAGACCGAGCAGCGCCACGAGGCCCAGCCCCATCAACGCGCGCCGCGCAGCGGCGGCAACGGCATGAAGACTTACTGTCATGCCCTCCTAAACACTGCCAAGTGGCCCAGGTTTCGCTGCCTGGGCCACATCTACGACACGCGTCGCGCTCAGGTCACCTGGTACAGCGGCCCGTCGCCGCCCTCGGGAGTCGTCAAGCGCCCTCCCTTGGCGGTGATCGCGCCGCACTGCACGCAGTTCGTGTAGTTGACGATCACGTCGACGTCGCCCGTCTCGGGCGCGTCCTCCGGGATCTCATATACGCCCGCCGGGCACATCCAGCGCCACGTTTCGGCCACCTCACGCGGAACGTGTTTCTGTACGCGAATGTGGTTCGGCGCGTCGTCGCGCGTGGCGTTGCCGGTGATGAACACCGACGAGAGCTTGTCGAACGTGTACTTGCCGTCGGGCTTTGGGTAGCGGTCCTTGGTGTCGCCGACGAACACCGGCTCGGCGTCGTCGCGGTGCCACGCCTGGCGGCCCGGCGGGACCTTGCCTTTGGACATGATCGAGGGACCGGCGAGCAGGCTGCCGACGAGGAAGCCTTTCTGGAAGGCCTGGCGCGTGTTGCGCACCTCGTACAGCTCGCTCCCGACCGTCGAGCGCTCGATCGCGTCCTCGTAGTCGGAGAAGTCGCTGCTGCCGCGTTGCAGCGCGGCGTAGATCGACTCGGCCGCGAGCATCCCGGACTTGATGCAGTGGTGCACGCCCTTCAGCGCCGCCGTGTCGACCATCCCGCCGGCGTCTCCGACCAGCACCGCGCCGGGCATCGACAGTTTCGGCATCGACCAGTAGCCGCCGCCGGGGAGTGCCTTCGCGCCCCAGGCGACGCGCTCGCCGCCCTCGAGCACGTCTTTGACGAGCGGGTGCATCTTGAACGTCTGCAGCAGATCGTGGGCGGAGGTCGTCGCGTCGCGGTAGTTGAGGTCCACGACGAAGCCGATCGAGACGAGATCGTCGCCTGTCTTCTCGTCCTTCATCGGGTACATCCAGGTGCCGCCCAACTGCCCGTACTTGGGCGAGACCTTCAGCGGCCAGGGCTGGACGAACGTGTGGATGACGCGGTCCAGCGGCTTCGGGACCTTCCAGACCTCCTTCACGCCGAGCTCCCACACCTGCGGCTCGCGCCCCTCCGCCAGGTCGAACTCCTTGATCGCGGCGCCGGTCAAATGGCCCCAGCAGCCCTCGGCCAGGACGACCGCTTTGGCCTTGATGTCGGTCCCGGGCTCGAAGTTGCCGAGCGGCTCGCCGTTCTTGCCAAGTCCGCGGTCGCCCGACCGCACACCGACGACGCGGCCATCGGCCACGAGCAACTGCGAGGCGGCCGTCTCGGTGAGGACGTACGCGCCGGCCTCC
>DASXER010000068.1:0-2430 GCA_036490015.1 Solirubrobacteraceae bacterium | reverse complement strand
GCGGCCCAGCGCCGCATCGAGGCGCGCCAGCATCTCGTTGAGCGTCTCGCCGAGGCGCTGCAGCTCGTCGCGGGTATCGGGGACCGGGAGGCGCACGCCGGGCCGCCGCCCGGAGATGACCTCGGCGCGCTGGCGCATCCGCTCGACCGGCGCGAGCACGCGTTCGGCGAGGATGTAACCGGCGGCGCAGACGAGCAGCAACGCGATCGGCCCGCCGACGAAGAGCAGGTCGCCGAGCGTGTTGAGCGCGCCGTTGCGCTGGGCCAGCGAGACGCCGACGACGAGGACATCGCCGCGCAGCGGCTCGGCGAGCAGGCGCTGGCCCTGACTCGAAACGAACAGCTGTCCACGCTGCGCCTCGACGCGCTGCGCCGTGCTCAGCAGCGACTTCCTCGGCCCGTAGTAGTTGAGAACCCGGCCGTCGGCGCTGAGGATCTGTGCGTAGTCGCCGCTCGTCGAGTAGAGGGGCAGCCCGTCGATCGTGGCGCCCTGCAGCGAGAGCTCGTTGCGCACATCGCCCGCGCGCGAGACCAGCGCCGTCTCGAGGCTCGTGTCCAGCCCGGCCGCGAAGGTGTAGTAGAGCACCAGCGCGATCCCGCCAAAGAGCACGACCATCAGCACCGCGAAGGGCAGCGTCAGCCTCGCCCGCACCGGCAGCCGACCGATACGGGTGGCGGCGGCGTCGCGCAGCCGGGCGAACGCCCGCCGGGCCTCAGCCGTCGCCTTCATCAGCCCGCAGGCGATAGCCAGAGCCGCGCACCGTCTCAAGCGTCTGCGTGCCGAACGGGCGGTCGAGCTTGTCGCGCAGGTAGCCGACGTAGACGTCGATGACGTTGGAGCGGTTCTCGTAGCTGTCGTCCCAGACGTGCTCGAGCAGCTCGAAACGGCTCAGCACCTCGCCGGGGCGGCGCATGAAGGTCTCCAGCAGCGAGAACTCGCGCGCGGTCAGCGCCAGCTCGGTCGAGCCATGCCAGGCGCGGCGGCTCGACGGATCGAGCCGCACCGCCCCGACCTCGAGGACGCTTGGCCGCGGGGTCGTGCCGCGCCGCGCGATCGCGCGCAGGCGCGCGAGGAGCTCGTCGAGCGAGAATGGCTTGACGAGGTAGTCGTCGGCGCCGGTGTCGAGGCCCCGGATCCGGTTCTCGACGTCGCCGAGCGCGGTCAGCATCAGCGTCGGCGTCCAGATCGCCTCATCGCGCAGCTGGCGGCAGACGTCGAAGCCGTCGATCCCGGGAAGCATGACGTCCAGCACGATCGCGTCGTAGGGCGTCGCGCGGGCGCGCACGAGCGCGTCGTCGCCACTGCCCGCGACGTCCGCGGCGATGCCGTGCTGGCGCAGCCCGCGCTGAAGGAGCTTCGCGAGCTTGACCTCGTCATCGACGACCAGTACGCGCATCCCGCCTCGCCCGTATCCGATCCCGGCCCCCGGGCCGGGCCTCAAATCCCCTGCAAGTACAGCAGGTTGCGCGGGCGCGCTCAGAACGGCGTTCAAGAATGACTGGCACGCCCGGATTTCTCGCGGATGGCGGCGTTGGATCGGCCCCCGGCACCTCGCAGGGCACGGCAGTAGCTGCTTTGCACCGTGCGCCGCCCAACTTACCTCCGGACCGCCCCGGACGCACCCTCATTCCGAAAGACGTTCTCAGGCGGCTTCGCGCATCGCGCGCCATGACTGGCGTAGCGAGCGCGTCGTGGCCAGCACCGCGGTGGGCTCGTAGCCGCAGTGCGCCATGCAGTTGTCGCAGCGCGGGTCCCTGCCGCGACCGTACTTCGACCAGTCGGTCTGCTCGATGAGCTCCTTGTAGGTCTTCACGTAGCCGTCCGCCATCAGGTAGCAGGGTCGCTGCCAGCCCAGCAGGGAGTAGCTCGGGATCGCCCAGGCCGTGCAGTCGAAGTCGGCCTTGCCCTCGAGGAAGTCGAGGAACAGCGGCGTGTGGTTGAGGCGCCAGCGCTTACGGCGCCCGTCGGCGAACGCCTCGCTGAAGAGCTTGCGCGTCTCGGTGACGCCGAGGAAGTGGTCCTGGTCGGGCGCGCGCTCGTAGGCGTAGGCGGGCGAGATCATCATCGCGTCGACCTTGACCTCGTCGTTGAGGAAGTCGAGGACCTTGCGCACCGTGTCGGGCGAGTCGTGCGTGAAGAACGTCGTGTTCGTCGTCACACGGAAGCCACGGCGCTTGGCCTCGGCGATCGCCGCAATCGCCTTGTCGAAGACGCCGTCGCGGCAGACCGAGTCATCGTGGCGCTCGCGCAGGCCGTCGACGTGGACCGCCCAGGCGAAGTACGGCGAGGGCTTGAAGAGGTCCATCTTGCGCTCCATCAGCAGCGCGTTGGTGCAGAGGTAGACGAACTTGTGCCGCGCGATCAGCTCGGAGGCGATCACGTGGATGTCGGGATGGATCAGTGGCTCGCCGCCGGCGATCGACACCATCG
>DASXER010000066.1:0-1756 GCA_036490015.1 Solirubrobacteraceae bacterium | reverse complement strand
GCCGAGAAGGCACGAGCGTGCCGATCGTCTTCCCTGCCGTGCAGCTGGCCGCCGGAGCAACGCGGACGGTCACGGGCACGGCGACCGTGCCCAGCCCCGCACTCTGGTCGCCCGGATCGCCTAGCCGCTACCAGCTCGAGCTCGCCGTATCGGGCGAGAGCAGCTACTCCGCGCTCGTCGGGCTGCGTCAGCTGAGCTGGCACGGCGGCGTGCTGATGTTGAACGGCGAGCAGCTCCGCCTACACGGCGTCAGCATCCAGGAGGACAAGATCGGCCACGGCGACGCGCTGACGCCGGCCGACGAGGACGAAATCCTCGAAGAGCTGAAAGCCGTGCACGCGAACGTCGTTCGCGCTCAGCACCCACTCGACCCGGCGCTGCTCGAACGGCTCGACGCCGCCGGCATCTTCGTGTGGCAGGGCGTCGGGCCCGTCGAAGGCGCCGGCCAGTGGTACGCCACGACGCCGGCCCTGCGAAAGGCAGCCGAAGCCCAGGCGCGCACGGCCGTGCTGGCCGCTCGCCTTCACCCCTCGATCTTCGCTTGGAACCTGGTCGACGAGATCGCCGGCAACGGTCGCGATCAGGCCGAGGTCGACTACGTCGTGAACACCGGCCGCTGGCTGCACGCCAACGACCCTGGCCGGATGGTGGCCGTGGACGTGTGGGGCGATCACCCGGCCACCCACCCGGGCGCGATCTACTCGCAGGCCGACGCCGTCGCGCAGACCGACTACACCGGCTGGTACGACTCGCCGCACGATTCGCAGCGCCAGCTCGCCGCGCAGATGCGCGAACGCCTGCGCGCGATGGCCAAGGCGTTCGGAGGAAAGGTGCTCGTGGTCAGCGAGTTCGGCGCCGAATCGAACAGCCTCAACCGCGAAGGGAAGCCCGGCAGCTACGCCTTCCAGTCGCGCCTGCTGGCGCTGCACATCAAGGTCTACTCAGAAGACCCGCGCCTGACCGCGATGATGGTGTGGCTGCTGCGCGACTACCCGCTGACACCGACCTTCGAGGGCGGCTCGATCCGCCGCGTGATCCACCCCTTGAAGCTGCTGGAGGGGCTCAACCAGAAGGGCCTCTTCACCTATACGGGCGCCGCCAAGCCCGCCGTCGGCGTGGTCGCACAACTGTACGCCACGCTTCCGGCGGGCTGACCCGGTTCAGCTTCCGGCGCTCTAGCCGAGCGCCTGGGAAGAGACGTTCATGCTCATGATGCGCGACCCATTGATGAAGAAGGTCGTGAACGTCCCGCCGGAGCCTTTCATCTGGTAGGCGCTCGTACCGAGTTTCTTCGCCTGCGGGTAGGCGTGCCGAAGCTGTTTGACGGTCGAGCCGAGACCGATTCCGCTCGAGGTCTTCCAGCGCGCGAGCGGCGTGTTGTAGTTGCGCTTCGAAGTCGTGCCGACGGTGCCCGTCTCGATCACGATGATGCCGACGACCGGCTGGCTCGTTTCGGTCTTCCTGATCAGCGAAAAGTCGGCGAAGCCGCCGGATTTCGACTGGTACTGACATCCCGCTTCGCTGCAGGTTCCGCCTTTGCCCCAGGCTTTCGTGGCCTGCGCCAGCGACATTCCGAGCTTGACGCCGCCGATCGACTTGGACGGCACGATCGACGTGCTGTGGGTGCTGGGCAGGGAGGCCGCGGAGATGGCGGGTGCCGCGAGCAGGGCGACCGTGGCCACGAGGGCGGTCCCGATGCGGGTCTTCATGATGAGTTCCTTTCGAGAGGGGTCCGGCCCTGGGCGCTGCTAGGCCT
>DASXER010000057.1:0-3039 GCA_036490015.1 Solirubrobacteraceae bacterium | reverse complement strand
CTGGGGAAGCTCACCACCGACGCGGCCGCATTCGATGGCGCGGAGCGCTGGCTCGCGGTCGCCGAACGGCGCGGCGGCGACGAGGATGCGTTCGACGACGGGGACGAGCTGACCCCGCGGACGGTCGGGCTGGTGTCGCCGTACCACAACGTGAGCGGCCTCGCCGCCGTACGCGCTCTTTTGAGTGAGGCCGTCGGCGATGGCATCCGCCAGCAGGCCGCCCTCGACGAGTTCCGCGCATCGACGCAGGCGCCGTGCGCGAACCTCGACCTGACGCTGGGACGCTCCGCGGTGCTGCTGTTCGCAGCGCTCCTCTACGCCAACGCCCAGGCCGAGTGGCCGGCCGCGGCGAGACTCGGCGACTACGGCGACGAGCTCAGTGCCGGCATCTGGCGCGACCTCGACAACGCGTCGATCGCCTACAACGGCATCGCGCACGGCTGGGCCGGGATCGCCTACGCAGCGCTGATGTGGTCGCAGGCTCGCGACGACGCCCCGCCGCCCCAAGCGCACGGCGTGCTCGACATGCTGGCGGCCACAGCTGAGCCCCACCGGCGTGGGATGCGCTGGCCGCTGACGCCGCCGCACGGCAGCGGCGGCAGCGAGTACTGGCCAGGATGGTGTCACGGCAACGCCGGGTATGTGTTCCTGTGGAACCTGGCCCGTAGCGTCTATGCCGATGAACGTTTCGGCGAGCTTGCCGAGCGTGCGGCGTGGCTGATCGAGGAGCCGGCAGGAATCACGAGCCTATGCTGCGGGTCGGCGGGTCAGGTCTATGCGCTGCTCAACCAGTACCGCAGCAGCGGGGATGAGCGCTGGCGGCGGCGCGCGCTGCGCCTCGCCGAGCGTGCCGTGCGCGACGGAGAGCTCGCCGGCGACGCCCCTACGCCGCTCAGCCTGTACAAGGGACACGTCGGCGTGGCGCTGCTCGCCGTCGAACTCGAGATGCCCGAGTGTGCCGCGATGCCGCTCTTTGAGTTCGAGCCTCACCTTCACGATCCGGCGGCTACCGGGGCCTGAGCGTTTGTCCGGGCCGGCTGGTTCGGGCCCCCTCGAAATCTAGGACGTGCCCGGCGCAAAGATGGGGTGGCGACGCCCGTTGCGCGGCACGGGTCGTGGACCTAGTGTCGGCCTACGCCGAGTGCCCAGCGAGTGCGCGCACATCGCGCACCTCGTCAGACCGACAGCCAGGAGGACAACGTGACGGACGAAGACAACGTGGAAGAGGGCGCCGAGGAGGCGATCGAGGACCTAGAGGCTCCGGCAGCGGCCGCGGGGGACGTCACGGGCGGGCTATGCCCGGCCGGCACCGACGCATGCCACCTGCCGACCACTGGCTGCAGCAACCCGACGTGCACGGTGCAGACCTTCTGCAAGCCGGGGACCGTGCAGGGCTGCACCAAGCCGACCTGCGGGCTCACCGTGGTGTTGGTTCAGTGACGCGGCGACCGCCATTCTCCAGTACGCAACTACGACCGGGAGGGACAGCATGACCGAGGAGGAGCACAGCCACGAGGGCGACGGGGAGGAGATCGAGGACCTCGAAGCGCCGGCGGAAGCCGCGGAAGACGTGGCCGGCGGTATCTGCACGAACGCGACGAACGCCTGCAGGCCTGCGGGCTCGGTGGTGCACTGCCCGTATGGCGTCACGCAGTTGTGCGACGCGCCGACCTGCAAGGTGACAACTGTGATGGAGCAGGAGCAGTAGCAGTAGCGCGGGGGTCCGCTCGGAGGGCCGACTCGGGGGGCGCGGGCGTCACGACGAGGTCCGTGACGATGTGGCGCCCTCCGGGTCGCACCGTGCCGCGCCGATGCCGCGGCACGCTCAGCAGTACTCTGCGGTCGAGCTGACGGTGTGATACCCGCCGTCAACCAGCCGTCGCGAATCTGAACGAGGCCGGGGCTCGCCGGTCGGGTTCGCGAGTAACACGAGGTGTTGCGGCACGCGGTCGTGGAACACGCGAGCGCCTCCAGCCCACGCCCGAGCCTGGCTCTGCGCAACCTCTCGCCGGTTTCCGTACGCGCTCGAGCGCGTGGCACTACGCCACCTGGCTCGCGTGCAGGTGGTGGTAGAGGCCCTCCCGCGCGAGCAGGTCATCGTGCGTGCCGTGCTCGACGATCCGTCCCTGCTCGAGCACCGCGATGGTGTCGGCATTGCGGATCGTGCTCAGGCGGTGGGCGACGATGACTGCGGTGCGTTGCTCGAGCACGCGGTCGAGGTTGCGCTTGACGGTTGCCTCGGACTCGGTGTCGAGCGCGCTCGTCGCCTCGTCGAAGAGGAGCACCGGCGGATCGTGGTAGAGCGCACGGGCGATGCACACGCGCTGCGCCTGCCCGCCCGACAGGCGCAGACCGCTGTCACCGATCTTGGTCTCGTAGCCGAGCGCCATGCTCTCGATGAAGCCGGCCGCATCGGCGATCTCGGCGGCACGGCGGACGCGGGCAGGGTCGATCTCCTCCTCGCCGAGGGCGATGTTGGCGGCGATCGTCGAGTTGAACAGGTACGGAGCCTGCAGCACCACGCCGATGCGTCGTCGCAGCGTGCGCCAGTCCAGTTCGCGCATATCGACTTCGTCGTAGAGGATGCTCCCAGTGGTCGGCACGACGAGGCCGGCAAGGCAGCGTACGAGCGTCGACTTCCCTGAGCCTGAGCGCCCAACGAGCCCGAGCGTTATCCCCGGCTCGAGCACGAGCGAGACACCGTCGATCGCCGGGCGGTCGGGCGCGTCGGCGTAGGCGAGTCCGACGCCGTGGAGTGCGATCCGGCCGGACAGCCGCTGCACGCCGCGTCGCTCGGGCTGCGCGCGCGGCTGCTCCGGCTCCGCCTCCAGCACGTCCTGCAATCGCTGTAGAAGCACCGACGCCTGCTGGAACTGATCCCAGAGTCCGAGCAGCAGCGCGATCGGCGCATTGGCCAGGAGGACCAGGGAGTTGATGGCGACGAGTTGGCCGATCGAGAGTTTCCCGGACGCGACCAGCAGTGCGCCGACCCAGAGGAACATGACGAAGAGCAGGAAGCTCGCGAGCTGCACGGACGCG
>DASXER010000022.1:0-21824 GCA_036490015.1 Solirubrobacteraceae bacterium | reverse complement strand
GCTGCTCTCCGACGGGCGGGAGTACCTGCTCGGCGACCGCTTCGGCGCCGCCGACCTCACCTTCGCGGCGCTCGCGGCGCCGATGATCGTGCCGCCGATCTATGGCGTTCGCCTGCCGCAGCCCGAGGAGATGGCCCCGGTGACCGCCGAGCTCGTGAACCGTGCCCGCGAGCACCCCGCCGGCCGCTGGGCGATGGAGCTGATCAAGCGCCATCGTCGCGCCACAGACGAGTATTCCGCCGCCCGGCTCTGAGCGCTCTGCGCCGGGCGAGTGCGCTCGTGTCGACGGCGGCGTCACCCGCGCCCGCGAGGTCGTCGATGTCGGCTCGGGTATCGCTTGGCTCACGCCACTCGTGGAGCACGTGGGTTGCCGACCCGACGCGCCGGCACCGCAGTCGCAAGCGCGCCGCGATCGAGAACCACTCGTCGGAAGGCGTGGGCGGGCGAGCCTCGAGCGCCCGTTCGGCATCGAGCAGTGCGCTGCGCAACTCGTCGTGCAGTCGGCCGAGCTCCGCTTCGGCCAGAGTCCGCGCGTGCCGCCAAGCGCGGTGCTGGGGCGCCTCGGGCAAATCCGGGGCGGATCCCGCGCGAGCCAGCTCGTCCAGCCGTGCGCGTCCGGTGACGCTGGGCTCCCACACCGCTACGCCATGGCGTCTGGTCTGCGTCGCGAAGCCGCCCCGCGCTAGTTCGTCCAGCGCCGCGCGTACGGCCTGCGCGGGCTTGCCGCGCCGGCCGAGGTTCAGGTGATCGAGCAGCGTCCAGATCGGAACCGCCTCCGCCGGCTGTTTGCCTGTGTGGCGTACGGCGCGGTCGAGCGCCGCGAGCACCCGCTCCGCGTGCGGCTGCTGACCAGGTAAGCCTTCGTCCTCCACGTCCATCGCGCGCCTCCTCGCTCGGTACTGGGTCCGCCGAGGAGATCTGCCGATTTCGCGCACGGCGTAGTCGGCCAACCGAAGCGAGACGAAGGATCGTCTCGCCGGCGTGCGGAACAATCGCCGGTGCATCGAGGCTGAGCAACTCGGTGCCGGGCCCGGGGTGTTTGCGCACCGCCGGGCCGCTTTCGTCTATTTGCGTGCACGGTAGGTGCTCATTCGACGAATCAGAAGGCGTTGAGCGAAGTTGTTTCATGATTTCTACGCTCCAGGCACGCTCTGGCCACAAACGTGACGCGGGGACACGTCATGACCGCGGGATGACACGACGGAAGTTCACACCGGAGCAGCGCCGCGCCCGCCGGTGCCTAGCCGAGGATCATGCGAAGCTGAAGCCGATGGCATCGGCCGCTGACGAGAACGAGCAACACGGCACGCCGTATCTAGACGCGTTGCGCGGATACGCGGGCCGTATGCCAGCGCGGCTGCACGTCCCAGGTCACAAGGGCGGCCGAGGCGCGGACCCCGGAATGCTGCAGGCGTTTGGGGAGCAGGCGCTCGCGATGGACGTGCCCGCGCTCACCTATGGCATCGACCTCGGGCCGGATCCGACGCCCTTCGAAGAGGCTCAACGGCTCGCCGCGAAGGCTTGGGGTGCGAAACGGGCATGGTTCCTCGTCAACGGTGCCTCCCAGGGCAACCTCTCGGCCGGTCTTGCCTTGGCTCACCACGGCAACGAGGTCGTCGTGCAGCGCAACGCCCATTCGAGCACGATCGACTCGCTCGTGCTGTCCGGTATGCGCCCCACGTTCGTCGAACCGGCGATCGATCCAGAGCTCGGCATCGCCCACTGCCTGACGCCGCAGGCGCTCGACGATGCACTCGCCGCGACCCCGGCCGCGGTCGGCGCCTGGGTGGTCTCGCCCACCTACTTCGGCGCGGTGGCCGACATCCGGGGCCTGGCCGAGGTCGCCCACGCGCGTGGCGTGGCTTTGATCGCCGACGAGGCATGGGGGGCGCACATGGCCTTTCACGAGGACCTGCCCGAACACGCCCTCGCGGCCGGAGCCGATCTGGTCATCTCCAGCACCCACAAGATCGTCGGCAGCCTGACCCAGTCGGCGATGCTCCATCTCGGCTACGGCGGCGGCGAGCTGATCGGCGAGGACATCGTCGACAGGGCCGTGACGCTGACGGAGTCGACCAGCCCGAACAGCCTGCTGTTCGGCTCGCTCGACGCCGCGCGGCGGCAGGCCGCCGTCCACGGCCGCGAACTGCTGGGCGACACGATGGCCGCGCTCGCGATCGCGCGCGAGCAGATCCGTGCGATCGAGGGTCTGGACGTGCTCGACGAGCGCATCATCGGCAGGCTCGGCGTTCACGGCTATGACCCGCTGCGCCTCGCCGTCGATGTCCGCGGCGTGGCCGCCACCGGCTACCAGCTCGCGCCGATGCTGCGCGAGATCGGCGACATCAACTTCGAGCTCTATGCGCAGAACGTGCTCGTCGCGGTCTTCGGGATGGGCGAGCGTGGCATACCCGAGGCGGAGCGCCTCGTGCTCGCGTTGCAAAACGCTGTCGAGCGCGTCGGCCTCGATCCTGACGGAGAGAGCGCGCGCTTCGCGGCCCCCCCGTTGTGGGGCGAGCTCGCGATGACCCCCCGCGAGGCGTACCTCGGCGTGCACGAGGTCGTGCCCGCCGACGAGGCCGTCGGGCGGATCGCGGCTGAGTCGCTCGCCACCTATCCGCCCGGCATCCCCAACGTGCTCCCTGGAGAGCGGCTGACGGCCGAGACGCTGGCCTACATTCGCGACACGCTCGAGCACGGCGGCAGCCTCAGGGGGGCCAGCGACCGGCGGCTGCGCACGGTCCGCGTCGTGACCGAGGACGGCGCGAAGCGCTCCTAGCGGTACCCGAGCTTCAGTCCCCGGCGGTGGCTGGGACGGCCGGCGGGAATCCCACCACCAGCTCCAGCCAGCGTCCGAACAGCGAGCGCGCCAGCGGTACCGATTCGCTCTCGGCGGCTCGCACCTGCTCGACCAGACGGGCCGGCGTGCCGGGGCCCTCGAGCGCTTCCAGTTCCTCGCAATAGGCGGGGATCTCCATCCACTCCGCCGCCAACTCGGAGTCGACCTCCAGGTGGAACTGCAGGGCGTAGGCACGGCCGAGCACGAATGCCTGCTGCTCGTAGAGATTCGAGCCGGCCAGCCGTGTGGCGCCTGCGGGCAGCTCGTAGGTGTCGCCGTGCCATTGCAGCGTGCGGAAGCTTTCGGGCGCCTCGGCGAAGACGGGGTCCGCGCGCGCCTCGGCGGTGAGGCTGACTTCCAGCACGCCCAACTCGGCTCGCGGCCCGGGCGCGACCTCGGCGCCGAGGCTCGCGGCCAGGATCTGCGCGCCGAGGCAGACTCCCCAGTAGGGCTTGCCCGTCGCGCAGGCCTCTGCGATCAGCCGCTTCTCCGGCCCGAGCCAGGGGTAGCACTCGTCCTCGTAGGCGCCCATCGCGCCGCCCATCGCCACGATCGCGGCGAACTCGCGCCAGTCCGGCAACGGCTCGCCGCCGTCGACGAGCACGCGATGGAGGCCGATCGCGCGCGATCGAAGCTCGTCCTCGTAGACCCCGGGCGGCTCGCAGCCGGCGTGTTGCAGGACGAGGATGCGCTGATCGCCGCTCACTTGTGATCGAGCAGTCTAGGTCTCCTCGGGAAAGCGGATCAGCTCCATCAGCAGGCCGTCGTTCCAGCCGCCTTCGCGCGATCGCTCATACGCCCGCATCACGCCGACGCGTTGGAAGCCGACCGCTTCGTAGCAGCGGATCGCGCGCTCGTTCTCCGCGTTTGGGTCGACCGTGAAGCGATGGTGTCCGCGTGCCATGAAGTGCGCTACGCCCAACTCGAGCACACGCCGCCCGTATCCGTGTCCGTGCAGCGGCGTGGCGAGCGCGATGTCGAAGGCGACGCTGGGGTACCACTCGTAGGTCTCGTCGTGGTACTCGAGCCAGCCGCCCACGACTCCTTCGCGGAGCACCGTCCAGCCGCTCTCACGCACGTAGTCGGGCGCGGGCCACCAGCGCTTGACCTCGCCTTCGGCAAAGATCGCCTCCAGGAGCGGGGCGTCGTCCTCGACGAACGGTCGCAGCTCCAGCTCGACGTCGCTCAGCTCGGCCATCTCACCGACGGGCCTGCTGGCGCCGCCTCAGCCGCCGGCGGGCTGCATCACGTTGAAGTAGGCGCCCTGCGGGTCGATGATCGCGGCGAAGCGGCCGATCGGCATGTCGAACGGCTGAGCCAGCACGTTCGCGCCCAGCTCACCAGCCGTGGTCACCACGGCGTCGCAGTCCTCGACGGCGAAGCAGACGTTCCAATGCGGGGGAACGTCGGGCGTGAACATCTCATCGGTGATCTGCATCATCCCGCCGACGGGCTTGCCGCCGAGTTCCCAGACGGTGTAGGTCTCGGGCGCGCCGGCGAACGACGGCCGTCCGGCCTCCCAGCCGAAGACGGCCGGGTAGAAGGCCTTGTCGGCGTCGATGTCGCGCGTCAGAACCTCGTTCCAGCACAGCGAGTGCGGCTCGTTGACGAGGTCGGCGCCGGCGAACGCCTTGGGCTGCCAGATCCCGAGTACCGCGCCGGTCGGGTCGGCGAACAGCGCCATGCGCCCCAGGTCCATCACGTCCATCGGCGCGAGCACCACGCTGCCGCCGGCGGCCGTCACCTTGGCCGTCGTCTCCTCGGCGTCATCGACGCTGACGTAGGTCGCCCAGGCCGTCGGCTGGCCCTCCTCCATGTGGCCCATCAGCCCGGCCACGCTCTTGCCGTCCTGCTGGAACATGCGGTAGCCGCCGGTTTCCGCGTCGCCCGGCTCCGTCGCGCTCCAGCCCATCACGGCGCCGTAGAAACCGATCGAGGCCTCGGTGTCGGGTGAGGAAAGTTCAATCCACGAGGGGGTTCCGGGTGCGTAGTCGGGCATGGTGTCTCCTCTTCTCGAATCGTCGGCCGTGAGCCGATGGTTCCAGATCGGCTCACGAGAGGTGTTGCCCTCTCGATACGTGCCTCGGCCTGCGCTGCGTGGCACTGCGGAGTGCGGTGTTCTCCGTGGGTGTCACGAGTGGCGCTGGCGGGAATAAGGTCTCCGCATGACATATACGCCTCCGCAGGAGATCCTCGACCGCTACGCCTCCGTCCTGATCGACTTCGCCCTTGGGGGAGGGCGCGGCATCGAGCCGGGTGAGGTCGTGCGCATCGGCGCACCGGAAAGCGCCAAGCCGCTGTACCTGGCGCTGCAGAGGGCCGTGTGGCGCTCCGGCGGCCACGTGATCGGCGGCTACTACCCCGACGACGACCAGGGCATGGGCGGCTCCAAGAGCTTCTTCGAGCTGGCCTCAGACGAGCAGATCGACCACTTCCCGGCGCGCTACCTACGCGGCCTCGTGGACGAGATGGACCACCAGGTCGCGGTCATCTCCGACCACGACCCGCACGCGCTGGAGAGCGTCGACCCGGCTCGCATCATGCGCCGTGGGGAGGCCATGAAACGGCTGCTGGACTGGCGCGGCGAGAAGGAGAACGAGGGCCGCTTCAGCTGGACGCTCGGCCTCTACGGCACACCGGCGATGGCGGACGAGGCACAGATGAGCCTGGAGGAGTACTGGCAGCAGATCATCCACGCCTGCTTCCTCGACGAGGACGACCCGATCGCGCGCTGGCGCGAGGTACAGGCCCAGATCGACGTGACCAAGCAGGGTCTCGACGCACTGCAGATCGAGCGCGTGCACGTCGAGGGCGAGGACGCCGACCTGTGGATCACGGTCGGCGAGTCGCGTCGCTGGCTCGGTGGCCGTGGGCGCAACATCCCGAGCTTCGAGCTGTTCACGAGCCCCGACTGGCGAGGTACGGAGGGCTGGATCCGCTTCAACCAACCGCTGTACCGCTACGGCAACCTGGTCAAGGGCATCCGGCTCGCGTTCGCCGACGGTCGCGTTACGGAGGCCAGCGCCGAGGAGAACGAGGCGGTGCTAAAGGAGATGATCGCCACCGAGGGCGCCGACAAGGTGGGTGAGTTCTCGCTGACCGACAAACGCCTTTCGCGCATCACGCGCTTCATGGCGCAGACGTTGTATGACGAGAACGTCGGCGGGCCGTTCGGGAACACGCACATTGCCGTGGGACGCTCCTACCAGGACGCCTACGACGGCGACCCGGCCACGGTTGATGAGGTCGAGTGGGGGCGGCTCGGCTTCAACCAGTCGAGCGTGCACACGGACATCGTCTCCACCAGCGACAGGGTCGTGACGGCGACGCTGCGCGACGGCAGCGAGCGCGTGATCTACGAAGGTGGCGAGTTCAAGCTCGACTAGATAGATCGCTCTAGTTGTCTGGTAGGGTGGTGCTGTGCGTGCGCTGCTCATCGGTGCGGTTGGCGCCCTCGTGGGGCGGGCGCTGGCGGCGAGGCTGGTCCTCTTCAAGCTGAGGCGCGATCTGGTGAAGCTCAACGAAGGCGACTGTGGGCCGGTGCTTGCCGCTTTCGCCGACGACGCCGTGCTGCACTTCAACGAGGGTGCGCACCGCTGGTCGGGCGATCACCGCGGCAAGCCCGCGATCGAGCGGTTCCTGCGCGATTTCACCCGCGCCGGCTTGCAAGGCGAGCTGGACCGGGTGTGGATTTCTGGGCCGCCTTGGGCGCTGACGCTCGTCGGACGCTTCAACGACGAGGCGCGCGGACCGGACGGCGAACAGATCTACGCCAACGAAGCCGTGCTCGTGGCGCGCACGCGCTGGGGCAAGGTCGTCGAGCAGTGGGACTTCTTCCGCGACACGGTGCGCATGGGAGCGCTCGAGCAGCGCCTTCAGGAATTGGGCATAGAGTCGGTCGCGGTCTGAAGACCGTCGTCGGCTAGGTCCTGCTTGCCCTCGTCGCGCGGCTCACTCAGCGTCGCGCGGAAGGCGGCCACGACCGCCGGGTCGAACTGCGCGCCCGAGCAGCGCTCCAGCTCGGCCAGCGCGTCCGCGGTGGACATGCCGGTCCGGTAGGGGCGGTCGGAGGTCATCGCGTCGAACGCGTCGCAGACCGCGATCACGCGTGAGCCGAGCGGTATCTCCGTGCCGCTCAAACGGTCGGGGTAGCCCTGCCCGTCGAAGCGCTCGTGGCTGGAGCGGATGATCCTCGCCGCTTCACTCAACGCGGGCGCGGCGTTGACGATGCGCTCGCCGACGATCGTGTGCCGTCTGACGAAACGCCACTCCTCCTCGTCGAGCGCGGCGGGCTTGGAGAGGATCGCGTTCGGGATCGCGATCTTGCCGACGTCGTGCAGTTGGGCGGCGTGGCCGACCTGCTCGATCAGGTGCGGCGGCATACCCAAGCGGCGGGCCACGTCCTCGGCCATCACGGTGACGGCGTCGATGTGCTCGCTGAGCTGCGGTCGCAACTCGGCCAGCGCGCGCAGCAGCACGTCGCGGCTCTGCACGCCCGAGGACGGACGGGTGCTGTGCTTGAGCGAGTACATGCGCAGGTCGGCGGCGTGCAGCGCCTCGGCCGGGTCGGGCGCTTCGGAGGGCATCGCGACGGCGCCGTGGGCGGCGGTAATCGAGAAGCCCTCGCCCTGCTCGCGCAAGGCGGCGGCCGAGATCCCTTCGGCTTGCGCGCGCCCGGCCTCGTCCACCCACCAGATCGCGCAGAACTCGTCGCCGCCGAGACGATAGGCGCTGCCGCGGTTCTCGACGGCCTGGGCCAGGCGCTGTCCGAGTCGTGCGAGCAGGCTGTCGCCGGCGGGATGCCCGAAGGTGTCGTTGTAGGCCTTGAAGCCGTCGAGGTCGAGGATCACGAGCAGCGCCTCGCGTCCTTCGGCCGCGACCGCGTCGAGGTCGACGAGCAGCTTGCGGCGATTGCCGAGGCCGGTGAGGCTGTCGGTCATGGCGGCGCGCTCGATCTGCTCATGAGCCGCGCGCATCTCCGCGCGCACGTCCTCGTTCAAGCGCCAGGCGACGAGTCCCGCCGCGCCGGCGGCACCGATGAAGGCCGCGTGGATCACGGCCCAAGTCCACGGGTGGGCCCATTCTTCGGGCCGGTCGAAGATCGTCTTCGGTTCCAGAGTTCCCAGCACGCCGTGGTGCAGCAGCACGAACAGCAGTGCCAGCAGAAACGGCATCCAGTCCTCGTACAGGGTGAGGACGATGACGATCACGAAGAAGTAGAAGTGCAGGACGACGAGCCCGCCCGAGGCGTGGATCATCATCGCGGCGGCGGCCAGCAGCCCGAGCGACGTGACGCTCATGCGCAGCTGGCGTGACATCCGCGGCAGCGCTCCAAACGCTGCGAGCACCCCGAGTGCGATGCCGCTGTCGATGTCGTGCAGCGCGCTCGCGCGGCCGATGGCGATGTCGACGATCGGCGCGACGAGGACGTTGCACCAGAGCATCACCATGATGCCGGCGTGGCGGCGGTTCCACTCCTCGGCCGGTAGCGAACCGCCTTTTGGCAGCAGGCCGCGCCAAGCGGTGAGCCGCTCCCGGACGCCGCGTCGCTGCCACTGCGCGCTCGAAGCCGGTACGCCGTCAGCGCTCGACGGGCCGCCGATGCCGTCGCCGAGCGTCATCCGGCGTGTGCGCCCGTGCCGAACAGGGCGCTGACGAGGATCATGAACAGCAGCAGCGGCACCATCAGAGAGCACGCCCGACGCGCGAGCGCGTAACGGTCGCGAAGCAGCAGGCTGGTCACGGCGAGCACCGTCACGACCTCGCCGATCGTCTCGATCAGGTCGGCGACGCCGATCTCCTCCGGCGTCCAGATCTCCGGCGCGATCGGCACGCCGACCGTGCGCGAGACGGCCCAAAGCGCGACCACGCCGAGCTGGAAGACGCAGCCCAGGATCAGCACCCGTCGCGAAGCACCTCGGAGGATCAGCGTCGCCCACGCCGCCTGCACGAGCGCGAGGCAGGAGAACACGAGCGTGTAGAGGTGGAACTCCTCCCAGTGGTCGACGGCCGCGCCGACGTGGATCAAGCCACCGATGAAGGCCAGCCCGGCCACGAGCAGCAGGATCGTGCGCTCCTCCGAGTACGGCTCAGGCGCGGGCGCACTGGTGGCGCCGGTGTCGATGCCGGTGAGCGTGCGCAGGCCGATCGAGGTCACGGGCCTCTATCGACGTGCCCATGTGCAGGCTTGAGCACCTTTCGTCGCATGTGAACGGGTTGGCGAAGTTAGGATCACGACCATGAATGCGCGTGAACAGGCCGAGCGTGCGGTGATCAGGCTCACCGGAGCGTTGCCTAGGTCGCTCAAGCGGAAGCTGGCGGGAGCGCCGATCCGGCTCGACGGACTGGAGCTGGACCTCGACGTGCAGCTGCTGGTGAGGTTGTCGGCGCTGGCGCCTGCGCCCGACGTGAGCGAGCTGACGCCGGCGCTGGTGCGTGCCGACCTGCGTCGGTCCGCGTCCGCCGTGTCGGCCGGGCACGTAGGCGGCGTGAGCATGGTGGAGACGACGATCGCCGGCGCTGAGGGCGCGCTGGGCGCGCGGCTGTACGAGCCGGCCGACAGGACCGGAGGCTTCGTCGTCTACTTCCACGGCGGCGGCTGGGTGGCGGGCGATCTCGACACGCACGACGAGCCGTGTCGCCTGCTGGCGCGCTCGTCGGGCGCCCGCGTGCTGAGCGTCGACTACCGACTGGCGCCCGAGCACCCATTCCCGGCGGCCGTCGAAGACGCTCTGGCCGCGTTCCGCGACGCGGCGGGCGCGAGCGCTGAGCGCCTGGGCGCCGATCCGGCCCGGATCGCGGTCGCAGGTGACAGCGCCGGAGGCCACCTGGCCGCGGTCACGTCTCAACTGTGCGCGGCCGACGGCGGTGCCGCGCCGGCGTTCCAGCTGCTCATCTATCCGGTCGTGGACTTGCTGAACACGGCTCCGTCGCGCGAGACCTTCTCCGAGGGGTTCTTTCTGACGAAGGTCGTGATGGACTGGTACGAGCGTCAACTGCTCAGCGGCGGTGGCGAGCGCAGCGACCCGCGGGTTTCGCCGCTGCTGGCTGCTGATCTCTCTGGCGTGGCGCCCGCGATGGTGGTGACCGCCGGCTTCGATCCGCTGCGCGACGAGGGCGAGGCCTACGCCGCTCGTCTGAAAGCGGCGGGGGTGCGGACCGTGCTGCATCGCCACCCGGGGTTCGTGCACGGCTTCACGCATATGCTCACGATTGGGCCCGGGCCGCGCGAAGCCGTCGCCGAGATGGGCGGGGTGCTGCGTCAGGCTTTGGGCGGGTAGCGAATCGAACCGGTAGGTCCGTCGGCCGACGCGCCAACCAACGGATCGGCCATCTCGTCGGGTTAGTTGATTAGTTCGGTTGCGAGTTCTGTTGTGAGCGTCCACGCCATGTATTCAATGGTCCCTTTGGCACTTAAGTGATTGACCATGAGTTTTAGTTCGGTGGGAACGGCTTCGCCCTTGTCGTTTTCGTAGCTTATGAACTGCTGTTTACCGTCGATGACGTTAACTTCAAATTTGAACGACGTCGTTTTGCCCGTTCCGGTGATCTTGCCGATGACCGTGCTGCTTGCTAGCACTTCGACCTTGGTCGCGAGGAATTTGCACGCGATCGTAACCGGGTCTAATAAGAACAGAATGAAGTATTCTTCGACCCCGGGATGTGCACCAGGTGCCATTCGGCGTTCAGTGTGATTTCCCCTTCGAAACTACCGATAGTGTGGCACTCTTTGCTACCTAGGCTTGAGCCTAAATTGATTATCGACAAAGATCCTAATGTTTGCTGGAAGGCGAGCCACTCAAAAGCAAGCTGGTCCATTTTATTTCCGCACCTGTGGCGTTCAATTTGCCCGAACCGCCAGAACCTGTGAATTTCGTTTTGACCGTGAATTCCGGTAAGACTGCCGCCGTGGCATTCGCCGCCGATATCGCGAATGCTGAAGCGAGCACGAGCATTACTCCCAATGTCGTGAGTGGGCGGGTCATCATCTGCTGGGCCTCCTGAGCGTGGTGATTAGCGTCGCTGAGCGCGGTCGTATCGATCCCCCGTTGCGCCCTAGTTCCGTATAGACGACGAGCCAGGCCGATATCAAGCTTTTGTGGCGTCTGTCTCCTATGAGGCATGGGGGCGCCAGTGCTGCCTGCGGGGCTGGTAGCGTCAGCCTCGACCATTCGATGCAGGAGACTTAGTGGGAGATCGAAGCGGCGAGATCGTCACGAAGCTCAGCCGGCTGTCCGTCGCGGAAGCCGTTGAGCGCTTGGGCGTTGAGATCGAGTCACGCGGGCTGAAGCTGTTCGCGCTCGTCGATCACAGCGGTGAGGCGGCGCGGGCGGGGCTCGAGCTGCGCGAGACGAAGGTGGTGATCTTCGGTAGCCCCGTCGCCGGCACGCCTGTCATGCAGGCGGCTCCGCGGGCCGCGTTGGACCTGCCATTGAAGGTGCTCGTGTGGGACGACGCCGGCCAGACGAAGCTCAGCTACCTCGCGCCGCGCGCGCTCGCGGCACGCCACTCGCTCTCTGACGATCTGGGGGCCAGGCTCGCCGGCATCGAGGCTGTCACCGACGCGGCTCTTGCTGTATGACGGTCGAGGACCAGCCAACTGAGAAAGAGCCGGACCCGCGCTTCACGTTCGCCAACGAGCGCACGTTTCTTGCCTGGAACCGGACGGCGCTGGCGCTGGTCGTCGGTGGCCTGGCGGTGGTCCAGTTCCTCAAGATCGCCTTCGGGGGCGCGCAACTGATCATCGCGCTGCCTTTGATCGGCCTTGGGGGTGCGATCTCCTACGCGAGTTACAAGCTCTGGCAGGACAACGAGCGAGCGCTGCGGCGCGGCGAGCCGCTGCCCCGATCGATCCTGCCGCGCGTGCTCGTGTACTGCGTGGTGGGGTTGGGGCTCGTGGCGAGCGCGCTCGCCGTAGCTCAGACCGCCAAGGGTTGAGAGCAGAAGAGGGGCCCGCCTTTCGACGGACCCCTCTCGGCTCGGATGCCCAATGGTCAGGGCATCCCACTACCTGTCATCGGTTGCTATTCGTGAGCGACTACTTCTTCGACGGCCGCGATCTTCTGCGAGCCGTTGAGGATCGCCGTGTTGTGGCCGGCCGCGGACGGCAGGCCCAGTTTGGCGTCCACGATCGGGTCGATCAGGAACGAGAAGAAGCCACCGCAGCCTTCGGCCTTCGGGGCCGAGAAGGAGTTGTCGACTAGCGAGACTTCGGGCAGGCCGATGATGCCGCCTTCGCCTTCGGTCAGGAATTCGCCTCGTTTGCCTTTGATCGGTTTGTTCGGTGCCGGCGGGCTCGTGGTGCCCGTCGTCAGGTGCAGTTGCACCGGGTTCGATTCGGACCCGATGTAGCAGCCGCTACCCAGCAGCGGGTTGCTCAGGTGCACCCTGACCGGGAGCGTGAGCGCCGTGCCGGTTTCACCGAGCAGCGCTTCGGCGTTGAAGATCGCGGGGTTGGTGGCGGTTGCCACCAGTTCCGTGGTCGCCGTGACGCCGGTCGTGTGATTTTCGAAGATCGCTTCGCAGGCCAGCCGCTCGGCAATTTCGAAAAACCCGCTGCCTTTGATGTCTTTGCAGTTGACGATGTCCAGCAGGCCGCCCGGGACGTTGAGCGCCGTTTTCGACAGGCTTTCGCCGTTGGTGGCAGGAATCAGGAAGTACACGCCTTCGGTACCGGTCGGTAGTGCACCGGACTGAATCGTGATCGTTTTACTGATCGGCACCGACGTGCTGCCGATCGCGACTTCGCCGCTCGTAACCTGGCCAAAGATGCAGTATTCGAGGCCCGGGAATTTCGTCGGGCAGTTCTGGAACACCGCGTATGGGCCTTTCGGTGTCGCCATCGCCGGCGATGCGACGCCGAGCGCCGTGACCGACATTGCAAGGACCAATAGGACTAGAAGCTTGCGCTTTGAAGCCCGCGCCAAGCGCTTGTTACCGTCTCTCCTCATTGTATCTCCACTCTCTTCACAGTTAGCAATGTGACCGCTTGCCCTTTAGAAACGTCTACCAAGAGCTCAGCTTGCCGGCGAGCCTAGCCCCGGTGTCAACCGCCAGCAAGGATTGTTTCCGTCTGCGAAGAGGCCGAAAACCCGGGGAATTCGGCGTTCTTCCGTGGGCTGGGTGCCGCGCGAGCCAAGGCCCGAACAGGCCCATAGATGTTCCGCCCCTCGGCCCATCGAGCTATTGGAAACAATCCCGGTAGATCCTTGACTAGCCGGCGATGCGCGTGGCAAACTCGCCGCCGTCGGGTCTGGCCCTGATGGTCGGCCCGTCACTAGGAGGCCGGCAGCCGAGGGTAATTGGGCTGCGGGCCATGACAACTAAATAAGGAGATTAGCGGTTACTATGAAACGGCTAAGTCTGGCTGCAGTGCTCGCTTGCGCGGCGCTGTCCATCGTTCTGAGCGTTGCCGTCGCCTCACCCGCGTCGGCGGCGGTCTTACCGGAATTCACGGTTGAAACGAACCTCACCGCGACTTTCGGTACCAGCAAACTCAACACCTCCGGCGCGGAAATCAAATCGACCGAAGGCGTTTTCAACGACTCAGAAGTGGAAAGCAAAAAATTAGGTAAAGGCTTAATCTGGTTCAAGCTTTCGAGCCTCGGTGGTAAAGAGTGCCACTCCACGTCACCGTCTGACACGGAAGGCAACATCTTAGTGCCGGTGATCTGGCATCTAGTGCACCCGAAAGGGTCGACAATCTATCTGATCCTGTTCTTAGTGAAAGCGACCACGATCAGCTGCAAATTCCTCGCAACCAAAGTCGAAGTTCTGGAAGGCAGCACGATCCTCGGCAGAATCACCGGAACGGGCAAAACGACCTCGTTCAAACTGGAAGTAAACGTCCCTGAAGGTAAACAGGAATTCACCAGCTACGAAAATGACGCCGGCGAAACCATCTCGACCGAACTGAAACTGAAGGTCGATGGCGTTTCCGCCAAAGGCACGCAGGAAGACCAGGCCGCGACGATCACTACCGAAAAAGCAACGGAACTGATCAACTAATCCAGTGCCTGTTGGCCAAGGTGACTTGACCTAGGCCGCGTGCGAAGCGGTGGGCGGGATGTCTCGCCCACCGCTTCTGTTCGTTGGCGTCGGTTCGTCGGTCGGCGCATGAGGGCGAGGACTGAGAGTCAGAAACACTGCTTGGGCCAGGATTCGCGGGGGGGTACGCTCGGTATGCAAGTCGCGAGGGATTCAGACGTAGCGCTCGATTTGGGGACTTGTCGAGCGGTTTGACGCGACCGATCGAACCGTGGGTGCATATGTCCGCTGTCTCCGCAGCGGCGACCGATAAAGGGCGACGCGTCGCAAGGCGCGGCTTCGCCCGTCAACGACCAGGAGGACCAGGGAAGATGCTTAGGCCTGTACGGACTCGTCTCACGTATGCCAATGTGGTCGCCACGGCGGCCCTCGTATTCGCGATGTCGGGCGGCGCCCTGGCCGCGACGCACTATCTGGTCACCTCCACCAAACAGATCAAGCCGAGCGTGCTGGCCTCGCTGAAAGGCGCAAAAGGCGCAAAAGGACCGGCGGGCGCAAAAGGCGCGCAGGGCGAACCAGGCAAAGCCGGCGAACCAGGCAAAGCCGGGACGCCCGGCACAGCAGGTGAACCCGGCCCACAGGGGGAACCAGGTATAGCTGGAGAACCGGGCGAAGCTGGAGCACCGGGCGAAGCTGGAGCACCGGGCGAAGCGGGAGCACCGGGCGAAGCGGGTGAACCCGGCTCGCCGTGGACGGCGGGTGGAACGCTCCCGGCCGGCGCGACCGAGACGGGCTCATGGCTTGTCAACGAGCCGACGGAATTCGCGGAATTCGGCGCGGCCTTCAGGATGTCGATTTCATTTTCCGTGCCACTGGCGAAACGGATCTCGGACGTCTTCGAATGTGGCGAACCGGAAAAACCGCTTTGCAACGCGGCGGTTGTGACCGTCAAAGAACAGGAAGAACACACCGCGCCGGAATGGTGCAAAGGCACGGTCGAGAATCCGACCGCCGAGTCTGGGCATCTCTGCGTCTACGTAAACACGCTCGCAACGGAAGCCGTGAACGAAACCCAAATTCATCGCGTGATCTTCGACCCGGCGGGAGAAGAAGTCAACGGAACCGGCACCGCGGGCGCCATCGTTGTCTTCTCGGGACCGCGCGAAAACGAAGTGCTCCGCGGTGAGGGCACCTGGGCCGTAACCGGCTGAGTGGATCAGGGCGGCGGCAGCAACTGTGGAAAGCGAGAGGGCAACCGTGGTCGGAAGACCGTGCAGCCCGCGTGTCGTGGGGGTCCGTCCGTCCGCCCGTCGCTGGCCGGGCGTGGCGGCGGTTGCGGTCCTAGTCCTCGTGGCGGCGATGTGCGGCCCATCGGCCGCGCTCGCAGCGAGCCCACCGGAAGTCAAGGAAGAGGCGGCCACCGACGTCGGCGCCACCGCCGCGAAGCTCCGGGCGACGATCGCGCCGAACGGCTCCGCTTCGACCTATTTCTTCCAGTACGGAACTGTGGACACGGAAGGATGCACGTCGGTCGACTGTGTCACGACTTCTCCGGTCAAGCTGAATGCGCTGGCCGGGGAAGTGCGCGTTCCAGAAGAAGCGAAACTGCAAGGCCTTTCCCCCTTGACGACCTATCACTATCATGTCGTTACGGTCGCGGAAGTCGAAGTGAAAGCCGGCGAAGTCAAAACCGTGGAAGTTCACGGCCCCGACAAGACCTTCATAACGCAGTGGACGGGTCCGTCAGAACTGCCTGATGGCCGCGAGTGGGAAATGGTCTCGCCGGAGGAAAAGCTCGGATCGCGAATCGCGACCCAGGGCGAACCCGGCAGTAGCGAAGGGAATGTGATCCAGTCCGCCGCGAACGGACACGCGCTCACGTTCGTCGCTTACGCCCCGACTGAAGCAAACCCGAAAGGCTACGACGGAGACACCCAGATCTTCGCGTCGCGGGGCGCGGCAGGCTGGCATTCGTGGGACCTCAACCTCCCTCACGAAACCGCGACCGGCGGCGGAATCGGGAAGGGAAACGAGTATCGCTTCTTCAGCGAAGACCTATCCGTGGCGTTCCTGCAGCCGTTCGGGCCGCTGGTGAAGGCAACACCGCAAGAAGAAGCCGAACCGCTGTCTCCAAACGACATCGCCCTTGCACCTGCCGAAGCATCCGAACAAACCGCGTTTCTGCATCAGAACTACTTGAACGGTGACCCGAACCAGCGCTGCGAACGGCCGCTGGCGTCTTGCTTCAAGCCGCTGGTGACGGACCGCCCAGGCGGCGACGTGCCATTCGGCACGGAATTCGGGGAAGAAGGCCTGTGCCCGCCGGAAACGTTCTGTGGCCCCGAATTCCTCGGTGCCTCGGCCGATGGCGCCTACGCGGTAGTAAAAATGCGCCCCAATCCAGGTCAGCAAGGCCTGTACGAGTGGCACGAAGGCAAACTCACGTTCATCGCCGAACACGCCGAACTCGGCTCGCACAACTCCGGGCACACACGCAACGCGGTGTCTGATGATGGTTCCCGCGTGATCTACGTCCAGGGCGGCGACCTCTTCTCGCGCGACACGGTGGACAACACGAGTGTCCAGGTCGACCTCGCCGAACCCGGCTGTCCGAGCTGCACATCCGGCGGTAGGCCGGCCTATCAGGACGCCTCGAGCGACGGCTCGCGGATCTTCTTCACCGACACCGCAAGACTGACCGCGGATGCGGGTGCCGAAACCGCTGAAAAAGGCAAGCGAGACCTGTACGAATGCCACATCGTCGACGAAGGCGCTGAATCGAAATGCGCGCTGACTGATCTCACTCCCAAGTCCGGCGGTGGCGAAAGCGCTGACGTGGTTGGCCTGATGATCGGCTCGAGCGAAGATGGCTCATGGGCTTACTTCGTAGCCAACGGAGTGCTCGAAAACGCCGGCGTGCCGGTTGCCGGCGCTGTGCGTGGCAACTGCATCGGGGAAGCGGGCCGGCCCAACGCGCGCTGCAACCTCTATGTCCGCCACGATGGAGTGACTTCCTTGGTCGCCGTGCTCGCTGGTGCCGACCGGTCGGACTGGGGAGTCAACAGCGACGAATCGGGACTGGAACTTCTCGTCGCCCGCGTCTCACCGAATGGCCACTGGCTCGCATTCATGTCCAACGACGAACCGACCGGGTACGACAGCCACGATGTGGTGAGCGGTGAACGCGACGAGGAGGTGTACCTCTACAGCACCGAGACGAACGCGGTCGTATGCGCTTCGTGCAATCCGACCGGCGCCCTTCCGCAAGGTGAGCGTTTCCGCATCGAAGGCACCGAAACCTACAGCATGCCGCTCATCACACGTGGCGGCTGGGAACAGAGCACTTGGCTGTCAGCCAGTCTCCCGGGCTGGACTCCTCACCGCCTCGGCCAGGCGTCGTACCAGTCGCGCTTCCTGGAGAACAACGGCCGACTTTACTTCGACAGCGACGACGCGCTCGTGCCGACGGACGAAAACAAGAACTGGGATGTGTACCAATATGAGCCTGTCGGCGTCGGTAGCTGCGTCGACACCAGCAGGACGTTCAACGAAGCCTCCCGCGGCTGCATAGACGCGATCTCACCCGGCACCACCGACGGCGAATCGGACTTCGTCGATGCGAGCGCCACGGGTGGCAGTGAAGGCGAAGGCAATGAAGGAGGCGGAGACGTGTTCTTCGTCACCGCCTCGAAATTGGCTCCCCAAGAGGACACCGACGACGCGCTCGACGTCTACGACGCGCGTGAATGCACGACCGCGGAACCGTGCGCGACGCCGGCGGCGGAACAGCCAAAAGGATGCGCGTCGGTCGATGGCTGCCGTGGCGCGCCGCCGGCGCCCCCAGCCGTCTTCAACTCGCCCGCCAGCTCCCTGTTCGCCGGTCCCGGCAACGATCCCGCCATCAAGGTCGTGACCAAGCCCCAAACCAAGACGGCAGCTCAGATCCGCAAAGAAAGGCTTGCGAAAGCGCTCAAGGCGTGCCGAGCCAAAAAGAACCGCCAGCTGCGCAAAAATTGCGAAAAGACCGCACGCAAGCGCTACGCCGCGAAGACCGCCGCGAAGAGGCCCGTCTCTGCAACGAAGAGAGGCGCGGGCAAATGAGGCGGTGTGCATGGTTGTTGGCGCCACTCGCTTGTCTGGTCGCGATGGGCTCGCTTGCGGCATCCGCTGGCGCGGACACTTTGGCGCCATGGTGGCGCCTGACCTCGGGCTCGCGGCCGACGAATCTCGCAGTCGGACCTGGTCAAGTGGTGATTACGGCGGAGAACCTCGGCGATGCCAATGCCGACGGCGAAACGGAAGCTATCGTGATCAAGGACCGGTTGCCACACGGCATAACCCCTGTCGGGGTCAACGCCGTCGCCGGCAAACACGGGGACTTCCCTGAACCGGAATGCGCTGTCGTATCGGCGTCGCAGGTCGAATGTCATTTCGACGAAGAACTGCCTCCGTACGACCAGATCGAAGTCGCGATCGAAGTTGAAGTAGCGCCCGAAGCCTCCGCCACCAACCAGGTCAGCGTCTCTGGCGGCGGGACGAGAGAAGCGTCGCTCAAACGGCCGCTGGTGCTGAGCAGCGACCCGACCACATTCGGGGTGTCCGAACTCGAAATGGACCTCGAAGAACAGGGAGGAGACCCCGACACCCAAGCCGGCTCCCACCCATTCCAGTTCACTACGTCGGTGACACTGGACCAAAACGCGGCGGGCGAACCCGTGGCCTTGCCGAAGGACCTCAGCTTCAACCTACCTCCCGGTTTGATCGGCAACCCCACCGCCGTGCCGCAATGCAGCTTGGCGAAGTTCTCGGAAAACGAAGCGAATTGCGTGCCTCAAACCGTCGTGGGAGTCGCGCTCGCAACGTTCAACGAACCGAGCAAACTCGGCGTCGTGACCGTGCCGGTGCCTGTGTACAACCTCGAACCGCACGCCGGCGAGCCGGCCCGCTTCGGGTTTCGTCCGACAACCGAAACGGAGGTGTTCATCGACACCTCGGTACGCACAGGGAGCGATTACGGAGTTGTCGCCACGGTCCACAACGTTACCCAGCAGGTCGGCTTTCTCAGCAGCAAAGTGACGCTCTGGGGCGTCCCAGGCGCCACTACCCACGACGAAGCCCGCGGTGAAGACTGCCTTCTGGCGGCGCGCGGAATCTCAGGGGCAGGACCCTGCCGTCTCCTGGGCGAAGTCAACCCTCCGGCTTTCTTCTCGCTACCTACGTCCTGTCCGCTCAACCCGCTCACCGGCCAGCCGGAGCCGCTGACGGCCGACGGCGAAGGTGACTCGTGGAACGAACAGGGTGTCTTCAAGTCGTTTGCCTCCGGCCCGATGCCCGGCATGGACAACTGCAACCGGCTGCCGTTCAGCCCCAGCATCAGCGTCGCGCCCGAAGGGCGGGCAGGGAGCACGGCGACAGGGCTCGGGGTGGATGTGCACGTCGACCAGAGCTCGGTGCTGGACAGGAACAGCCTCGCTGAGTCGGCGGTCAAGGACATCACCGTGGAACTGCCCAAGGGCGTCACGATCAACCCCGCCGGAGCGGGCGGGCTCGAAGCTTGCAGCGAGAGCGAGGTTGGCTTCGAGGGCATTGAAGCCGGCAGTGGAACGCTGCTATTCACATCTACCGAGGCGGAACCCTTCTGTCCCGAAGCAGCGGCGGTCGGAACGGTCGAAATAGTCACGCCGCTGCTGCCGTCCAGCCAACACCTGACGGGCTCGGTGTACGTGGCCAGCCAGAACGCAAACCCGTTCAGCAGCTTGATCGCCATGTACGTGGTTGCCCAGGACAAGAAGTCGGGCATCCTCGTCAAGCTCTCTGGAGAAGTGCATCTCGGCGCATCGGGGCAGATCACGGCTTCGTTCGAGAACACGCCCGAGGTGCCGTTCGAAGACGCGAAAGTCGAATTCTTCGGCGGGCAACGCTCGGCGCTCGCGACCCCCAGCGAGTGCGACACGTACACGACCCATGCCTCGTTCGTGCCGTGGTCCGCGGAAGCGCCGACGACCAGCGTCGCGGCCCAATCGGCGTTTGAAATCACGTCAGGTCCGGCCGGCACGCCATGCCCCGGATCCACGCTTCCGTTTGCGCTCAGCCTTTCCGCCGGGACCAACAACATCGACGCCGGTGCCTTCAGCCCCGTCACGACGACGATCTCGCGCGAAGACGGTCAGCAGGCGCTGCAGTCCGTGCAGGTTCGACTCCCGACGGGCCTGGCCGGGCTGATAACGAAGGTGACGCCTTGCGCCGAAGCGCAGGCGAACGAAGGCACCTGCGGGCCTGAAAGCCTGATCGGCGAAACAACGGTGAGCGCGGGGGTCGGGTTGCAGCCGATCACGGTGCCTGGCGGCAAGGTGTACATCACCGAAAAATACGAGGGCGCGCCGTTCGGGCTGTCGATCGTCAACCCTGTCAAGGCCGGGCCGTTCGATCTCGAGCACGACACCTCCAACCCCGCGCAGGAGCCGGCGTGCGACTGCATCGTGGTACGAGCGAAGATCGAAGTCAATCCGGAAACGGCGGAACTTACCGTCGCCACAGATCCTTCCGGTCCCCACGCGATCCCGCGGGCGATCGACGATATACCCGTTCAAATCAAGAAGGTCAACGTGACCGTCAACCGGCCGGAATTCACGTTCAACCCGACGGACTGCAACCCGTTGTCGGTGGCTGGCACCGGCTTTGGCGCTGAAGGCGGCAGCGCGTTGCTGTCGGATCGGCTTCAAGTCACCAACTGCGACGCGCTGAAGTTCACGCCCACGCTGTCGGTCACCGCGGGCGGGAAAGCCTCGAAACGGACCGGGACCAGCCTCAAATTCAAGGTGGCATACCCGAAGGACGCGCTCGGCAAGCAATCGTGGTTCTCGGAGGCGAAGTTCGACATCCCAAAGCAGCTGCCGGTGCGGCTCGAAACGATTCAGCAGGCATGTCTGGCCTCTGTGTTTGAAACCGATCGCGCCAGCTGTCCCGCTCATTCGATCATCGGGCACGCCGTGGTACACACGCCGGTCCTGCCGGTGCCGCTCGAAGGACCCGTCTACTTCGTCTCGTTCGGCGGCGCGAAGTTCCCCTCCGCGGTACTCGTGCTAAAAGGTGACAACGTCACGATCGAACTCCACGGGAGCACTTTCATCTCGCAAAAGACCGGCGTGACCTCCGCCACTTTCGCGAGCACTCCCGACGTGCCGTTCGAATCGATCGAAGTGACGCTACCGAGTGGTCCCTTCAGCGAGTTCGGCGTGAATCTGCCGAAACGAGGCGACTACAACGCGTGCGGGCACAAGTTCGTGATGCCGACGCTCTTCAAAGCTCAGAACGGACTGGAAGTCCACAAGAACACGGCGGTGGCGCTCAGCGGCTGTCCAGTCGCCAAGCACCACGGCAAGGCGAAAAAGTCAAGTACTCGGCACTCAACCAAGCACAAAAAGGCGAAACGTTGACATGGAAACAGGCGCACCCACATCTGACTCCGTATCCCCGATGACGTCCGACCTACGCCGACGGTGCGCCTTCGCGAGAGCCCGCTGGACCGTCGCCGCGCTCGCGGCGTTCGCGGTCTGGGCCATCGGCTCGGCCGCGTCGACGTGGGCTGCCGAACTCCATTCCTTCTCGACAAGCTTCAACGGCGGGGCCGAACATGCGTTGTCGAACCCGCAGGGTGTCGCCATCAACCAGAGTACCGGCGACGTCTACGTCGTCGATCGTGGCAACAACCGCGTCGAGGTCTTCGACGGTGCAGGCACCTTCCTCAAAGCGTTCGGGCAAACCGGCTCCGGCAACGGCGAATTCAACGAACCGACGGAAATCGCCGTCGACAACAGCGGCGGGCTGAGCGAGGGCGACGTGTACGTGGTCGACGGCGGCCAGAAGGGCGGTGCGAACAGGGTCGAGATCTTTAACAGCGAAGGCCAGTTCCTTTCCGTGATCACCAGGGCGGAAATCGAACTCAAGGTCCTCCACAAAAAGAAAAACGGCAAAGAAGCTGAATTCTTCGAATTCGTAT
>DASXER010000011.1:0-6455 GCA_036490015.1 Solirubrobacteraceae bacterium | reverse complement strand
GAGAGCGCCCCGGCGGCGATCGACCTGCTCAGCGACTTCGTCGGCCGGCCCCACCTCGACGCAGAGGAGCTGGACCGCGAGCGCGGCGTCGTGATCCAGGAGATCAACCGCGCCTACGACCAGCCGTCGATGGTGGCCGAGTACCTGATCGACCGCGCGGCCTTCGGCGAGCACCCGCTCGGGCGCACCGTGCTGGGGCCCGAAGAGAACCTGCGCAGCTTTACGCGCGAGGGCATCGTCGCGTTTCGCGAGCGTCGCTGGAACGGCGCGCGCGGCGGCGCCTTCCTGGTCGGCAACGTCGAGCACCTGCCTGCCGAGGCGGATCTGCACGAGGCCTTCAGCCGCTTCCCCTCGCTGCCCGCGCCCGAGCCGTTCGAGCCGGCGCCCGAGTTCTCCCCGCAGATCGAGGTCGAGCAGCGCGACACCAACCAGTCCCACTTGCGCATGATCTACCGTCCGAAGATCGCGGTCGCCGACCGCACGCAACGCGCCGCCCTGTCGATCTACTCGACGCTCCTGGGCGGCTCGATGGGCTCGCGGCTGTTCGACGAGATCCGCGAGAAACGCGGCCTCTGCTACTCGGTCTATGCGACCGATCACGCGTTCGCGGACGTGCCGATCCTGCAGCTGGGCTCGGGCCTGGACTCCAGCAAGTGCATCGAGGCCTACACCCGTATGCGCGAGATCGTCACCGAGTTGCGCGACGACGGGCCAACCGAGGAGGAGGTCGAGCGCGCCCGCGCCTATACCGCCGGGCGACTCGTGCTGGCGTTCGAGAACACCAACGCCGTCGCGCGCTATGCGGCCAACCGCAGCGTCGTGTTCGATGAGCCGATCGACCCCGACGAGGCGATCGCCTCGCTCGACGCGGTCACCTACGCCCAGGTGCGCGAGGTCGCGGCCGGGGTGGCCGACGAGCTGGCCGTGGCCTGTGTCGGCCCACACGAGGCGAGCGAGTTCTAGCGCTCCAGGGCGGCGAGCTTGGCTGCCTCGGCCGAATCGGGACCCGCCATGTCCCTGATCCAGCCGACGGCGCTACCGACATCGATGGTGTGGGCTTCGATCATCGCCTCGATGTCGGCCCAGTCACGGGTTCGATCGAACATCGCCTTGAAGACCGTCAGCTCGTTGCAGCCGACCACAGGGATCGTGCGGCCTTCGAACGAGACCTGGCGCACTTCTCGCGCCACCTGATCGTGGAACGGAAGCACGCTGAAGAAGAGGTCCAGCGGGGTTTGTTCCCACCACAGCCTGACCTGCCCGTCTCGTTCGGCTCGCTCTAGGTCGAGTCCAGAGATCGAAACCGGGCCAGGCAACGCGGCGAACACCTCCTTGATGCGGTCCCGGCCCACGAACACGTTGAGGTCCAGGTCACGCGTTCCTCGCGGTTCCAGCGTGCAGTAGCCCAGCGCGATCGCGCCCCCGATCGCGTGCGGCAGCCCAGCCTTGTCGAGCGCGTCGTGAACCGCCAGCAGACGCTCTCCCAGCTCGCTCACGCGGCGAGCCTCGCCAACGGCGGATAGGCAAGCTCGCCGCGAGGCCGGTAGGGCAGCTGCTCCGCCAAGTCAAGTACCTGCGCAAGCACCTTGCCGGCGTGCTCGACTGCGGCTCGGTCCGAAGCAGGCACAAGCCGCAACTCGAGTCCGGCGGCCTCGGCGAGGCGTGCGAGCGCCGCTACCGAAGGCTGACGACGACCGTGCTGGTACGCGCTCAGGACGGAGCGTTGGATCCCGGTGCGCCTAGACAACTCAGCCTGGGTGAGACCGCTCTCGTTGCGTATAGCGGCGATTAGTCCCGATGCGGCCTGGTCGCTGCTACTCGTAGCCATGCACGAATAGTAGCATATGCAGCAATAGGCGCGCCCAAAAGTTAGCGTATCCGCTACCCGATCGCCACCATGCGGTCGATCGGCACGCGTGCCCGCTGCGCCAGCTCGGGCACGACGCGGACCTCGAACTTCCCGTCGCGCAGCGCGTCGCGCAGCTTCGGCAGCGTGATCATCTTCATGAAGCCGCACGAAGCCTCGGCGTTGGCGGGGATGAACTCGATCTCCGGCGCCGCCATCTGCAGCGGGTAGAGCATTCCGATCTCGGTCGCGACGACGGCTTCGCGGGCTTTGCCGCGCTGGGCGTCCGCGGCGAACTTCAGCATCCCGCCGGTGGAGAGCATGTGCACGCCCTCCGGCGAGACGTCTCCGGCCGCGACGTACTCCATCACGCTCGTCGAGCAGCCGCACTCGGGGTGGATGAGGAAGTCGGCGCCCGGGTGCTGGGCGCGAATGGCCTCGATGTCCGAGGGCCGGATGCCGGCGTGGACGTGGCACTCGCCGTCCCACACGTGCATCCGCCGGCCGAGCTCCTTCTCCACGTAGGCCCCCAGCCACATGTCCGGACCGAACAAGATCTCGGTGTCCTCGCCGTGGGTCTCGTAGATGTGGCGCACCACGTCGACCGCGTTGGCCGATGTGCAGCAGTAGTCGGTCAGCGCCTTGTCCTCAGCGGTCGTGTTGACGTACATCACGTCCACGCCGCGCGGATACTCCGCCCGCCACGCCGCGAGCTGCTCGGCGTCGATCGAGGCCGCCAGCGAGCAGCCGGCGTCGAGATCCGGGATCAGCACCGTCTTGTCGGGGCAGAGGATCGAGGCCGTCTCGGCCATGAAGTGCACGCCGCAGAAGACGATCGTCTGCGCGCCGGCGGCCGCCGCCTGCCGCGAGAGACCGAGCGAGTCGCCGACATAGTCGGCGACGTCCTGGATCTCGGGCACCTGGTAGTTGTGCGCCAGGATCACGGCGTCGCGCTCGACGGCGAGCGCACGAACCTCGGCTGTCAGGCTCTTGATCTCCTGCTCGGAGAGTGCCGTCGGTGTTGCCTGGCTCGGAGCCATGGGGAGGTTCATGGCAGCTCCTGGAGGGTGAGAGATAGGTCAAGGGCGGGCGCGGAGTGGGTCAGCGCGCCCATCGAGACCCATTCTACCCCCGTCTCGGCGACCGCCCGGAGCGTCGCGAGGCCGACGCCACCGCTCGCCTCCAGCTCGGCGCGGCCAGCAACCTGCGCGACGGCGGCGCGCAACTCCACAGGCGTCATGTTGTCGAGCAACAGGCGCGGCGCGCCAGCCGCCAGCGCCTCGTCGATCTCGCTCGGATCGCGTACCTCGACCTCCAGCCCCGGCGCGAGCGCCGGCGCCGCCGCGCGGGCCCGCCCCACCGCGGCCGTGATGCCACCGGCTGCCGCGATGTGGTTCTCCTTGATGAGGATCGCGTCGTACAAGCCGACGCGATGGTTGACCGCCCCGCCGGCCGCGACCGCCGCCTTCTCCAGCGCCCTCAGCCCCGGGGTCGTCTTGCGCGTGTCGAGCACCTTCGCACGTGTGCCCGCGACCTCTTTCGCCGCCCGCGCCGCGAACGTGGCGACGCCCGACAGGTGCGCGAGGAAGTTCAGCGCCGTACGCTCGGCGACCAGCAGCCCGCGCGCGCTGGCAGTCACGCTCAGGACGGGTCCCCCCTCCTCACGCCAGACCCCCTCGCTCACGTGACGCTCGAAGGCCACGTTGGGGTCGCACTGGCGAAAGACCTCCTCGGCCGCGTCGATCCCGAACACCACGCCGGGCGCCTTCTGTGTGATTCGCGCCCGCGCCCGCGCCTCGGCCGGCACGGTCGCTGCGGTCGTCACGTCGCCATCGCCGACGTCCTCGCGCAGGGAGCGCGCGACGAGCGCCGCCAAACCCTCCATCACGAAGCCGCACCGGCTGTGGCGGCCGCACTCAGCAAGTAGGCGCGCACGAAGCCGTCGAGGTCGCCGTCAAGCACGCGCTGCACGTCGCCCATTTCGTTGTTCGTGCGGTGGTCCTTGACCATCGTGTAGGGGTGCAGCACGTAGGAGCGAATCTGCGAGCCGAAGTTGACGTCCTGCGCCTCCCCCTTCTCGCGCGCGATCTCTTCCCGGCGTTCGCGCTCGGCACGCTCCAGGAGCTTGGCGCGCAGCATCGCCATCGCGGTCGCGCGGTTCGAGGACTGCGAGCGCTCGTTCTGGCATTGCACGACGACGCCGGTCGGGCGGTGGGTGATGCGCACGGCGGAGTCGGTCTTGTTGACGTGCTGGCCGCCGGCGCCGGAAGCGCGATAGGTGTCGACCTGCAGATCGTCCTCGTCGATCTCGATCTCACCCGTGTCCGCGACGACCGGCGCGACCTCGACGCCGGCAAAGCTCGTCTGGCGACGGTGCGCGGAGTCGAACGGCGACAGGCGCACGAGCCGATGGACCCCGCGCTCCGCGCCAAAGAGCCCGTAGGCGTTTTCGCCCGAGGCGCGGAAGGTGGCGGACTTGATGCCGGCTTCCTCGCCCTCGCCGACCTCGAGCAGCTCGACTTTGAACCCGCGCCCTTCGGCCCAGCGCATGAGCATACGCAGCACCATCTCGGCCCAGTCCTGGGCGTCGGTGCCGCCAGCGCCCGCGTTGACGGTCACGAGTGCGTCGCCGGCGTCGTAGCGTCCGGAGAACAGCCGCTGCTCCTCGAGCGCGGCCAGACGCTCCTCGACGGAGGCGATCTGCCCCTGCACCTCCACCTCCAGCGAGTCGTCCTCTTCGGCCATCTCGACGAGGCCGTCGAGATCCTCGACATCGGACTCCAGTTCGGTGAAACCGTCGAGCCGCCGTGAGGTGCGGGCGTGCTCGGCGGACACGGTCGCCGCGCGCTCGGCGTCGTCCCAGAAGCCTGACGCCCCCATCTCCCCCTCCAAAGCGGCGAGCCGCTCGCTCAGTGAAGCGGGGTCAAAGATAATCCGCGAGCAGCTTCATCTGCTCACGGATAGCGGCGAGGCGCTGCGGGGTTGACTCTGAGGGGCCGTCGCCGGGCATCGATCGACCCCCACGCTATCAGCGCCCGCGTACGGCTCGGCTCGTGCCGCCATCAGCGACAGCTCTGGACGACGCGACGTGCCAAACGTTGCGCGGCCAGAACGAGCGCCGAGCGCGAGGCCGACGACTTCCTCGCACTGCCGACGCGCAGCACACAGCGCCCGCTGGTGAAGACGATCGCCGACCGGTCCGCACCGGCGGAGCCGACCCCGGCGGCACCGGAGACGACGGGCACTTCGAAGCGATGAGCGCCGGGACCGAGAGCCTTCACTTCGTCGCTCAGCTTCGCGGCAGCCTCCTGCTCCGCGCCAGCGTGGGTGCCCAGCAGCTCGGCCACCGACACCGCCGTGCCCTGCTTGGTCCGCAGCGTCTCGAACACGCCCTCCGAGAAGCGCTCCTCCCGCAGCCGTGCCGATTCCACACGCTCGCCGGCGGGCGCCCGTTGCAGGATTTCACGAGCCCACGCGGCGGGCGAGCCGACGGCGCGCAGGCGCAGCGTCGAGTTCTCGAAGCCAGGGAAGCTGAGACGTGGCAGCACGAGTGACCTTGGCTTCACCGGAAAGGTTGCCACCGCAGTCGCGACCGTCGGCGCGCACACGAGCAAGCCGCAGACTAGAGCCGCGCCCGCAGATGAGCTCAGGCGCCGTGGCACTTCTTGTACTTCTTGCCGCTCCCGCACCAGCAGGGATCGTTGCGCCCTACCTGGTGCTCCTCGTCGAGCACACGCTGCTCGACGACCGGCATCGCTTCGCCCGCGTCGTCTTCGGCATAGGCGGCGCCACCCCCCGCTCCAGCCGCCGCGGCGGCCGCGGCCATCGCGCCTGCGCCCGCAGCGCTGTGCCCTCCGGAATAGGAGACTTTGCCGGCCCGCGTCGAGCTGCCCGAGGCCGCGAAGGCTGGGACCTGCCCACCGCCGCCGTTCTCGCCCTCGACGTTGACCTGGACGTTGAAGATCATGCGCGCGTAGTCGGACCAGACGATGTTCATCAGGTCGCCGAACAGCGTGAAGGCCTCGTTCTTGTATGCCACGAGCGGGTCGATCTGGGCGAACCCGCGCAGGTGGATGCCCTCGCGCAGATAGTCCATGTCGAACAGGTGCTCACGCCAGCGTTCGTCGATGATCTGCAGCAGCAGGAAGCGCTCGAGCGCGCCCATCAGCTCCTCCCCTAGAGCCTGCTCGCGGGCCTCGTAGCGCTCCATCGCCTCGGCCACTACGCGATCGATCAGATGACTGCGGTCGGCGCCCTGCCCCTGCATCTCCTGCCCGTCGAGGTCGAGTGGGAAGAACTGGCCGAGCGATGTGTAGAGGCCGTCGAGATCCCAGTCCTCGACGAAGTCACCCGGCGTGTACTGGTCGATCGTGCGCTCGATCACGTTCGAGACTTCGCGACGCGCCTCCTCGCCGATGCTCTTGCCTTCGAGCACCTCGTCGCGGTAGGCGTAGATCACACGCCGCTGCTCGTTCATCACGTCGTCGTACTCGAGCACGCGTTTGCGGATCAGGAAGTTCTGCTCCTCGACCTTCTTCTGGGCTTTCTCGATCTGTTTCGAGAGCATCCCCGCCTCGATCGGTTCCTCGTTGCCGTCGTCGTCGACGCC
>DASXER010000102.1:0-2418 GCA_036490015.1 Solirubrobacteraceae bacterium | reverse complement strand
CGGCCTCTCCCGAGTCGTAGATCGGGACGATGTTGTCGTGCTCGAGGCCGGCGGCGTGCAGGCCCTCGCGCCTGAATCGTGCGCGGAAGTCTGGGTCACGGTAGAGCCGGCCCGCGAGCACCTTGAGCGCCACGCTGCGCCCTAGCGACAGCTGCTCGGCGCGGTAGACGACCGCCATGCCGCCCATGCCGATTACTTCGTGGATGCGGAAGCCGCCCAGCGTTTCCCCGGGCTGAAGTACCATTGCCGTCGGCATCAGCAGCCTCGTCTAGACCCCGGGGAAGAAGACCGTGGCCGTGCCTGACGCGGCACGGGCCCCTTGGCCCAGCAGCGTACGCCCCGCGAGCGGCGCGGCGTGCATGAAGCAACGGCCGCGGCTATCGGCCGCGGGCTGCGTCTCAGGTGCCCCACTTCTCCGTCCTTGTCGAGTCTCCGTCCATGGCGGCGCCTGCCCGGCAACAGGTTTCGCCGTCCTGGAGGCTACTGAAGTGAAGTTCTAAATGTCAATATTCGAGAGAAATTTGAATTTTCTAACGCTGGCTGCAGCGGCGTCGTGAGGGCCGCGGTCGCCTTGGTCAGGCGGAACGCGTGTCAGCTTGCGGACAAACCATCCGTCCGCTGGGAAGCCCAGCGGTGGCAGGCAAAAATGCCGATTTTGCTGGCAATTCGTCGCAATCGCAACTTCCTCATTGTGTGATCGACATCACACAAGTATTCATAACCACCCCTCTAGCATCCGAACGGTTGTTCGACCAGCCGAGTCGTTCCCGTGGATGGGGACGAGCGGGGGACCCAACTGCCGGGCCGCGACTGGCCTGGATGGGGCGAATCGGCCGCTGATGCGGCTGTAACGCCCGGGAGACACGCGTCCCGTTCGCGTGCTCTCGGTTCGTGAGCCCGACAGCTAACCCCGTAGGCCGCACAAGGAGGTTCCCAACCGAATGTACGTACCCCCGGCGACTCAGCCTGCGCCTGCCCTGGCTCCGGTTGGCGTCGTCACGACCGCAACGCCCACGTTCGCGGCGCCGGTCGACACGGCCCTGAAGGTGGCCAGCTCTCGGCTCAACGTGCTCGAGAGCCACCGCGCCTCCGTCACGGGCACGCTGCTCGAAGACCATCACGCCGGCCAGGCTGGGCTCGTGGTGAGCCTGCAGACGCTCGGCCGTCACGGCTGGCGCACGCTGACGAGCAGCCGCACGCGCGGCCACGGCCGTTTCCGCATCAGCCTGTTGGCGCACCGGCTCGGCAGCCGTGTCGTGCGCCTGCGCTTCAAGGGCGGCGTGCTCGAGCTCGGCTCGCACCGTCGTCTGGGCCGCTTGAACGTCTATCGCCTGGCCGAGGCGTCGTGGTACGGCGGCGGCGGCGGACTGGCATGTGGCGGCGAGCTGACCAGTTCGACGCTCGGCGTCGCCAACAAGACGCTGCCCTGCGGCACGATCGTGACGCTGCACTACGAGGGTCACACGGTACGTGTACCGGTCGTCGACCGTGGCCCGTACGTCGCCGGGCGCGAATTCGACCTCACCGAAGCGACCAAGCACGCGCTCGGTTTTGGCGACCTCGGCGAGGTCTGGACGACGAGCTAGTCGCTTCGCTCACACATGGGCGTGTTCGTGCAAAGGTTGGTTTTCGGGCCAACGGTTCGTTGAATCCTCTGGATGCCCGGCGGACTCGGAACCTCACGCGCCCAGGTGTGGGCGGACAACTTGGGCGATTGGACCTGGCCTGGCCAGGCAGCGGCGGGCGCAGGCGAGGCGCCGCTGCCGCCCGCCTGGGTGCCGAACCTGCCGCCGCGCTTCGAGGCGAGCGGCGCGCAGAGCGCATCGGCCCGAGCGCTCTCGCGCCGGCGCCTGTGGGCCTGGCGGCTGATGATCGGCTCGCTGCTGGCGCTGCTGGCGGCCGTCAGCACCGCGCTCGTGTTGCGCGGTAACGCGCAGGCGCCCACGCTCCCCGCGAAGCACAGCGGCGTCGCCGAGCCGGCGGCGATCGACGCGATCACGAACCCACCCGCGCTCGTCGCGGTCAGCAAAGACAGCGCTGGAAGTGAGATCAAGCTCGCGCGCTACACCTCGACCGCGCTGCGCGGCGGCGGTTCCTTCTACGTGTACGAGCCGCCGGGCTACGCTGCGGCCGCCGCCCACGGTATGCGCTATCCGGTGCTCTACCTGCTGCACGGCAACAGCCAGCCGGCGACCGCGTTCCTGCGCGTGGGGCTGCAGCCGACGCTCGACCGCCTGATCGGCGAGCACCTGATCGCGCCGCTGCTCGCGGTGATGGTCGAAGGCGGCAAGGGCTCGGACAACTGGCGCAACATCGACGGCCAGAACTACGAAAGCTACGTGCTCGAAGCGCAGGAGATCGCCGACCGCACGCTGCCCACGATCCCCACGCGTGCGGCGCGCGCGATCGCCGGCGACT
>DASXER010000100.1:0-7973 GCA_036490015.1 Solirubrobacteraceae bacterium | reverse complement strand
ATCGCTTCAAGTTCCCAGGGCCCGCGAGCTATCAGTTCCGTGCGCTCTCGGAAGCAGAAGCGGACTATCCCTTCGCCACGGGAGCGTCGAACACAGTTTCCGTAGCCGAGCGTTAGCGGCGCGAAGCTTCGAGTTCGTGTTGCAAGCGCTCGAGCACCGTGACCACACGCAGCCCGCTGCGGCCATCGGAGCGAGGCGTCTCGCCGTTGCGGATCGAGTCGAGGAAGTGTTCGCACTCCAGTCGCAACGGCTCCATGTTGCCGATCCGCGGCGAGGAGATGTCGCCGCTGCGGGTGATGTATTCGCCGTAGGAGCTCGTGTTCTCGTCGAAGCCCTTGTCGTAGACGGTCACCTTGCCCTCGATCGCCATGTCGTCGAAAGTCGCCATGCGCTTGGAGCCAACGACGGTGAAGCGCCGCTCCTTGTGAGGGTCGAGCCACGACAGGTGCAGGTGCGCCGAGATGCCCGATGGGAAGCGCAGGAAGCAGAACACGACGTCCTCGATGCCCGGCTGCAGGTAGCACTCGCCGCGTGCCGAGACCTCGTGTGGCTCCTCGCCGACGAGGTGCAGCAGCACCGAGATGTCGTGCGCGCCGAGGCTCCAGAGCGCGTTCTCGTCGGCGCGCAGCTTGCCGAGGTTGAGGCGATTGCCGTAGATGTAGTGGATGTCGCCCAGCTCGCCGCTGTCGGCCAGCTCCTTCAGCTTGCTGACGCCCGGGTGGTACTCGAGCAGGTGCCCGACCATCAGCACGCGGCCCGCCTTCTCGGACGCCTCCACCGCACGCTCGGCGTCGGCGACCGACTGCGCCAGGGGCTTCTCCACGAAGCAGTGCTTGCCGGCCTCCAGAACCCGCACCGCCAGATCGGCGTGAGTCGGGACAGGCGTTGCCAGCACGACCGCGTCGAGCTGATCGTCATCGAGCAGATCCTCGAAGCGGTCGGTCATGCGCGCTCCCGGCACGCTCGGGGCGATTCGTGCGCGGGCGGCCTCTGAGGCGTCGCAGCACCACACCAGCTCGGCGCCCGAGAGGGAATAGAAGTTGCGGGCGAGGTTCGGTCCCCAGTAGCCGAGGCCGACGACGCCGACGCGTACAGGCTCGCTCATTGCTCTCCCGCCGTTGCGCTCTTGGGCTTGGACATGGCGAGGCATCCTAACGCGGGGCCCTACTTGCTAGCCTGCGCAGCCGTGAACCTCAACGACTCTCACATCCTCGTCACCGGCGGCGGCGGCTTCGTAGGCGCGCCCACGGTCCGGGCTCTGATCGGCAAGGGCGCGAGGGTGCGCGTGCTCGACGCCTTCGAGTCGCCCAGGCTGGAGGGCCTCGACTGCGAGGTGCGCATCGGCGACATCACCGACGCTGCGGTCTGCGCGAGCGCCTGCGAAGGGATCGATGCCGTGCTGCACCTGGCGGTGCTGCCGCTCAACATGGCCAACAGCGAGCACGAGGTGGCCTTCCAGACGAACGTCCGCGGCTCCTTCAACGTGTTCCGCGCCGCTGGCGAGCAGGGCGTCAAGCGGGTCGTCTACTCCTCGGCGTCCTCGGCCTACGGTCAGACCGACGTGGTGCCGATTCCCGAGGATCACCCGCTGCGCCCGGGAATCTTCTACGCGGCCACCAAGGCGGCGGCCGAGATGCTGCTGCGCGGGTTGGCCGGCGGCTACGGCTACTCGATCGCGATCCTGCGCTACATGAACGTGTACGGCCCGGGGCAGCGCGCCGGCGTCGTCCCGGCGGTGGCGCGAAAGCTGATGGCGGGCGAGACGCCGCAGCTCAACGGCGACGGCAACCAGGGCTTCGACTTCGTCCACATCGAGGACTGCGCGCTCGCCAACCTGCTCGCGCTCGAGGCCGACGTCAACGGGGAGGACTTCAACGTCGGCCACGGCACGAGCGCCTCGCTCAACGACTTGGTTCAGGTTCTCGGCGAGCTCGTGGGCAACCCGCTGGAGCCCACCTACCAGGGCGAGGCTGTGCCCGTCCCGCCGCGCGTCGGCGAGGTCTCCAAGGGCGTCGAGCTGCTCGGCTTCAAGGCTTCTGTCCCGCTCCGCGACGGTCTCCAGACCGTGCTCGACGAGTTGCGCGCGGCCCAGGCCGCGGGGACCCTCTGAGTCATGGCGGTCCTCGTGACCGGCGGCGGCGGGTTTCTTGGCGCCGCGCTGCTGCCCCGCCTCGCGGCTCAGCAAGAGGTGCTCGCGATGCATCGCCCTGGTGCCGACACCCCAACGATCGAGAACGTCAGCTGGATCGAGCAGGATCTCTCGGCTCCGCTCTCGTCCGCGCTGCCTGACAGCATCGACGGGGTCTTCCACCTCGCGCAGTCACGTCGCTACCGCGAATTCCCGGACGGCGCACTCGACGTGTTCGAGGTGAACAGCGCCGCCACCGTGCGGCTGCTCGACTACTGCCGCCGCGCTGGTGGAAGCACCTTCGCCTACGCCTCCTCCGGTGCCGTCTACGCATCGGGTCCGGAGCCGGTGCGCGAGAGCGACACGCCCGCACCAGGCAACTTCTACGGCACCTCGAAGCTCGCCGGCGAGCAGGCGGTGGAGCAGTTCCGCGGCGTGCTCAAAGCGCACTCGCTGCGCTTCTTCTTCATCTACGGGCCCGGTCAGCGCAACATGTTCATCCCGGGTGTGCTCGGGCGCGTGCGTGACGGCCAGGACGTGACGCTCGCCGGACCCGACGGCATTCGCGTCAATCCGGTCTACGTTGACGACGCGGCCGATGCGGTGATCGCGACGCTCGCGTTGGAGGAGTCCTTCACGCTCAACGTGGCCGGCCCCGACGTCGTGTCGGTCAAGGAGATCGCCGAGCTCGGCGGCAGGCTCCAGAGCGCCGAGCCCAGCTTCGCGGTCGGCGATCCCCAGGCCGATCTCGTCGCGTCGACTGATTTGCAGAGCGCGACCGTGGGTGCGCCGACGACCAGCTTCGAGGAGGGCCTGCGCCGCACCGTCGAGGCGGGCTGAGCCCTGCCCCGCATACTCCACGCGCTGGCGGACGTGGGGGGACATGCCTTCGGGCTCTCGCGTGCGGAGCGCGCGTTGGGGCTCCACAGTGACGTCGCCGTGATCACGGCCGATCGCTTCGAGTACGGGGCCGACATCCAGCCCGACTTGGTGGGCAAGCCGAGGTGGCGACGTGTCGTCGCTCGCGGCGGGCTGCTCGTCAGGGCTCTGCACTCCTACGACATCATCCACCTGAACTTCGGCAACAGCCTGCTGCCGTTCTTCGTTGGCGGTCGCGTCTTCGACGAGCTACCGCTGCTCAAGCGGGCCGGCAAGACGATCCTCGTCACCTTCCAGGGCTGCGACGTGCGGCCGGTGGAGTGCTGCTTCTGCAAGCGCGAGGACTGCCGCGCCGAACGAGCCCGACGGGCGCCGAACGCCGCCCATCTACTGCGCTACGCCGACCGCAGCTTCCACCTGAACCCCGACCTCGGCCGCTGGCTTCCGGGCTCGCGTTTCCTGCCGTACGCGAGCATCGACCCGTTCGCGCTCGAGGTGCCGGCTCCCCCGCCGCGACGCGATGAGCTCGTCGTAGCCCATGCGCCCACCGACCGCGATGTGAAGGGCACGGCCCACGTGCTCGCGGCCGTCGAGCAGCTGCGGAGCGAAGGCGTGCCGATCCGTCTCGACCTGATCGAAGGGCTGCCACGCCGAGAGTTGCTCGAACGCCTGCCGCAGGCAGACGTCGTTGTCGACCAGCTGCTGCTCGGCTGGTATGGGGGCTTCGCGGTCGAGGCGATGTCGCTGGCTCGGCCGGTGCTCTGCTTCATTCGCGAGGACCGTCCCGAGGACAACCCGTTCGGCGCCGAGCTGCCGATCGTGCGGGTGACGCCGGAAAGCCTCGCCGCGCGCCTGCGCGAGCTGGCTGCCGACCGCGAGCGGCCGCTGCGGATCGGCGCCGCCTCACGCGAGTTCGTCGAGCGCCACCACGCGCCGCTGACGGTCGCGCGAGATGTGCTCGCGGGGCTGGTCGAGTTGCCGGCGGCCTGAGCTGGTCTCAGCCGGCGAATCGTGTGCGCACGGTCGCACGGATCACGGCCAGGTCCTCGCTGCCCAGGACGTTCGTCAGGCGCAGCCCCAGCAGGAAAAACACCACCACGCTGCACTTGATCGCCAATGCCAGGCCGAGCGGGTCGATGGGAATCGCGCCGACGGCGGTCGCGGCGGCGGTCAGCGCGCCCAGGCGCAGCAGCCGTGGCAGGTCATAAGGGGTGTGGTAGACGCGCTGAGCCTTGCGGTAGTAGAAGCCGAACAGCAGCAGGTACGCGACGACCGTCGCGAACGCCGCCCCGAGCATTCCCCAGGCGGGGATCAGCGCGAAGTTCAGGGCGATGTTGACGATCGCGGCCGCACCGGAGAAGTACAGCAGGCTACGGGTTTCGCGTGCCAGCGTGATGCCGCCGACGGCGATGTTCGCGATGCCGTTGACCGCCAAGCCAAAGCTCACCATGCCGATCGCCTCGTAGGCGCTCGAGAAGCGCGGGGCGACGAGCTCCAGCAGCTCGCGCGCGAAAAGCGAGACGAGCAGCGTGAGCAGTCCGAACCCCAGGCTCATGTAGGTGAGGGCCTTCGCTCTGGCTCGCTTCTCCTCCTCGGGGTCCTCGGCGTAAAGGGAGAGCATGAAGGGCGAATACGCGGTCGCGAACGCCGTTGCCGCCAGCGTCAGCACGAGGCCGATGCGGTTAGCCATCGCGTACTCGCCGACCTGGCTCAGGTTCGAGAGCTTGGAGAGCATGATGCGGTCGATCAGAGCCAGGGCCCATAGCGCGAGCGCCGTCGGCACCAGCGGCAGGCCGTAGGCAAACATCGTGCGCAGCTCTGCGCGGGAGACGCGCCCGCCGACATCGCCGCGGATCACGGCCAGCCCGTACAGCGACGCCACGCCGCCCGCGATCACCGTGCTGAGCAGCACGCCGTCGACCTTCATGTGCAGCACCAGCAGGCCGATGGCGATGAACGCTCCGCCGGCCACGCCGCCGGCGACCGAGGAGGCGAGATAGTGCCAGGCGCGGAAATGCAGTCGCATCACCTCGCGCGTGAAGGTCGCCGCGGCCGTCATCGGCAACGAGGCGGCCGCGAGCACGACTAGCCTTCCGTCGTCGCGGTCGTTGAACAGGAAGCTGGCGAGCGGCACACGCAGCAGCACGAGGATCGCGGTCGCGGCCACGATCGAGGCGAGATAGGTGAGGCCGGCGGTCGTCAGCACGACGCGTCGCTCGCCCGACTGCTCGTTGCCATAGTCGTAGTAGGAGCGCTGCGAGGCTGAGGTCAGTCCCAGCTCCGCGAGCGTGCCGACGACCGCAAGCGTGCTGGTAGCGAGCTCCAGCACGCCGTACTGGGCGGTCGTGAGCTCGCGTGCCACGATCGGCAGCGTGAGCACGGCGAGCAGCTGCAGCACGCCGCCGCTGAGGCCGTAGACCAGCGTCTGCCGGCCGAGCCGCAGCATGTGCCCGCTGTTCATCGGCCGAGCTTCGTGTGTGGCGTCCCTTGCTCCTCCATGACCGTTTCACAGAGTTGCAGGACCCGCTCCGCCAGTGGCCGTCCGTGGTGCTCGTCGACCCACGCCCGCGCCCGCGCGCCGAGCGCCACACGCGTCGCCGGCTCGTCGAACAGGTGCGCGAGCGCAGTCGCGATCTCCTCGGGCCCAGACACGTTGAGCACCGGCGGAAACGAGGCCGAGCGGGCCTCGAAGCGCTCCGGGTCCAGGCTGATCAAGACGGGCCGCTCGCAGCTCATCGCCTCCAGCGCCGAGCCGCCGTAGGAGCCGACCGTGAACTGGTCGGCCACGACATCGGCCGCACAGTAGTGACGCCGCAGACGTTCCTTGGACATCGCATGTGGAAGCAGGCGCACTTGTGCGCCGATGCCCAGCTCGTCGATCAGCGTGCGCGAGCGCTCGATGTCCGCTCCCCACCCGGCGCAGGCCAGCACCGCGCCAGGGTGCGATCGCGCAGCCGCGGCGAAACCGCGCAGCAGCTGGTCTGAGCCCTTCCAGTAGAAGTCCTGCCGCGCGGGCACAAACACGAGTGGACCCTCGCTACCGGCCAGCAGCCGAGCGCGCAGCTCGGGCTCCGGTCGAGCGCTGTATTTCTTGGTGTCGATCAGGAAGCCGAACTCGACGCACTTCTCCAGATGCCCCAGACGCTCGGCGAACGGTATGAAGCGAGGGTCCGTCAGCAGGATCCGCCCGGCCCGCTCGTACCCCAGCCGCTGCAGGCGCGCGAACGCGAACAGCTCGCCGCGGGGGCCGGGCAGCGGCAGCGTCTCGTGTCCCTCCCAGTCGCCGGTGTCGTAGAAGGGCAGCATCGTCATGTCGCCGCCCCACGTCTCAGCCACGCACGGCACGCCGGCCAGCGCCGCCCAGGCCGGGCCGGCGCCGTAGGCGATCACGCAGTCGTACTCGGCGAGCGTGCGCACGATCCAGGCGCGTTCGGCCGCCATCCAGCTGCCGCGCCATCCAGCCGCTCTTGAAGCCTCTGCCAGCCGGCCGCCGAGCGTCGTGGCGCGCGGGACATTGGCGAGCGCGTGCCGCAGACGCCCGCCGAGTGTCGAGCGCTGTGCGAACGGCGGCGCGGAGCGGATCCAGGGCGGTGGCGTCCACTCGGGCATCACGGCTGTGTGGAGCTCGTCGGGCGGGAACTCCAGGTCGAGCTCCTCCCAGCGAGGGTCGCTCATCACGAACCGATCGAAGGGGTCGAGTACCAGGTCGACGGGATGTCCCAGCTCGCGAAGCGCCTTCGCCTGGATGTACGCGCTGTTCGCCAGGTTGTCGAAGATCGCTAGCCGCATGCGCGTGAGCGAGGGCATTATGGCCAACGCGCCGGTCTCCTCCGCGTTCCACGTCCGCTAACGTCCGTCGCCTCGTGCCCGCCGCCTCTCGATCAGGTCTCCTCGGAGGCCACGGAGCCAGCCACTAACCGTGTGTGGCATCGCCGGTGCGCTGGATCGATCCGGCGCACCCATTCCGATGGAGTTGCTGAGGCGCATGAGCGACGTGATCGCGCATCGCGGCCCCGACGGCGAAGGCCACTACGCCGACGGTCCGGTCGGGCTCGCCAACCGCCGCCTGGCGATCATCGACCCGCGGCCCGAGAGCAACCAGCCGTTGTTCGATGCCACCGGCGATTACGTGATCACCTACAACGGCTGCCTCTACAACTATCGCGAGCTGCGCGCCGAGCTGCAGGCCGAAGGGCGCAGCTTCCGCACCGACTGCGACACCGAGGTGGTGCTGAGCGCCTACGCGGCGTGGGGCCCCGCGTGTCTGGACCGCTTCAACGGCATGTTCGCATTCGCGATCTGGGACCGCCAGGAGCGCGAGCTGTTCCTCGCACGCGACCGCTACGGCGTCAAGCCGCTCTACTACGCGGAGGTCGGTTCGGTCGTGCTGTTCGGCTCGGAGATCAAGTCGCTGCTCCAGCACGACGGGCTCGCGGCGGCGGTCAGCCCCCGCCATCTGCTCGAGTACTTCACCTTTCAGAACGTCTTCACCGACGGCACCCTGTTCAAGGACGTGAAGCTGCTGCGCCCGGCGCATCACATCACCGTCCAGGCGGGCTCTGGGCCCGTCAAGCCCCGCCGCTATTGGGACTTCGACTTCAGGGAGGCCGAGGAGGGCGTCAGCGACGAGGAGTACCTGGAGGAGCTAGACCGACTCTTCCGCCAGGCCGTCACCCGTCAGCTGGTGGCCGACGTGCCGGTCGGCGCGCACCTCTCCGGTGGCATGGACTCGGGCAGCATCACCGCGCTCGCGGCACGCTCGCTACCCCACCTAAACACGTTCACGGTCGGCTTCGACATGACCTCCCGGGTGGGTCTGGAGGTCGCGGTCGACGAGCGCGTCAAGGCCGAGGCGATGTCCTACCAGTTCGCCACCGAGCACTACGAGGCGGTGCTCAAGGCTGGCGACATGATGCGCTGCCTGCCGGCGCTGACCTGGCATCTGGAGGACCCGCGCGTCGGGCAG
>DASXER010000082.1:0-21049 GCA_036490015.1 Solirubrobacteraceae bacterium | reverse complement strand
AAGCAGCAACGAGGTCGCCGTGCTGGTATCGCCAAGGGCGGTACGACGGTGAGCTTCGGCGACTTCGGGATCCAGGCGCTCGAGCCGGGTTGGTTGACGAACCGCCAGATCGAAGCCGCTCGTATCGCGATGACGCGCAAGATCAAGCGTGGCGGGAAGGTGTGGATCAACGTCTTCCCCGACAAGCCGATCACGAAGAAGCCGGCCGAGACCCGCATGGGCTCCGGCAAGGGCTCGCCCGAAGGCTGGGTCGCGGTGGTCAAGCCCGGACGCGTGATGTTCGAGCTCGCCGGCGTCTCCGAGCCGCTGGCACGCGAAGCGATCCGGCTGGCCGCACACAAGCTTCCCGTCAAGTCCAAGTTCGTTCTGCGCGAGGACTGAAGCCATGAAGGCAAGCGAAGTGCGCGACATGGACGCGAAAGAACTAATTAAACAGATCGCCGAGCTGCGCAAAGAGGTCTTCGGCCTGCGCTTCGCGAACGCGACCGGCGAACTCGACGACACGGCCGGCATGGGCCGCGCGCGTCGCGACCTCGCCCGTGCCCTGACCGTCGCCCGCCAGCGCGAGCTAAAAGACGCCGCCGGCAGCGAGAACTGAAACGAAACCTGGATCGAATAGATGGCTGACGAGAACGAGACCCCCGAGAACGACGAGCAGACGACGCCAGAGGCAGAGGCGCCAGAGGTCGCGGCCGCGCCTGAGGCCCAGGCCGAGCCGGAGGCCGCCGCTGAGCCCGACGCCGAGGCGCCACCCGAGGAGCCCGCCGCCGATGGTGCGGACGACGCTCCCGCTCCCGCCGCTGAGCCGGCGGAGCCCGAGGAGCAGCTTTCGTCCAAGGAACGCCGTCGTCGCACGCGCTCGCAGCACAAGGGCGAGTCGCGTCCGACACGCACACCCGAGGATCGTCACGCCGAGCGCGTCGAGCAGCGCCGCCAGAAGGCTGTCCGCCGTCGTGCCCGGCGCCTGAGCGAACGCGCCAAAGCGGCCGAGCGCCGCGCCGCCGCCCCGGCGGCCGAGCCGCTCGCGCCGGTCCACGCTCCCGTTCAGGGCGCGCGCCGAGTCCGCCAGGGCGTCGTCGTGTCCAACAAGGCCGAGAAAACGATCACGGTGCGCATCGACATCGCGCGGCGTCACCGCCGCTACGAGAAGATCGTCCGCAGCTCCAGCACCGTCCACGCCCACGACGAGAACAACGACGCCCACGAGGGCGACGTCGTGCGCGTGATCGAGAGCCGCCCCCTGTCGCGCACCAAGCGCTGGGCGCTCGTCGACGTGGTGGAGAGGGCCCGATGATCCAGAACGAGACTCGTCTGCGGGTGGCCGACAACTCCGGCGCCCGCGAAATCCTCTGCATCCGCGTCAAGGGTGGCTCGCGCCGCCGCTACGCGTTCGTCGGCGACATCATCACCGCGACCGTGAAGCAGGCCAACCCCCAGGGCGCCGTCAAAAAGGGCGAGGTCGTGACCGCCGTCGTGGTACGCACGAAGAAGCCGATCGGGCGCGACGACGGCACCTACATCGCCTTCGACGAGAACGCCGCCGTGATCATCGACGACCAGAACAACCCGCGCGGCACGCGCGTGTTCGGTCCCGTCGCCAGGGAACTACGTGAGCGCAACTTCATGAAGATCGTCTCGCTGGCACCGGAGGTGCTGTGATGGCGCGCGCCACCGCGATGCCCAAAGGCAAGGCGATGCGCGTTCGCTCCGGCGACCGTGTGCAGGTGATGGCGGGCAAGGACCGCGGCAAGAGCGGACGCGTGCTGCGCGTCGACCCCAAGCACGAAAAGGTGTTCGTCGAGGGGCTGAACATGGTCAAGCGCCACACCCGTCCCCACCAGGTCGCGGGTGCGCAGAGCGAAGCCTCGCTCGGTGGCGTCATCGAGCGCGAGGGTCCGATCCACGTCTCCAACGTGATGCTGCTCGACGGCAAAGGCAAGCCGACGCGTATCGGCATCGAGCGCGAGGGCGGCCAGCGCTTCCGCGTGGCCAAGACCACAGGCGCGAGGATCGACTGATGGCTGCTCCCGCTGAGACCGCGCCTCCGGCGCGCATGAAGGTCCGCTACCTGGAGGAGATCCGGCCCGCGCTGATCGAGCGCTTCGGCTACTCCACGGTGATGCAGACACCCAAGATCGAGAAGGTCACCGTCAACATGGGCGTCGGCCTCGCCAAGCAGGACTCGAAAATGCTCAAAGCCGCCACCGAGCAGCTCGCCACGATCGCCGGCCAACAGCCGAGCGTGCGCCGCGCGCGCAAGTCGATCGCGGCCTTCAAACTGCGCGAGGGTATGCCCGTTGGCGTCGCCGTGACGCTGCGCGGCGACCGTGGCTACGAGTTTCTGGACCGGCTGGTTTCGATCGCGATTCCGCGCATCCGCGACTTCCGTGGCCTCAACCCGCGCTCCTTCGACGGTCGCGGCAACTACTCGATGGGCGTCAAGGAGCAGATCATCTTCCCGGAGATCGACTACGACGCGATCGACCAGGTGCGCGGGCTCGACATCACGATCACGACATCCGCCCACACCGACATCGAGGCCTACGCGCTGCTAGCGGCGCTCGGGATGCCCTTCTCGCCGCAGGGTCGCCCGAAGGGCTACGACCCCGAGGCAGACGCCGCCGCCGAGCGCGAGCACGAGGAGAACGTCGCCGCCCAGGCCGTCCAGGCCGAGAAAGCCGCGGCTGACGCCGAGGCAGCGAAGAAGGCCGCAGAGGAGAAGGCCGCCGCGAAGGCCGCAGCCGCTGAGGAGAAGGCCGCGGCCGCCGCCAAGCCGAAGGTCGAGGCTCCCGCTGAGCCCGAGCCCGCCGCCGAGGCTGAGCCGGTCGCCGAGTCTGCTTCAGAGCCCGAGGCTACGACCGAGGCCGACGCGCCCGCCGCGCCTGACGCCGAGGCGGCGCCGGAGCCCGAGGCTCCCGCCGAGCCGGAGGCCACCGCAGAGACTGAGAGCGAGCCCGACGCCGCCACTGAGCCCGAGGCGGCCGCGGGCAACGATTCAACCGCCGAGAACCAAGAGGAGAGCGACTAGTGGCCAAGACCTCGCTACGCGTCAAGCAGGCGCGGACGCCGAAGTTCAAGACGCGCGCTTATACTCGGTGCACTCGCTGTGGCCGACCGCGCGCCGTGTATCGCAAGTTCGGGGTGTGCCGCATATGTCTGCGCGAGCTCGCCCACAACGGCCACATCCCGGGAATGACGAAGTCCTCCTGGTAGGAGCCTCCAAGCCATGTCGATGACAGATCCGATAGCCGACTTCCTGACGCGCGTGCGCAACGCGATTCGTGCCGCGCACGAGACCGTCGACGTGCCCGCCTCCAAGCTCAAGGGCGAGCTGGCGCGGATCCTCGACGAGCAGGGATACATCGACTCCTGGCAGGTCATGCCGGCTCCCGAAGGTGCCGCCGGCCAGGTGATCCAGATTCGCTTGAAGTACACCGACGACCGCCGCTCGGCGATCTCTGGTCTGCGTCGCGTCTCGCGCCCCGGCCGGCGCACTTACGTCGACGCGCACAGCATTCCCAAGGTGCTCGGCGGCATGGGCACCGCGATCATCTCCACCTCCCACGGCGTCATGACGGGTCACGACGCCCGCGCGGCCGGCGTCGGCGGCGAGGTCCTGGCCCAGGTTTGGTGAACGGTGTCGCGAATCGGTAGACAGCCCATCACCGTGCCCGCCGGGGTGACCGTCTCGATCGAGCCGGAGTCCGTGCACGTCAACGGACCGAAAGGCGAACTCTCGGAGCGCGTTCACCGCGACATCGAGATCACCCAGGACGGCGACCAGCTGATCGTGACCCGGCCGACCGACCGCGGCGAACACCGCGCCCTGCACGGCCTCACCCGCACGCTCGTCGCGAACATGGTCGAGGGTGTCACCGCCGGCTACGAGAAGCGGCTGGAGATCCAGGGTGTCGGCTACCGCGCGCTGCTGAAGGGCAAGAACCTCGAGCTGGCGGTCGGCTACTCGCATCCGGTGCCGATACCCGCCCCCGACGGAATCGAATTCGAGGTGCCCCAGCCGACTCGCGTAGTCGTCAAAGGCATCTCCAAGCAGCTCGTCGGCGAGACCGCCGCGATCATCCGCAAGCAGCGCCCGCCGGAGCCCTACAAGGGCAAGGGCATCCGCTACGAGGGCGAGTACGTCGCCCGCAAGGTCGGGAAGCGCGCATGAGCGTCCTCACCAAGGAGGCTCGCCGCCTCAAGCGCCGCCGCCGCGTACGCGCGAAGATCTCTGGCACCGAGACGCGTCCGCGTGTGTCCGTGTTCCGTTCCAACCGTGGCATTGCCGCGCAGTTGGTCGACGACGTGTCCGGCCGTACGATCGCCGCCGTCGGCTGGTACGAGCCAGATCTGCGTAAGCTGAAGAAAGGCGACTGCACCAAGCGCGCGGGCGAGCTGCTGGCCGAGCGCGCCAAGGCGGCCGGCGTGTCCGAAGTCGTCTTCGACCGTGGCGGCTATCAGTACCACGGCCACGTGCAGGTGTTCGCCGACGCCCTTCGCGAGTCGGGTATCACGGTCTAGCCGCCGGCGCCCGCTACCCTCTGCTGCCCATGTCCATCTCCAACGATCGCTCAGTCAACCCCGCCGGCCTGGATCTCCAGGAGCGCGTGGTCGAGATCAACCGCGTCGCCAAGGTCGTCAAGGGCGGCCGGCGCTTCTCCTTCACGGCCCTGGTCGTAGTCGGAGACGAACGCGAAGTCGTCGGCGTCGGCTATGGCAAGGCCAACGAGGTGCCGCTCGCGATCCAGAAGGGCGTCGAGCGCGCCAAGAAGGACCTCTTCCGCGTGCCCAAGCACGGCAGCACGATCACGCACCAGACGACCGGCATCTTCGGGTCTGGCCGCGTCTTCCTGAAGCCGGCCTCGCCCGGTACCGGTGTGATCGCCGGCGGTGGCGTGCGCGCGGTGCTCGAGCTCGCCGGGATCCACGACATCCTCTCCAAGAGCCTCGGCACGCAAAACCCGATCAACCTCGTCAAGGCGACCGTCGCCGGCCTGCGCGGGCTGCGCACGCCGGCCGAGATGGCGACCCTGCGTGGCCTGACCGTGAATCAGGTCCTGGGCCTCACCAGCACTGAGACGGCCGCAGACGGAAACGGTGCCGGCGAGTCCGACGGCGCCGCTGAGGTCGCTCCGGTCGCCGCCGAGGCTCCGGCCGCCGAGGAGGCTCCGGCCTCGTGAGCTCGCTCAGCGTCACCCAGCGCAAGTCGACCAACGGCTCCAACGCCAAACAGCGCTCCACGATGCGCTCGCTGGGCCTGCGCCGCATCGGCCACACAGTCGAGGTCAAGGACAACGAGCAGGCGCGCGGGATGCTTCATGCCGTGCGTCATCTGGTCGAGGTCAAGGAGCAGAAATGAGCCCGGCCGAGAAAGACAAAGACACGGAGCAGCGCATCGGGCTGCACAACCTCACGCCCGCCCCCGGCAGCCGCCGGCCGCGCAAGCGCGTCGGTCGCGGCGAAGGCTCGGGCACCGGCAAGACCTCCGGCCGTGGCCAGAAGGGCGCCGGCTCGCGCTCGGGCTCCAAACGCCGCGCCGCCTTCGAGGGTGGCCAGATGCCGATCCACATGCGTATGCGAAAGCTACGTGGACCGCACATGAAGAAGTCGATGCCGTTCGAGCCCTTCCGCACCCACACCCAGCCGGTCAACATCGAGGCGCTCGAGAGCCGCTTCGAGGCCGGCACCGAGGTGACGATCGAGCTGATGAAGGCCAACGGCCTGGCGACACGCAAGGACGTGCCGGTCAAGGTCCTGGCCAGGGGTGAGCTCAGCAAGGCGCTGACCGTTCACGCCCACGGCTTCTCGGCCGGTGCGCGCGAGCGCATCGAGGCGGCCGGCGGCACCTGCACGATCGTCGACGCCTGAGCGCTGGCGCCCGTTCACGGGAAGGGTGCATCGCGACACCATGCATCCACTAGAATCGGCTGATCCCGAGGTACGGAGCCTCAGTTAGCTCCCGGGCCACGGAACACCATCATGCTCGCCACCATCCTCAACGCCTTCCAGGTCGCGGACATCCGCAAGAAGATCGCCTTCACGGCGGGAATGTTGCTGATCTACCGCTTCGGTTCGCACGTCCCCGTGCCGGGCGTCAACCTGACGGCGGTCAACAACATCCAGAAGCAGTTCGGCGGCTCCAACATCCTCGGCCTGCTGAACCTGTTCTCCGGCGGCGGGCTGTCCCGCATCGCGCTGTTCGCGCTCGGGATCATGCCCTACATCACCTCCTCGATCATCCTGCAGTTGCTGCAGGTAGCGGTGCCCTCGCTGGAGAAGCTCTCCAAGGAAGGCGAGGTCGGCCAGGCGCGCATCACCCAGTACACGCGTTACCTGACCGTCGGCCTAGCCTTCGCCCAGTCGATCGGCTACGTGTTCCTGTTCCACACGCTGCAGGCAAAAGCCGGCGAAAGCGTCATCACGAAGTTCGACGCACCGCACATCTTCCTGATCGTCGTGTGCCTGACCACCGGCTGCGTGATGCTGATGTGGATCGGCGAGATGATCACCCAGCGCGGGATCGGAAATGGGATTTCACTGCTGATCTTCGCTTCGATCGTCGCTCGCCTGCCCTCCGGCATCCAGGCCTGGTGGACGACCAACGACCAGGTCTTCAAGGTGATGATGCCTTTCCTCGTGCTCGCCGTCGTGGCCGGCATCGTGTTCGTGCAAGAAGGTCAGCGTCGTATCCCGGTGCAGTACGCAAAGCGGATGATTGGACGTCGGATGTCCGAGGGCGGCCAGACCTACCTGCCGCTGCGCGTGAACATGGCTGGAGTGATCCCGGTCATCTTCGCGGCCAGCATCATGGCCTTCCCGCCGACGATTGGCCAGCTCGTGAAAACCCACTGGGGCAAAAGCCTGTCCGACTTCTTCACGCCCAACGGCTGGCACTACCTCGTCGGCGAGACGATCTTCATCATCGTCTTCACCTACTTCTACACGGCGGTGACGTTCAACCCCGTCGACCAGGCCGACAACCTGAAGAAGTATGGAGGCTTCATCCCCGGCGTCAGGCCCGGGCGCCCGACCGCGGAATTCCTCGATCGCATCCTCGCCCGCCTGACCTTCCCGGGCGCCATCTTCCTGGCCGCCGTGGCCGCCCTGCCGGCGATCTTGATCGCACGCACGCACCAGAACTTCTACTTCGGCGGCACCTCGATCCTGATCGTGATCGGGGTCGCGCTGGAAACGATGAAGCAGCTAGAGGCGCAGCTCATGATGCGCAGTTACGAGGGCTTCCTCAAGTAACGCCGTTGCCAGCGGCCTCGCAGCCCTGGTCTGATCGGCGTCGAGCGGTTAGTCTGCCTCGGTCGTGTCCGAGTTGAACCTGATCCTGGTGGGGCCCCCCGGGGCTGGCAAGGGAACCCAGGCCGAGCGCCTGCGTGACGACTTCAACCTGCCGCACATCTCGACCGGCGACATCCTGCGCGCGCAGGTCGCCGACGGCACCGACCTCGGCCGCGAAGCCAAGCGCTACATGGACGCCGGCGAGCTGGTGCCCGACGAGGTGATCGTCGGCATGATCACCGCGCGCGTGAACGACGTCGACGCGCGCGACGGCTTCCTGCTCGACGGCTTCCCCCGCAACGAGACGCAGGCCGACGCGCTCGGCGAGGCGCTCGCCGGGCTCGACCGGCACCTGTCCGCGGCGCTGTCGATCGAGGTCTCGGACGACGACCTCGTGCGCCGCCTGGCGGGCCGGCGCGTGTGCGTGAAGAACCCGACGCACATCTACCACGTCGACTTCGACCCGCCCAAGCACGAGGACGTCTGCGACCAGGACGGCTCGCGGCTGATCCAGCGCGACGACGACAAGGAAGACACGATCCGCCGGCGCCTGGAGGTCTACCACGCCCAGACCGAGCCGCTGATCGCCTACTACGACCGCGCCGGGCTGCTGCGCCGCTTCGACGGCACGCGCTCGGCCGACGAAGTGCACGACCGCATCCGCGCCACGGTCGCCACGCTGCGCCTGGAGGAGAAGCTCTAGATGGCTGAGATCCGTACCCCCGGATAGCGGCGCACCGCCGTGGGACCAGCCATCGCGAGGCGCCGAGCTAAGCTCCCAGGGTGATCATCAAGAAGTCCCCAGCGGAGATCGAGCAGATGGCGGCCGCCGGCGAGATCCTCGTCGCGACGCTCGAAATGCTCGAGAGCAACGTGCGCCCAGGCGTCACCACCGGCGAGCTCGACAAGCTCGCCGAGCGCTTCATCCGCTCACGCGGCGCCGAGCCGACCTTCAAGGGCTACCGCGGCTTTCCCGGCTCGATCTGCGCCTCGCCCAACGAGATGATCGTGCACGGCATCCCCGGGCGCTACCGCCTCGCCGACGGAGACATCATCTCGATCGACGTCGGCGTCACGCTTGCCGGCTGGGTCGCCGACGCCGCCCGCACCTTTCCGGTCGGCGAGGTCACGCCACAGGCCCAGAACCTGCTCGCCGCCACGATCGAGTCCTTGCACGCCGGCGTCGCCCAGTGCCGCCCCGGCAACCGCATGGGCGACCTCTCCGCCGCCATCCAGGGAGTCGCCGAAGGCGCCGGGCTGGCGGTCGTGCGCTCGCTCGTCGGCCACGGCGTTGGGCGCAACATGCACGAGGACCCGCAGGTGCCCAACTACGGCAAGCCCGGCAAGGGGCCGCAGCTGGAGGAGGGCATGGTGCTAGCGATCGAGCCGATGACGACAGCCGGGCGGCCCGCCGTGCGCGTCGGCGGCGACGGCTGGGCGATCTACTCCCAGGACGGCTCGCCGGCAGCCCACTTCGAGTTCACGGTCGCGATCACGTCCGAAGGGCCACGTGTGCTCACGCCCTGGCATCTGCCGCCCGAGACGCGGCGGCTCGCGGCCTCCGACGCGGGCGTGGCAACGGCCGGTTGAACGATGGCGGCACGCTCCATCTCGCGCCGCGAGAACCCATCCAATCCATAAAAAGAACGCGCTCCATGGCGAGCGCAGCGTGGCGCCGCAAAGTTGCTAGGATTGCGAGTCCTGCCTGAGTGCAAGCAAGTTGTGCGTGCGCTCGAGGCAAATCCACGACCTGGTAGCGGCGGCCGCAACGGCAGCCAGAGCCGGTCGCCGGAACGAGCGCCGAAAGGGAACATGAAGGTACGACCGTCGGTCAAGCCGATGTGCGAGAAATGCAAGATCATTCGACGCCACGGGGTGGTGTTGGTGATCTGCCAGAACAAGCGCCACAAGCAGCGACAGGGCTGAGCGGGAACCCATGGCCAGAATCGCAGGCGTCAACCTGCCGCTCAACAAGCGCTCGGAAATTGGGCTGACCTACATCTACGGCATCGGTCGTTCCACCTCGGCCAAGGTGCTGGCTGAGGTCGGCATCAGCCCCGACACCTACATCCGCGACCTGACCGAGGACGAGGTCACCAAGCTGCGCGACGCGATCGACGACGGGCTGACCGTCGAGGGCGATCTGCGGCGCGAGCGTCTCAACGACATCAAAAGACTTCAGGACATCGGCTGCTACCGCGGCCTGCGCCACCGCCGCGGCCTGCCCGTGCGGGGACAGAAGACCAAGACCAACGCGCGCACCCGCAAGGGCCCCAAGCGTATGCAGGTCGCCGGCAAGAAGAAAGCAGGTAAGAAGTAGTGCCGCCTGCTCCCAAACGCGCCCGCGGACGGCGCAAGCCGAAAAAGAACATCCCGGTCGGTCAGGCCCACATCAAGACTTCGTTCAACAACACGATCGTCTCGCTGACCGACACGGCCGGCAACGTGATCGCCTGGGAGTCGGCCGGCGGCGCGGGCTTCAAGGGCTCGCGCAAGTCGACGCCCTTCGCCGCGCAGGTGACCGCCGACGCGGCCGCGCGCAAGGGCCTCGAGCAGGGACTCCAGAAGGTCGAGGTCTACGTCAAGGGTCCCGGCTCCGGCCGCGAGACCGCGATCCGCTCGCTCCAGGCCGCTGGCCTTGAGGTCACGGGCGTCAAGGACGTCACCCCGCAGGCACACAACGGATGCCGCCCCCGCAAGCGGCGGAGGGTCTAAGCGATGGCGCGCGACACCAGCCCGCAGTGCAAGCAATGCCGCCGCGAGGGCCAGAAGCTGTTCCTCAAGGGCGAGCGTTGCCTGACCGACAAGTGCGGCGTCGAGCGTCGCTCCTACCCGCCAGGGGAGCACGGACGCGGCCGGCTCAAACAGAGCGAGTACCGCGTGCAGCTGCGCGAGAAGCAGAAGGCGCGCCGCTACTACGGCGTGCTCGAGCGCCAGTTCCACGGCTACTACGTCAAGGCCTCCCGCCAGCCGGGCATCACCGGCGAGAACCTGCTCGCGCTGCTTGAGTTGCGTCTCGACAACGTGCTCGTAAGGCTCGGCTTCGCGGCCTCCCGTCGCCAGTCGCGCCAGCTGATCCGTCACGGTCACTGGACCGTCAACGGGCGACGGGTCGACATCCCCAGCTACCAGGTGCGCCCCGGCGACGTGATCGCCATCAAGGCGAACACCCCCGCGACCCAGGTGGTGCGCGACGCCACCGAGCTCACCGGACAGATTCCCGCGTGGCTGCAGGCCGATCACGAGTCGCTGACGGCCAAGGTGCTGCGCAAGCCGGAGCGGCGCGAGGTAGCCGCACCGGTGCAGGAGCAGCTCATCGTCGAGCTGTACTCGAAGTAGTTATCAAGTTCCAGACGCCACCGTCCATGGGCGGAGGCGCTTCAGGGCCGGTGTCGATGGACGCCGGTGCGAGACCAAAACGACGTTAGGACTCTCATGCTCGACTTCCAAATCCCCCGGATCACTAGCGAGTCGGTGGAGGAGAACCGTGGCACGTTCACGATCGAGCCGCTCGATCGCGGCTTCGGCTACACGTTCGGCAATTCGCTACGGCGCGTGCTGCTCTCATCGCTCGCGGGAGCCGCCGTCACGAGCGTGCGCATCGAGGGTGTGGCCCACGAGTTCTCCACGATCGGAGGGGTCAAGGAGGACGTCACCGACATCGTCCTGAACCTCAAGGGCGTCGTCTGCCGTATGCACTCGGACGCGAGCGAGGTCGAGGCGCCGCTGGTCGTGACCGGCCCCGGCGACATCACCGCCAAGGACATCGACCTGCCCGCCGGCGTCGAGATCCTCAACCCCGACCTGCACATCGCCACGCTGGAGAAGAAAACGAAGCTCGAGCTGTACATGACGATCGGTCGCGGCCGTGGCTATCGCCCGGCCGAGGAGAACAAGTCCTCCGACCAGCCGATCGGCGTGATCCCGATCGACTCGATCTTCTCGCCGGTGCGCCGCGTCGCCTACGCGGTCGAGCAGGCGCGTGTCGGGCAGAAGACCGACTTCGACAAGCTCGCGCTCGACATCGAGACCGACGGCTCGATCGACCCGCAGGCCGCGCTACGCGAGGCGGCCGAGCTTTTGATCTCGCAGCTAGCGATCTTCACCGACGCGGACCGCATCCAGGAGCTACGCGCAGCCCCCGGAGGCCAGCTAGATGGCCACGGCCTCGCCGTCGGCGGCGGCGTCCAAGCCGCGCTGCAGGGCGAGGAGTGGGGCATCCTGATCGAGGAGCTGGAGCTAGGAGTCCGCTCCTACAACTGCCTCAAGCGCGCCGGCATCCAGACGGTCGGAGACCTCATCTCGAAGTCAGAGGCCGAGCTCAACGCGATCCCGAACTTCGGCAAAAAGTCGATCGACGAGGTAATCGAAACCCTGCACGCGAGGGGACTGAACCTCCGCCAAGACTGAGTAGAGAAACGCGCGCGCGAGCGCGCGAGCGATGGTCCCGCCAGAGGGGGGTGTAGTGATCGATTCCGATCGCGACGCCGCCGCAGGCGGCAAGCGTCGAATCGCATCATCTACACTCCCCGACTCATGCGCCACCAAAAGACTAGATACAAGCTCTCGCGCGACAGCGCGCACCGCAAGTCCTTGCTCATGAACCTGAGCAAGGAGCTGATCGAGCACGAGCGCATCAAAACGACCGAAGCCAAGGCCAAGGCCGTCAAGCCCGAGATCGAGAAACTGATCACGCTCGCCAAGCGCGGCGACCTGCACGCTCGCCGCCAGGCGCTCTCGACGCTCTCGCAGGACAAGTTCGCGGTGCACAAGCTGTTCACCGAGGTGGCGCCCCGCTACGCCGACCGGCCGGGCGGCTACACGCGCATCCTCAAGCTAGGTCCCCGTCGCAGCGACTCGACGGAGATGGTCTTCCTAGAGCTCGTCTGAGCCGGGAGCGCGCCCGGCTGGCGCTCCGCGATGAAGACCAAGCTCACGCTCGAATACGACGGCGCCGGCTTCGCCGGCTGGGCGCGGCAGCCCGGTGAGCGCAGCGTTCAGGACGAGCTGGAGCGCGCGCTGCGCACCGTGCTCGGCGACGAGGGCACCGACAGCAGGCCGTTGAAGCTGACGGTCGCCGGACGTACCGACCGCGGCGTGCACGCCTGGGGGCAGGTCGCGAGCTACGCCCACGAGGCGGTCGATCCGACGCGCCTGAACTCGCTGCTCGACGACGACCTGGCCGTGCTCTCCGCAGAGCCCGTCGAGGACGCGTTCGACGCGCGGGGCGACGCCACGAGCCGCACCTACTGCTATCGCGTGCTGCATCGCCGCACGCGCAGCCCGTCGCTACGCGCGAGCGCGTTCTGGGTGCCCTCGGCGCGCCTCGACCGTGAGCTGCTCGTACGTTGCGCCGCGCTCGTGGCTGGCCGGCACGACTTCACGGCCTTCACGCCGAGCGAGACCGAGCACAAGTGGTTCAACTGCCGTGTGAGTCGTGCCGAATGGCTGGTCGACGGCGACCTGCTGTCGTGCTGGATCGAGGCCGACATATTCCTGCGCCACATGAACCGCGTGCTCGTCGGGACGATGCTCGACGTCGCCTCGGGGCTGCTCACGGTCGAGCGGTTCGCGACGCTGCTGGAGGGTCGGCCGCGCGCGGAGGCCGGTCGTACGGCGCCGGCGCATGGCTTGGCGCTGGCGCGGGTCAGCTACTAAGCGGGCGGTTCGACGTAGCCTTCGCAGTATTCGGTTTGGTCCTTGTCCTGGGTCGCGAGGCTTTCCGTGTAGAGCACCGAACCGTCGGCGCGCAGCACGACCAGTTCGCTCGGCACTTCCGCGAAGGCGCCGTACAGGAGCGGGCCCGGCGCGTGCAGCTTGGCCGGGATCGCGACCTTCGTCAGTGCCACGAGGCCCTGCGGTGTGCGAGCCTCGACCGAGGCGCCGGGCGCCGTCAGGGCGCCGTAGACGATCGCGTAGGGGTTCGGCTCGCATTCGTTGCGCAGCGACCATCCATAGGCCTTGGGCTTGGCCGGTCCTTCGTCGCTTCCGCGTGAGATGACGTTGGGGTGGTCGTAGCCGGAGCCTTCATTCGTGTCGACTTCGAAGTTGAATTCCTGATGCTTGCCGAAGCTGTAGAAGACGCCTTCGATCGTGAAGCCTTCGCCGCCGGGAGTGGAACCTTGGGCGAGCGGAGCGAACGTCGGTTTGCCCGGTTCGAGGTCTTCTCGGCAGGGCGTCATGTGCTTGGGTGCGAGCCTGAGCACGACCCCGCCCGCCGCGTCGCGCTCGACGATCGCCAGCACGCGCAGATTGCGGCGGCCAAGGAAGCTCTGCACGAACACGCCGCCGGGGCCGCCGTCACGTCGCGAGAGCTGGATCACCCTGGCGGCGATCGTGCGCCCGTCGTTGAGCTGTATGCGCACGCTGCGCACAGACGGCTCTACGCCGTTCTCGATCGTCGCCAGCTTTCCGCCCGAGCAGCCACTCTCGGGCAGGCTCGTGGGCTTGCGTCTGACGCACAGCTCGCTCGTGCTGCTCGAGCTCCCGCCTTCGGAGCTCTCTTCGAACGTCACCGAGATCGTGTGGCGGCAACCGCCTTCGTGCCCGGCTTTGCGCAGGACGTACTCGGCCCCTGACAGCGTCTTGCCATGGGCGATCTGCGGGGGCTTCTTGTTGACCGCGAATGGGCTTGCCGGCAGCCCGAGCGCTTTGTCCAGAGCTTCCTCGGAGGGGAGCTCCGCTGCGATCCGCAGATGCGTTCGCTTTACCTCCAGCGCTCGCGTGCGGGCAACGAGCCGGCGGGCTTCGCTGTCCTCAAGCGGCTTCAGCAGGTCTAGGAGGTTGCCTTCCTGGAGGGTCTGTAGGCGAGCTGCGCGCGTCGTCTCGAACGCCTTGCTGTCGGGCGAGAGCCGGCGGAAGCCGCTCTGTGCCCAGAATCGCATGTCGGCGCAGGCCGGTGACTGAGGGCTGTTCAGCGTCTGCTCCAGTTCGCCGGCTTCGGAGGCGATCAGTTCGGCGATCAGCGCGTTGCTCCAGCGCAGCGGGGAGACGGTCGCGACGAAGCTTTCGATCGCGCTTCGGCTGGGCTGAGCGCTGGCGCTCGCGAGATTGCCGGCCAGCTCTCCCAGCAGCACGTCCTTCTGCTGTTCGGCCCGTCGGCTTTCGCCTTCGGCTCGCGGCGTGGGCCGTGTCGTCGGCAGCGGTACGAATTCGAATTCGGAGTCAGGCGCGCCGTGCAGCGCCCCCGCGCATTCTTGCCCGAATGCCTGCGACGCTTTTGCCTCCGCCGCGGCCGTGGCATCGACGTCTTGGACGGTGGCCCGCAGCAGCTCGTAACGGGCTTCCAGGTAGGTGGAGGTGGCCGTACTGTCGGCGCTCGACACGGCGGCGGCGTCGGCAACGGACGAGCCGACTCCCCAGAGCAGCGCCGAGGCAGCGACGAGGACGCACGCCGCCGTGGCCGTCCCGCGTCCGATCGTGGACTCCTCCCACATGCCTGAAGGAGCATATCCGCGCGCTTACAGAGGCCGACGTTACGCTTTCGCGCGCTCGCCGCTGGGGCGCTGCCGCGCTCCCTATGCTGGTCGCGGACGATCGTGCTGAACGTGCTGCTGACAAACGACGACGGGATCGAGGCCGACGGCCTGCAGGCCATGCGTCGCGCGCTGGCGGGCCTCCAGGACGTGCGGCTCGCGGTGATCGCCCCTGACGGCAACCGCTCGGCGATGGCTCGCTCGATCACGACGCGCCGGCCGCTGTGGGTGGAGGAGGTTCCCTTCTCGGACGGCACGATCGGCTACGCGACCGACGGCACGCCCGTCGACTGCGTGCGCCTGGCGAGCCTCGGCCTGGTCGAGGGGTTCTCCGCCGACCTGGTCGTCTCGGGCATCAACCACGGCGCCAACCTGGGCGACGACATCACCTACTCGGGTACGGTCGCGGCGGCGCTCGAGGGTGTCGTCCTGGGCCTGCCCGCGATCGCCGTCTCGCAACAGTCGCGTGCGTCAAAGCTCGACTACCGCTTCGACGGCGGCTTCGGCTTCGACGTGGCGGCGTCCTTCGTGGCGCGGATGGTGGAGCGGATCGACGACGTGCCGTTGCCCGAGCGCACGCTCCTGAACGTCAACGTCCCGGCCGGCGAGCCGGCCGGGGTCGAGGTCACGACCCTGGGCAAGCGCATCTACCGCGACGAGCTGAAGCTCGACACCGAGGAGGAGCACCGCCGGCGGTATTGGATCTATGGCGCCTACCCCGGCTTCCACGACGAGCCCGGCACCGATCTCGCGGCCGTCGCGGCGGGTCGTGTCGCGATCACGCCGATCCACTTCGATCTGACCGACCGGCCCAGCCTCGACGCGCTGCGCAGCTTCGACCTCGAGGGACTGCTGGCCGCCGGAGGATCGTGAGCGCCGCCAAGCAGGACGCGGCCCTGCGGGCGCGGGTGGGCGAGCTGCACGAGCAGCTCGCCCACCACGCGCATCGCTACTACGTGCTCGACGACCCGGAGATCGGCGACGACGAGTACGACCGCCTACTCGACGAGTTGCGCGCGATCGAGCGCGAGCACCCCGAGCTGGCGACGCCCGACTCGCCCACCCAACGGGTCGGCGGCACGCCGGTCTCGAAGCTCGAAAAGGTGGAGCACCTGGAGCCGATGCTGTCGCTCGGCAACGTGCGCTCCGAGGACGAGCTGCGCGCTTGGGTCGAGCGTATGCGCAACCACCTCGCACGCGAGGGGATCGAGCGGGCGCAGTTCGACTTCGTCGTCGAGCCAAAGATCGACGGTCTCGCGATCAGCCTGCTCTACCGCGACGGGGTGCTAGAGCGTGGGGCAACCCGTGGCGACGGGCAGATCGGCGAGGACGTGACGCACAACCTGCGCACGATTGGAGCCGTGCCGCTGCGCATCGACGACGCGCCAGCGCTGGTCGAGGTGCGCGGCGAGGTCTACATGTCGCTGCGGGATTTCACCGCGCTCAACGAGCGGCGTGCCGAAGCGGGCGAGTCGACCTTCATGAACCCGCGCAACTCCGCCGCCGGCACGGTGCGCCAGCTCGACCCGGCCGACGCCGCCAAGCGGCCGCTGTCGATCTGGTGCTACCAGGTCGGGGTCGCGGACGGGCTGTCGTTCGAGCGCCACTCCGAGGCGCTCGACTGGCTGCGCGCGCACGGCTTCCGCGTCAATGCCGGCATCAGCGTGCTCGGCGACGAGCAGGCCGTGATCGACCAGTGCCACGAGTGGGAGCGCCGCCGCGGCGAGCTCGACTTTGAGATCGACGGTGCTGTCGTGAAGGTCGACGACCTCGAGCTGCAGCGCCGGCTCGGCACCGTCGGGCGCGACCCCCGCTGGGCGGTGGCCTGGAAGTTCCCGCCCACGACCGCCGTGACGAAGTTGGAGCAGGTGATGTGGAACGTCGGCAAGTTCGGCGACCTGCGGCCGTTCGCGGTGCTCGAGCCGGTCTCGGTGGGCGGCGTAACGATCAAGCTCGCGACGCTTCACAACGAGCAGGACATCGAGCGCAAGGACATTCGCGCCGGCGAGGAGGTGATCGTCGTACGCGCGGGCGACGTGATTCCGCAAGTCGTCTCGCCCGCGCCGCACGTGGCGGAGCGCAAGGATCGCCCGCCGGTGCCGCGCCCGCCCGAGCGCTGCCCCTTCTGTCAGACGCCGACGGTCAGCCCAGAGGAGGGCGTGTTCACGAAGTGCCCCAACCGCGACTGCCCGGCGCGCGCCTGGCAGCTGTTGAAGCACTTCGTCTCGCGTGGCGCGATGGACATCGACGGCCTCGGCGAGAAGCAGGTGGCGTCCTTCCAGGAGCAGGGCCTCGTGCACACGGCCGCCGACTTCTATCGCTTGAAGGAGGAGCAGCTCCTAGAGCTGGAGGGCTTCGGCGAGATCTCGGCCCGCAACCTGCTGGCCGGGATCGAGGCCTCCAAGCAGAGGCCGTTCGGGCGTGTGCTGTTCGCGCTCGGCATCGAGGAGGTCGGCGAGGTGACCGGGCGCAATCTCGCGCAGGGGTTTCGCACGATCGACGCGCTGCTGGCCGCGAGTCCCGAGCAGATCGCCGAGATCCCCGGCGTGGGCGAGAAGATGGCCGACTCGATCCGGGCGCAGCTCGACGACGCGCGTATGCGTCGCCTGATCGATGACCTGCGCGGCCAGGGGCTGTGCTTCGAGGAAGAAGGTCCGCCGCCATCGGAGGGGCTGCTATCCGGCATGACGCTGGTGCTGACAGGCACGCTGCCCGAGCTGTCGCGTGAGCAGGCGACCGAGCGGATCGCCGCCGCCGGCGGGCGCGTCACCACCTCGGTGTCGAAGAAGACCGACTATCTCGTCGCCGGTGAGAGCCCCGGGTCGAAGCTCGAGAAGGCCGAGCGGCTCGGCGTGAAGGTACTCGACGAGCCGGGGTTGCTGAAGCTGCTGGACGGCGGCGGGGAGAGCTGAACGCGGGCGCTCGGCTCGGCTCAGCTCGGCTGGGATCAGCTCAGCTCAGCTGCTCTGCGGTTCGGTGGGTTCGCCGTCTTCGCCGTATTCCAGTTCTTCTTCCGCTTCTTCGCCGGCTTCTTCTTCGGCCGCGGCGCTCTGCGCGGGGACGCTTTCGTCGTATTCCCGTTCTTCGCCTTCGGAGCCTTCTTCGGCTTCTTCTTTGACCCGCTCGAGGTCTTCTTCGGAGAAGCCGGCGTTGTGGGCGAGTTCTTCGAGTTCGCCGCGGTGTTCGCGTAGGAAGCCCTGTTCGTGCGGGCTTTCGCCCGCTTCGATGTGCTTGATCGCTTCGCTGGCCAAGGACGCTTCGGCCTGACCTGACGTTTCCTCGCCGGCGCCGCAGCCGGCGAGCGGCAGCCCGAGCGCGAGTGCGAGCAGGGGCAGAGCGCTGCCACGAAGGACACGTGTCATCGAAGGCACATCCGTGTATTCGGCAGCTACGAGGCGATGCTTGAGGGGCGTTGGCTCGCGAACGGCGCCGCGAGTTGGCGATCGCGCTGGCCCGCCACCTGGGACTGGTGAAGCGGTCACGAAGGTTCCACGGACCGACCGGCGGGCTATCGCAGACGAATGTCCGCCAGCAAGCCACCTGCTGACGGTGCGCCGATGACAGTCAGAAACAATGCTGGGCGTACCAAATCGAGGACGACTAAGTTGAGCATAGGGTCGGCAAACGATCTGGGGGCCAGCAAAAAGCCGTGGTGGGCGCCTATAGCCGACTGCCCACGCGCGCGTTCAACGCTAAAAGGAGGGAACGTTGCTCGCTGAAAATGGCGGCCGCTTGCGCCGCCTCTTTCTCGTGGTAGCTCTGCTGTCGTCGGCGGGTGTATTCGCCGTCGCCGCGCCCGCTCTAGCCACCGATGATTCGTACAGTTGCGAAGGTTGCGCTACGCTGAATGGTCCTAACGATTACATCGATGAAGTTGGAGGCACCGACTACACCTACAAACTCGTCTACGTGATCGAGTGGAAATACAACGGTGGAAGCAGCTGGAGCGTGGCTGGCGAACACTACAGCGAAAACATGAATCACGTAAGGGTCTGCACCGGCTCGAATGAAGTCTATGGGCACGGTGAGACCAGCAGCACGGGCTTCTACGTCCATTTGTCAGGACGTGAGGCGAACTACAAAAATTGCAGCATTCCGTAGGGAGAGCCGAACTGATGTCTAAACGCATACGCGGCCGTCTCGCGCTCGCACTATCGGCTCTACTACTCGTGACCGTTGGTGGACTGCTCGCAAGCGGTGCGCTCGCGTCACGTAAATCGCGGAGCATCGCCCACCATCACTCGAGCAAGGTGCACTTCTCCGTGTTCAAGCATCACAGCAAGCGGGCACGGACGGCAAACGCTGTCGCGGCCGGTGCCGTGCTGGCCGCGGTCATTAAAACCGGCGGCGTCGAAAACGAAGTCTACGTCAGCCATGAGGGCACGGAAATCTGCCTCTCTGCCAACCAGAGTGGCGAAAGCGCTGAGGGCTGCGGCGACACCAGCACGGCGGAAGAACAGGGCCTGTCGTCCCTCTGGAAAGGGCAAAACGTACCGCTCACAATGATGATTCTCGTACCCGATGGCGTGGAAACGGTGACGTTCATAGACAAGGACGGATCGGAACACACCGTCCCTGTCACGAACGATGTAGTCGTGCGAACGGACCCAAGCCTGGCATCGGCAAAATACGTGATGCCGGATCAGGCACCTCACACCGTCAAGGTTCCCAAGTTCTTCGGGGCCCCGACCGCGCCGACCTCGTCGGCGGCACCGCCACAGACGCAGTAGATCCTGCCGTCGAGCCGGGCGTCGCCCATGCGGCGCCCGGTCCGACCCGTCGGCACGCGCGGACCAGTGGCTCCTCAGTAGCTAGCGATCGTGATCACCATGTGATCCTGGAACACGTGCGCGCTGTAGGTCGAGATGTCGTCGTTGAAGATCGCGAACGCGAGCAGGTCGCCTCCGACCGTCTGGCAGTAGCCGACGAGATTCGACGCACCCGTGAGCGTGCCGGTCTTACCCATGCAGCGTCCGGCCGCGGTCGTGTGGCGCATTCGTTCGGCGAGCGTGCCCGTCTCACCGGCGACGGCGAGGCTGTCGCGTAGCACCGCCCCGACCGGCGTCGGCTCCAGCTCGACGAGCATGTCGGCCACTTGATAGGGCGAGGTGTGGTCGGCGGGGGAGAGCCCCGAGCCGTCGACGACCACCGGCTGGATGCCAAGCAGGCTGGAGATCGTGCGGCTGACGACGCCCGCGCCGGCCGCGGTCGTGCCGGCGCCGCCAAAGTGCGCGCCGAGATCCTTCAGCAGCGTCTCGGCGAAGAAGTTGTCCGACGGCGGCAGCATCAGCCCGAGCAGCTGGCTGACGGTCGGCGAGGAGACGTGGGCAAGGAGCGTCACGCCGGCGGGGGTGCTCGCCGCGCCGCCGCCCTTGGGTAGCGCTACGCCGGCTTCACGTAGCGCGGCGCGCAGCCGGCGGGCGGCGTAGGCGGCGGGCGCGTGGGGACCGCGTTCGTGGCCCGTTTCGCCGCGGTTGAAGGACAGCGCGCTGAGCGTGCCTTCGAGGAACGGGTCGAAGTTGTAGTCGCTGGAGGGCTCGCCGCGTAGCGAGTCGAAGTAGGACTCGTCGCCGTTGACGGTGCCCGTGACGCGTTTGATGCCGTCGGTGTGCACGAGCTGGCTCACGAGCGTCGAGAGGCTCGCGCCGACGCCGCCGTAGTGGCTCTTGACGAAGGCGCTCGTCCCGAACGTCGGGTCGCCGCCGCCGCGCAGGTAGAGGCTGCCTTCCCACACGCCGCCGGGGGCCAGGTGGCCGAGCCCGTAGACGGCTGTCGTCATGCGCGCTTCCGCGCCCAGCAGGTCGAGCGCCGTGGCCGAGGTGTAGAGCTTCTCGACCGAGGCTGGCGGGCGCATCGCGTTGGCGCGCTCCGAGAACAGCGCCTGTTTGTCGGTGATGTCGTAGACGTAGGCGCCGTCGTGCGGCCCGGCGAGCTTCAGCTGACGTGTCAGATCGGCCTGCAGGTGCGCCAGCGTCACCTGGGCTCCAGCCGGCGCCGGGCCGCAGAGCGCGAGGATGATGGCGAGCAGTGATCCAAGGATCAGAATCGGCGTGCGCGTTTGGCGGTTCCGGGCCACGCGGCCGTAGAATGTGACTCGTGGGCAAGGTTGTCAAGCTCGAACCCACCCTGAAGAAGGGCGGGGGTGCCAAGGATCGGACACGCCGCATGTCGGCGCGCGGCGTCGGACGCCCGCCCTCGCACGACCGTCGGCGCCGGCCCAGACGCGACAAGACGGCGCTCGTGCTCGGCGGCGGCGGCTTCACCGGCGGCGTCTACGAGATCGG
>DASXER010000079.1:0-16204 GCA_036490015.1 Solirubrobacteraceae bacterium | reverse complement strand
AACGGCCAAAGCGTCACGGCCGCCGGGGCCTGTGCCGGCATAGACGAGGCGCTGACCGCTGTACACATGACCCCGACAGAATGTGGCGCGTCGGGTTCGGCTCGACATCAAGGACGACTCGCGGGCGCATCTTCGGCGCCGACGCGCCGCCCGACGCCTTTTGTCGACATCGTCGAGTCGCGGCGTGGCAATAGCCGCTTCGATACGGGCGATCGAGTGCTCACGTGACTCACCCGCGGCTTCAGGTAGGTCGGCCGGTTTTAGTGACACATGCCGGGCTGCGCCGCGTGAGAAACCGTCCGTGCGCCAATAGTTCAGGACTGCACGTTCGAGGCCCGCATATCGATGCTTCCAACGGTCCTGTTCTTACCACGTGGTACTCGCGTGGACTCTGATTAACCCAGTTAACCGCGCCCAACAAAAAAAAGTGCATGTCATGTAAACGCCGTGCTAGAGTCCTCGCCGCTCGAAGCCAGGTCGCCACGATTGTGTCCCGTGGTGGTCCGGCTCGCAAACAAAAAAATTATGAGTGGGGTGGGCGATGCGGTCAACGCTGCGGTCTTTGCTGGTGTGCGTCCTGGTTGCGGTTACTGCTGCCGCGCTGCTTGCCGCCGTCGCCTCCGCGAGTGGAGGGAGTGGTGCGCCCGGAATCACCGGATCGTCAGGGTCGCTGTTCGACGGCCCGCTCGTCTCGCCCTCGGTGGATCGCCTCTTGCTCGGTGAAGGTGCTCGCGCCGCGCGTGCAGCCATGCACAGCAGTCCGGTGGCAATTGCCCGGCGCAGCGCGTCTCGCTCGAAGTTCGTAGGACTCAACGCGGCCGGTGCAGCCAGCGAGGCGAAGGACGCCTTTCCCGCTCTAATCGAGCAGACGGCCGGCGGTACGCCGTCGCTTACGCACGGCGCTCGCATTCTCTCCTACCCGACCGACCACGCCGCCGTGGTGTCATTGCCCGGTGGGGCGAAAGGTCTGATCGAAGCGTCGGCGCCCATCGCCAGGCGGAGCGGCCGGCACCACATCCCGCTCGATCTGCGCCTGACCGATCGCGGCGGGCGCTTCGCTCCTGTGAGCTCGAACCTCGACCTCGACGTGCCAAAGGACATAGCCGATGGCATCGCGCTCGCGAACCTTGGTGTATCGCTCACGCCCGCCGGCCCGGGCGGCACCCCGCTCGCTGGCTCGCAGGGCGCGCTGGACGGCGTGGCAGCCGTGTGGCGCCACTCCGGCGGAGCCGCCGACGCTCGCGACTTGGAGAGCATCGCCAAGGCCACCTCGCTGGGCTTCGACCTCACCACGATGTTGCTCTCGGACCACAGCCCGAGCAAGCTCTACTACCGCGTCGGCGTGCCCCACGGCGCACGTTTGCATCAGACGTCCAGCGGTGCGATCACGGTCAGCAAGGGCAAGGACGCGCTCGCGGAGATCATGCCTGTGAGTGCGGAAGACGCCGAAGGCGCGAGCGTCCCCGTGGTCACGAACATCCATGGTCACATCGTCGAATTGTCACTCGACCTCTCGGGCGAACATCTCTACCCGATCGCTGTCGACCCCGAAGTCAACGACTCCGAGCTCGTCAGAACGGCAGCGGGGAAGCACTCGAACTGGGAATTCAAAACGACCAACGCGGGCCGGTTTGGCAAAGCCGAATACTACGAAGGCCCCGGCGCCGAACGGCTAGAAACCAAAGGCATCGCTCCCTATGAACCGACGGAATTTGGGGCTTGGGGCTACCAGACCAAGGGCGTCTCGCACATCTACGAAATCAAAACCCAGACCTCTGCGCACAACAAAGGCAGCAAAATCGAAAGCGCGCTGGAATTCCTTGAACCGAGCTCCGCGAGAGAAACCAGGAAACTGCTCTCGACCGAAGCCAACCCCGAATACGAAAACAAAGCGACAACAGCCTGCGCCGCGAATGCCTCAAAAGTCGAAGAATGTCTCCCTGGGTCGGGCAAAGCGAACAACGCGGTCGTGTTCGAGCAGCTTGCGACGGCCAACCCGGGCGGGAGCTACGGCTTCTCGGACTCGATGTCACAGGGCATCGTCTCGATCGCCGAGCCGACCGGCACCCATGCGGCGACTCGCTACAACACGACGTCGCCGACGGTCGAAGTCGAAATAGAAAACGAACACAAAGAAAAAGAAAAAGTCAGCCGTACCAACGTGCTCTATGGCAGCGGCGCGTGGCTGTCGAAACTCGGCGGTTCGGCCGGTGGGGCGCTGGGACTCGTCGCGACCGATCCGGGCATCGGCGTCTCGGCGACCAAACTCGAATACGAATTCTCGCCGGGCGTATGGACGCCGCTCGAAGAACACGGCTACCTCGCTGAAAGTGGCTGCCAGGGCGTGCAGTGTTACGTCGAACACACAGAAAGCTGGAGGCTCAACGCGCTGCTGCCGGACGGCGAACAGAAGCTGCGCTACAGAGCCGAAGAGGCGATGCCCGGCACGCAGTCGCTCACGACCGAAGGCCTAGCGACCGTCAAAGTCGACTCGAAGAAGCCGCACAACCTTGAAATCGATGGCCTGCCCTACGGGAACGAACTGAGCGAACGGGGATACAAACTGGAAATCTCGGCGACAGACGGGGAAGGGACAGTCTCCAGTTCGGGCATCAAATCGATCAAGTTGTCTGTCGACGGCCATGAAGTCGGTACTCCCTCGGGGTCCTGCACAACCGCGAAAGGCCCATGCACCGCGACCGTCACGCAAACGCTCAACGGCGCCGCGTTGGGCGCGGGCAAGCACGACATCGAAATCGTGGCGATCGACAACGCGGGCAACGAAGCGAAAGGATATGAACCGATCACGATCCGCCACTCGACGCCCGTCGCGCTCGGCCCCGGCTCGGTTGACCTGGAGTCGGGCGACTTCGCGCTCGGCGCCAGCGACGTCTCGATGGGCTCGGGGCTCAACCTGTCGCGCAACTCCAGCTCGCGCAACCTGACCCAAGGCGGCGCTGGCCCGCTCGGGCCGGAGTGGAACATGAGCATTGGCACCGCCGAGTCGCTCCAGATCCTGGTCGACGGCAGCGTGTTGATGACGGCGGCTGACGGCAAGCAGACCATCTTCGCCGCGCACGCCGGCAAATTCGAATCGCCGACCGGTGACTCGACCGTCGAACTGAGCGTTGAAGAAAACGAAACCACAAAACAACCGATCGCGTACTACCTGAAGAACGCCTCGGCACACACGTCGCTCAAGTTCACGCAGCAGGCGGGCTCGGAAGTGTGGCTGCCGACGCAGCAGGAAGGGACGGTCGCCACGGATACGCTGACGTACAGCTATACGCAGATCGAAGCGCAGATGGAATACAAACTAGGCACGGAAAGTCGCCCGAGAGACCTCATCACCGGCAGCGACGGTGACCTGTGGTACTCGACCAGCGGGACCTACGGCGAAGCCTTCAGATCAGGCAGGATAGGGCGGATGTCACCCACCGGAGCGGTAGCGGAATTCGCCATTCCGTCGTTCAACGAAGCTCGGGGGATGGCGGTCGGGCCAGAAGGCAACGTGTGGTTCGCCGAGGGGACCAAGTACGCGAAGATCACGCACACGGGCGTGATAACGGAATACTCATTGCCCGAATTCCACAGTGCCGACGCATTCGTCGTGGGTGCGGAAGGCAACCTGTGGCTGACCGAGAGCTATGGCGCGGAAGGCTGGATCGCGAAGATCTCTCCGACGACTGGTGCGATCCTCGCGACGTACGCCGCCAAAGGTGCTGGGGAAGCAATCACCCTTGGGCCGGAAGGCAACCTGTGGTTCCCCAAAGGCGAACATGTCATCGCAAGGATGACGACCGCCGGTGCGCTCACCGAATTCACGACTGGAGCGACCCGCCTCGCCGCGATCACGACTGGGCCGGACAAAAACATGTGGTTCGCCGATCGAGAAGGGCAGAAAGTCGGCAAGATAACTCCTACGGGGGTGGTGACCGAATACACGGTGCCGGGCAAAATGTCGCCCTGGAGCATCTCTGTCGGGCCCGATGGCAACTTGTGGTTTGCGATGGGCGAAGACGCTACCGGCTACTACGACATCGGCAAGGTCACGACCGCGGGGGTCGTCACGACGTACCCGATCGGCTGGGGCACCTACTCAATCGACGCGGGGCCCGACGGCAAAGTGTGGTTCCCGACCATCCACGGCATCCGCACGACGACGCCGACCAACAAAATCGCCGTCCCGCAGGAAATCCAAGCTCCAGTTCCGGCCGGCGTCTCGTGCTCTCCGGAACCGAAACCGGGTTGTCGCTCCCTCTATTTCCAATACTGGACCGAAAAATCGGCCACCGGCGAAGGTGCGAGCGAATGGGGTAAATACCCCGGGCGCCTGGGCAAGGTCTACCTGCGCGCATACAACAAGACGACCGCGAAAATGGAATTCATCGCGGTGGCCGAATACTCATACGACATTCTCGGGCGTCTGCGCGCCGAGTGGGATCCGCGCATCTCCCCGGCTTTGAAGACGACCTACGGCTATGACGCCGAAGGCCACGTGACGGCGGTCAGTCCCCCTGGTCAGCAGCCGTGGACGCTCACCTATGGAGCGATATCGGGCGACACCGGAACCGGCCGTCTGCTGAAGGCAGCTCGCGCTCCAGCCGGGGCGGAACTCTGGAAAGGCGCAGTCGCGGCGAACACGACCCGGCCGCTGATCACAGGCGGCGCGACGGAAGGCGTGATGCTGTCGGTGTCGAAGGGCTCTTGGTCGGGCGGCCCGATCCATTACGGCTACCAGTGGAGCAGGTGCACGAGCGCGACCGGCTGCGTGCCGATTCCCGGAGCGACCAATGAGACCTACAAGGTGGTCGCGGCTGACGTGGGCGCCACGCTGCTCGCGACCGTCGAAGCGACCAACGGCGGTGGGTCGGTCGCGGCGAACACCACCCAAACGGCGACCGTGAAAACCTCGGCGTCGTGGGTCACCGAATACTCGCTGCCGGCGGGCAGTGGCCCGAGGGGTCTGACTCCCGGTCCCGAAGTCGGCAGCCTGTGGTTCACCGACTACAGCACCAACAAGATCGGCAAGACGACATATACGGGCGCGATCACGGAATATGCGCTGCCCGCAGGAAGTCGGCCCCAGGCCATCGTCAAGGGTCCAGATGGAAACCTCTGGTTCACCGACAACGAAAAAGGCGCGATCGGCAAGATCACCACGGCTGGCGTAGTCACTGAATATGCGCTCCCGGCGGGCAGCGCGCCGTATGGCATCACCGAAGGGCAGGATGGAAACCTGTGGTTCGGGAACAAAGGCAACAACAAGATCGGCAAGATCACCACGACGGGCACGATCACCGAATACGCACAGACGGGTAAAGGTCCGTGGGGAATCGTGGAGGGGCCGGACGGGGCCAACTGGTTCACCGATGCCACCAGCAACAAGATCGGCAGGATCACCACGGCTGGTGTGGTCAGCGAATACACACTGCCTGCCGGCAGCACTCCAGAGGGCATCGTGAACGGACCCGGCGGCTTGTGGTTCGCCGAGGCTGGATCGCACAAGATCGGCAAGATCACCACCGCCGGCACGATCACCGAATATTCGCTGCCAGGTACGATCGTTCCGACATCTATCACCACTTCCACCTCCGGCAATCTCTGGGTCACCGGCAGTACGAGCCACGAGCTGGTGCGCGTCAGTTCTCTGGGCGCGATGACCGAATTCATGCTGCCGGCCGAAGCCAAACCGGAACAGGCCGCGACCAACTCGGTCGGTGAGATGTGGTACACGTCGGCGGGCAACAAGCTCGGCAGGATCGCCGGGGGCAGTCTCAACGACGGCGAAGCGTGGTCTCCAGAATCAGGTGAGACGCTCAACTACAACGTCCCTCTCAGGGGCACGGGCGCCCCGTGGGAAATGGGCGAATCCGAAGTAGCCAAATGGGGTCAGTCCGATGTCCCCGTCGAAGCCACGGCGATCACCGCGGCTGACGAAGCTCAGGGCTGGCCCGCCTCGAGCTACAAGCGCGCGACCGTCCACTACCTGGACGAACAGGGCCGCGAAGTCAACGTGGCGTCGCCCAGCAACGCCACCTACGGCTCGATCTCAACGACTGAATACAACGAATACAACGACGTCATCCGCACGCTCACGCCCGACAACCGGGCCACCGCGCTCGCCGCCGGCGCGAGCTCGGTGGAAAAGTCCAAACTGCTCGACACGCAGAGCACCTTCAACGGCGAAGGCGCCAAAGAAGGCGAAGTCGCCGAACCGGGCTCGATGCTGGTCGAAACGTTCGGGCCCCAGCACCAGATCAAGTATCGAACCGGCGGTGAAGTCAAAGAATCGCTGGCTCGCGATCACACGAAGTTCGTGTACGACCAGGGCGCGCCGGCCGGGGAAACCTACCATCTGGTGACGGAACAGTACGACCTTGCCGAGCTCGTGAATGAAGAAAGTTCGAATCACGAAGAACTCGAAGTCCGCACGATGAAGAAGTCCTACTCCGGGCAAAGCAACCTCGGCTGGAAACTGCGCGCCCCCACTTCGGTGACGGTCGACCCCGGAGGCCTGAAACAGACGACTACGACCGAATACAACCCGACCACCGCCCAGATCGCTGAAGTCCGTGGTGCCGGTGCCGAAACGACGCTCACATACGCGTCGAAATTCGGCGAAGCCGGGACCGAAGCCGGCAAGCTGAAATCGCCGTGGGGCGTGGCTCTCAACGCCACAGGCACCCTTTGGGTCGTCGACAGCGCCAACAACCGCCTCCAGTCGTTCAGCGCCGCGGGTGTCTACGCGGGTGGATTTGGCGAAGCTGGGTCGGGCAACGGGCAGTTCAACGCCCCGGAGGGCGTGGCGATGGACTCGGCGAAAGACATCTGGGTCGCCGACACGGGCAACAACCGCATACAGGAGTTCACCAGCGCGGGCGTCTACAAAGCGACGGTCGGATCGCTCGGCACCGAACCGGGCAAGCTCAAAGCCCCGTCCGCGATCGCCTTCGACGCCAAAGGCGACCTGTGGGTCGCCGACACGGGCAACAACCGCATCGAGGAGTTCAGCAGCACAGGCACGTTCATGACTGCATTCGGCTCCGCTGGCAGCGAACCGGGCAAGCTGTCAGGACCGGAGGGCATCGCGATCGACTCGGCCGAACACGTCTGGGTCGCCGACACCGGCAACAACCGCATCCAGGAGTTCTCGGCCACCGGCACGCTGCTGAAGCGCTTCGGCACCGCCGGCGCGGGCGAGGGCCAGTTGAACGCCCCGATCGACCTCAAGATCGACAGCCTCGGCAACATCTGGACGGTCGACTCGCAAAACAACCGAGCCGAGTCCTTCTCGCCAAGCGGCGCCTACGTCACCCAGCTCGGCTGGACAGGCACCGGAGCCGGTCAGCTGACCGGACCGCGCGCACTGGTCTTCAACGCCGGTGGCGAACTCTGGGTGACGGACTCCTCCGACAACCGCCTGGAGAGATGGGCCAAAGGCCCGAACGCCCACGATCAGAAGACGATCTACTACGGCACGGCCGCGAACAGCGAATACCCGAGCTGTGGCGGGCACCCCGAATGGGCCGGCCTGGTCTGCGAGACGCTGCCCGCGAAGCAACCCGAACTGATGGGTCTGCCGAAGCTGCCCGTGACGCTCACCACCTACAACACGTTCAACGAGCCGGAAACGATCACCGAAACGTTCGGCACGTCTACGCGTACGAAAAAAGAAGCCTACGATGCCGCTGGGCGCAAGATCTCAAGCGAAGCAACCGCCTTCACCGGCGTGTCTCTGCCCAAGGTCAACTTCACCTACAACGCCGAACAGGGCATTCTCGAAAAGCAGACCACCGAAGGCGAAGGCAAGGTGCTCGCGGGCGAATTCAACCACCTCGGTCAGCTCGTCAAGTACACCGATGCGGATGGCAACGTCGCTAAATACAAATACGCCGGCCCGGAAGGAGACCTCCTTCCTCAGGAAATCACCGACTCGAGCGCCTCGGGAACGACAAAACAGAAATACGAATACGAGCCCACGACGAAGCAGCGCACAAAATTGATCGACTCCGCGGCGGGCTCCTTCACGGGCTCCTACGACGCCGAAGGGAAACTGAGGAGCGTCTCCTATCCCTACGGCATGTGCGCCAACTACTCCTACAATTCCGTCGGCGAATCCACGAGCGTGAGCTACATCAAGAGCTCGAACTGCTCGGAAGGCGAAGCGGGCACGTACTACAGCGATACGCGGCTTTCGTCGATTCACGGCGAAATGCTGAGCCAAGCAAGCACGCTCGCCGAAGAGAGCTACGTATACGACACGGCTGGTCGCCTGACCGAAAGCCAGGAAACGCCTACCGGAGAAGGCTGCACCGTGCGGGCCTACGCGTATGACGAAGAAGGCGATCGTGAGAGCTCGGTCGGTCGCACGCCAGGAGTGGGCGGCGTCTGCCAGGCAGAAGGCGGCACGATCGAATCCCACAACTACGACGAAGGCAACCGCCTGGCTGACGGTGGCATGGCCTACGACGGCCTGGGCAACGTCACCAAACTGCCAGCGGCCGACGCCGAAGGCAAAGAACTGACGAGCACCTTCTACGTCGACAATGCGGTAGCCACCCAGACACAAGGCGGGACCACGAACGAATACAAGCTGGATCCCGAAGGCCGTGTGCGCGAAACGATCACGGGCGCGGTCACAACGAAAAGCCACTACGACGGTCCGGGCGCCACACCGGCTTGGACCGAATCCGCGGGGACGTGGACGCGCAACATCCCTGGTATCGACGGCGCGCTCGTGGCCACGCAGACCAGTGGCGCGACGCCGGTCATCCAACTCCACGACCTCCAGGGCAACGTGGTCGGCACGATCGGCGACAAAGCTGGAGAAACCAAACTGCTCTCCAGCTACAACAGCACCGAATTCGGCGTGCCCAACGCCGGCAAAGCGCCGCCGACGTTCGCGTGGTTGGGCGCCGACGGGATCCAAAGCACTTTCTCCACCGGTGTGATCACCTACGGTTCGACCTCATACGTGCCCCAGACGGGCAGGGCGCTGCAGAGCGAACAGGTCGAAGCGCCGGGCCTGGGCGGCGGCTCGGGTCTCGGAGCGCCGTACGTGATGCAAGAGGAACCGTGGGTGATGCAGGGTATCGCCGCCGCTGCCGCCGAAGCGCCAGGGCTCGAAGCGGCGCGGGAACGGGAAGCGTACGGGGCTGGCATGAAAGATCCGTGGACTCAGCAGTTCTTGAATCTGCAAGAAGCACTGTCCAAGGGTGAGGAATTCGACGAAGCAGAATCGAGCGTCGTCGTCCTGTCGATGTTCGACCTCCCGGAGCACTTCATCGAAGTCCTCGGCAAAATCGGTGGAGAGGAGATTTCAGAGTTTGCGGATGCCTACAAGTGGATGTATGACGCGGGCGAAAAGCTCATCAAGTGCTCCCAGAACCACCGCAATCTGCACCATTGTCGATTCGAATACGACGAGAACGAATGGACGCCATCTGTGGAAATCCCACTCATCGGTGTGACGCTCACCTCCCCCATCACGTTCACGTGGCCGAACTGGGAAGTGGAGCCCCAGGTATATGAGTGCAAGTTCTTTCCCCAAGGTGGGCACGAATGTCCCAACAAGGTTTCCATCCACACCGAACTGTAGGGCGCGATCGAGCAGCGATAGGGCGCCTGAGCGTGTAGCACCTGTAGCGCGGCACCCCTGACAAGTGAAGGGTATTGGCCGGGCTCGCGCGGATGAAGCGCGGCCCCGGTCGCAGGGCGCCGCTGCGGCGCAGCTCCGGGCTTCGTGCGTCCCACTCGGGTAGCGTGGGGCTCGAACCCGCGAGAGGAGAGCAGCTGTGATCGTCGTCGTAGGCAGGGTCAAGACGGATGCCGAGAAACGAGCGGACCTGGTGCGAATCGGACAGGCCGTCGCCGCCGCCTCGCGCCAGGAGGCCGGCTGCATCAACTACGCCATCTACGGCGACACCGAATCCGACACGGACTTCGTGTTCGTCGAGGAGTGGGAGAGCGAACAGGCGCTCGCGGAGCACTTCCGCACGCCGCACATCGCGAGCTTCATGCGCGATGTCGTGACGGCGCTCGTGGCTCCCCCGGACGTCAAATTCCACACGGTCGCGAGCAGCAAGGACCTGTCCGAGGTCACGCCCGGCTGAGCCGCTTAGCCGCGCTCCAGCACCCGTTCGCGCGCGGCGCGCAGCCACAGGCGCCGCAGCGCGCCGGCCGCGAGCAGCAGTAGGCAGAGCGGCACGAGCACCGCGCTCGCCGTGAGCAGCACGATCAACGTCACGACGAGCACGTGCAGTGCCGTGTGCAATCCGCGCACGAGCGTCGATCGCGTCCCCGGCTTATCGCTGTCACGCGTCGAGACGACGCCGACTTCGACCCGCGAGGTCGCGGCGCTGTGGGCTGCCGCAGCGACTTCCGCCACGGCTCGCGCGAGCGCCGAGCGCGTCTGCGCGAGGCGTTCGCGGAGGCTTTCGATCGCGCCTTGGGTCTGCGCCAGCGACAGCGCGTGCAGCAGCGCACGTCGTTCGGCGAGCAGGTCGGAGCGCCGCTGCCGGGCTGAGTCGAAGCGCGTGGTGATGTCCTGCAGCGACTGCGACTCCGCGCGTACCGGCGCGAGGCGTCCCAGCGCGGCCAGCGCCGCCGACAGGTGTGCGCTCGGCAGCTGCAATGTCAGCTGCGCTTCGCTTTGACCGGCGCTTTCTTCCTGGACGTTGGAGTGCGCCACGAAGCCGCCGTCGCCGACGGTCAGGCGGCTGACCTCGTCGGCGAGTTGCTGCACGTGGCCGGGCTGGGCGGCGAGCGTGATCGAGGCCGACAGCTGCTGAAGCCTTCCGCTGGCTTCAGCAGCCGCGCTCGCCGTCCCTGGGGCGGGCGATGGCAGCGGCACGCTCGCGCTGTGCTCTGTGGCATGTGCCGTTGCCGACGTGCCGCGCGAGACGACGGCCTCATGGCGATGGTTCCCAGATCCCAGCTCGGCGGGCACGACGACCGCCACCGGCACGATCACCAGGGCGGCCGCGAGCACGAGCGCCGGTCTGCGCCAGCGGTCGGCTGCGCCGCGGCCGCGAGCCGTCGCCGTGCGCTCGGACAACCGTGCGCGCAGCTCGCGTTCGAAGTCGGGGTCGAGCCGCGGCGCCATCGCGCACAGGTCCGACTCCAGCTGCTTCAGATAGCCCTCGGGCAGCTCGGCCACGGGCGGCGGCGTGTCGGCCGTCCTGGATGGGAACGGGACGATCCTCATGTCTATGCGACCTCCTGACGGTCGAGCGTCTGGCTGCGCTCGCGCAGGCGCGCCAGCGCGCGGTGCAGGCGGGTCCCGGCGTTGGACTCGCTGATGCCGAGCGTGCGTCCCAGCTCGGCGTTCGATAGCTGACCGTGGAACTTGAGCAGGATCAGCTCCCGCTCGCGCAGCTCCAGCGAGGCGAGCGCCTCACGCAACGTCGCGCGTCGCTCGACGTCCTCCAATGCCGCGGTCGAGGCGTCGTCGATCGGGTCTGGCTCGACGAGCGCCTGGGGTGTCCGCCCGCGGCGGCGCAGCTCGTCCAGCGCGGCGTTGCGGGCGATCGTGAACAGCCACGTGCGCGGGCTGCCGCGGTCCGGGTCGAGCCGGGCGCGCGCCCGGTAAAGACGCTCGAAGGCCAGTGCGGTGACGTCCTCGGCGGCCGCACGATCGCGCAGCAGCGAGATCGCGTAGGCGTGCAGGTCGTGGGCGCAGTCGCGGAACAGCTGCTCGATCGCCGCGTCGTCCAGCGTCTGCTGGCGTGCGACGGCGCGGGCCAGGAATGCTGCGGCACGTGACGGCGATCTATCCATCTACCCCTAATACGTATACGCGAGGCACATCGTCACAGCTCCGCTAGCCTGATCGCGCGTGTCCGCCGACGAGTCATCGGAGGAGGAGCCCAGGCTCCGCTTCAGCTGCGCGCGCGAGTGGGAGGACTGGCTGGAGCGCAACCACGCTTCGTGCGCGGGCGTCTGGATCGAGATCGCCAAGCAGGGCACGGGCATCGAGAGCGTGCGCTACCCGGAGGTGCTCGACAGCGCGATCTGCTTCGGCTGGATCGACGCGCGCAGGGGTGCGCTGGACGAGCGGCGTTTCCTGCAGCGCTTCACTCCGCGCCGCTCCCGCAGTCGCTGGTCGCGCGTCAATCGCGACAAGGCCGAAGCGCTGATCGCCGCGTCGCGTATGCGCCCGGCCGGCCTGGCCGAGGTCGAAGCCGCGCGCGGCGACGGGCGCTGGCAGGCCGCCTATGAGAGCCAGGCGCGCGCGGCGGTCCCGGACGACCTCGCCGCGGCGCTCGCGGACTCGCCGCGTGCGAGCGCCGCTTTCGCCGCGCTCAGCTCGCAGAACCGCTACTCGATCCTCTATCGCCTGGACGAGGCGCGCCGGCCGGAGACGCGTCGCCGGCGCCTGGAGAAGTTCCTCGCGATGCTCGAGGCGGGCGAGACGATCCACCCGCAGCGCCGCCCCACGGGCGACTCCTGACGACGGCGCTCAGGCCGTGACCGGCTCGCGCGGTTCGGTCGCCGCGCTGTGCACGCCGCCGCTGGCGCCAGCGCGTGAGAACTCCATGCCCTCGTCTTCGAGCGAGCCGTAGCGCAGCAGGCGCACGTCGCGCGGGTAGTTCTGGTTCAGCTTCCACGGCGCACGGGCGCCCTGTTTGGGCAGCGAGTCCACGGAGCGCAGCACGTACCCGGATTTGAGGTCGAGGAACGGCTCCAGTGCCACGCCGGTCCCCGGCGCACGCGGCGTGCAGTGGCTGTAGCCGCCGCGCTGGAGGTGGTTGAGGATGCGGCAGACGTATTCAGCCACGAGGTCGGCCTTGAGCGTCCACGAGGCGTTCGTGTAGCCGAGCGTGAGCGCCAGGTTGGGGACTCCGCTCAGCATCATGCCCTTGTAGCCGACGGTCTCGCCGAGCGCGACCTCGCGTCCGTCGACGCTCAGAGAGATGCCGCCGAGCGCAAGCAGGTTCAAGCCCGTGGCGCTGATCACGACGTCCGCGTCGAGCGTCGCGCCGCTCTCTAGTTCGACGCCCGTCTCGGTGAACGTCGCGATGCGGTCGGTCACGACCGAGGCCCGCCCGCTGCCCAGCGCCTCGAACATGTCGTTGTCGGGCACGAAGCACATGCGCTGATCCCAAGGGTCGTAGCTCGGGTTGAAGTGGACGTCGACCGCGTAGTCGGCCGGCAGGTTGCGTTCGGCGTTGCGCCGCAGCACGCCGCGCATGAATTTCGGCCAGCGGCGGCTGATGCCGTAGATGGTGTTCATCAGCAGCACGTTCTTCCAGCGCACCGCCGCATACGCGGCGCGCTTGGACAGCAGTCGCCGCACCAGGGTGGCGAGCGGGTCCTTGCCGGGCACGGACAAGACGTAGCTCGGCGAGCGCTGCAGCATCGTCACGTGCGCGGCCGTCTGCGCCATCGCCGGCAGCAGGGTGACGGCGGTCGCGCCGCTGCCGATCACGACCACGCGCTTGCCGGCGTAGTCGAGGTCCTCGGGCCAGTGCTGCGGATGTACGAGCTGACCACCGAAGCGCTCGATGCCGGGAAAGTCGGGCGTGTAGCCCTCGTCGTAGCGGTAGTAGCCGGTGCAGCCAAAGAGGAAGTCGCAGGACAGCTGGCTGCGCTCGCCGTCGGCGTGCTCCAGCTCGACGCTCCAGCGTGCGTCCTCGGTGCTCCACGCGGCGCGCACGACGCGCTGGCCGTAGCGAATCCGCTGCTCGAGCCCGTGCTCGCGGGCGGTCTCGTCGATGTAGGAGCGGATCGAGGTGCCGTCGGCGATCGCCTCGGCCTGCTCCCACGGCTTGAAGCCATAGCCGAGCGTGAACATGTCGGAGTCCGAGCGGACGCCGGGGTAGCGGAACAGGTCCCACGTGCCCCCCATTCGCTCGCGCGCCTCGACGATCGCGAAGCTGCGTCCGGGACAGCGCTTCTGCAGGTGGCACGCGGCACCGATGCCGGACAGGCCGGCGCCGATGATCAGAACGTCGAGGTGCTCGCTCTCGCTGGCTGTTGGCGCCATCCGCACGAACCATATCAACGTTCTGTCGGATCTGTCAACACGCTGTCGAGAAGCATGTATAGTCGCTCTCCGATGCCAACCACGCGCGCGACATCAGAACCGCCGCAGACGGGCCGGGGACGGCGCGGCCAGCGCGTCAGCGGCGACGAGCGCGAGGCGGCCATCCTCGCCACGGCCGAGCGGCTGCTCGAGGAAGCACGGCCGCTGGCCGACATCTCCGTTGACGACCTGGCGCGCGGCGCGGGCATCTCGCGGCCGACGTTCTACTTCTACTTCCCGTCCAAGGACGCCGTCTTCCTGACGCTCGTCGATCGCCTCGTGCAGCAGGCCGCGGTCGGTCAGGGCGATCTGCGCGAGCGACTGGCTGAGGACCCGGCGAAGCGCTGGCGCGAAGCGCTGACGGTCTTCTACGAGACCTTCGGCGCGCACCGCGCCGTGGTGATCGCGGGCGCGCAGGCGCGCACCAGCAACCCCGAGGCACGCGCGCTGTGGTCGGAGGTGATGGAGGGCTGGGTGGCCGACGCCACGCTGGCGATCGAAGCCGAGCGTGAGCGGGGGGCGGCCCCAGCAGGCATTCCCGCGCGCGAGCTCGCGATCGCGCTCGTCAGCATGAACGAGCGGGTCCTGTACGCGACCTTCGCCGACGACGCGCCCGCGATCGACGGCGAGCGTGTGGTCGAGGTGCTGCTCGACGTCTGGTTGAGCGCGGTCTACGGGCGCGGCGAGATCCCGAACTAGGGACCGGCCGGGCAGGGCACTTCGTTGTAGTCGCCCCAGATCGACGCTTCGCCGATCGGCGGCGCCGTCATTTCGCCCGTTTCGCCATCCGGGCGGTCTTCCTTGATCGTGTAGCCGAGCGCGCAGTCGTTGGCCTGCGGGCCGAACGCGAACCAGTTCGAGCCCGACAGGCTGCCGGCGCCCGACTCGTGCGCGCCCGTCAGGCAGACGACGTACGACGCGGTCACGCCGACCGCTCGCGTCCAAGCGACCGCTTCGGCCGCTTCGGCGCTGACCTGCACGCTCTCGCCGGCGCGTTCCTGCTCGTAGCCGGCCTCGTAGCTGCTCGGCAGCTCATAGCAGCTGAGCCCTCTCTGCCCGGCGTCGTAGCCGAGGGCGCGAGGACGGCCGGCGGCGGCCGGCGTGGCCGTCGCGACGATCTCCTGGGTGGGCCGGTCGAAGGTCGCGCCGAGATGGTTCGGGAAGTGCGACAGGACGCGCCGGGCGAGCTTCATCGACGGCTTGCAGAGCGAGCGCCGGCTCGCGCTCATCACCCAGCGGTCGCCGACGACGGCCACGGCGTACGTCTGCCAGAAGACCCATGAGCGGTCGGTGTAGCTGCCGCACTTGACGGTCGCATGACCCCAACCCTTGACGTAGTAGTTGGGCAGCGTGCGTTCGACGAGATCGGCGCTCGACAGCTTGCCCGGCGTCGATGTCGATGTCGAGGCGCTCGCGACCTCTGGCGCCAGCAGGGCGGCGAAGCAGAGGCAGAGGCGTGTGACGATCGAGGGCGAGCGGAGTGTCCTCACGGACGGCGATGCTAGCGCCAGCGCCGACCCCCGGGGCGAAGCTGCCGCGCGCGGCCGTCAGCTGCCTTCGCCGCCGAGCGTCGGAGGCGGCGTGGCTTCTTCTTCTGTCCGGCTGGGTGCGTCGAGCTGGCTCCACAGCACCGAGAAGGCGCCGTCCTCCGCCGCTTCGCCGGGCGTCGCGAGCACTTGTCGGGCGGCTGCGGCCCCGGCGTGGCGCGCTTCGCCGCCCGCACTCGTGTTCTGGCGCAGGATCAGCCGCGTCGTCGACCAGGCCGCATCTCCGAGCGAACCGGTGTGCCCGTCGCGCGTCTTCGCCGCGGCACCGGTGAAGGAGGCGCTGCCGAAGTCCGTCAGCGCGAGCGTCTGGCATTTGGCTTCGCACCGCGAGGGGGCCTCGACGATCCACTCGGCTGAGGAGACGTCCACGCGCTTCATCCGCAGCCGCTTGACGAGGTGCTGACCGGTGCTCGCGTCGCGCAGCCGTAGCGTCACCTGATGCCCGGCGACGCTGAGCGTGGCAGACATGCGATCGCCCGGGTGCACGGCGATGCGCAGCGCGACGGGACCGGCCGGCACGAGCTCCAGCCAGCTCGAGTAGCTGGCCTGCCCGGCGCGCGTGCAGTCGGCGTCGGTGCCGATCTGCTCAAGCGCCTTGGCGTGCGCGCGGTAGCCGCCGAGCCCGATC